>CAYORA010000008.1:0-26151 GCA_964406285.1 uncultured Gammaproteobacteria bacterium
CCTGACGACTCTTATTTTGAACCGCTCTTGGCTCATTTTAACAACTTAATGGAGGCTTATCAAGCCAAAAAGGAGGATGAGTGATGTTTTCCTCTGCTTTATTTGATGAAAGGACTTTTTATAAAATCTTTATTAGAGATCTTCTGAATTGTAAGAACGAGGTTATTGTAGAAAGTCCATATATCACTTCAGAGCGCATGTCCTTCTTAATGCCCATATTCGAAAAATTAATTGAAAAGAAGATAAAAATCTATGTTGTTACACGTGATCCAAGGGAACATTCTGAGTCATTACAAAGCCAATCAGAGCAGGCAATTGTCGAATTTGAAACTATGGGCGTACAAACCTTTATATGTGTTGGAAATCATCACAGAAAGTTGGCAATATTGGATCGAAAAATACTCTGGGAAGGAAGTCTTAATATTTTATCTCAAATAAAAAGTAGAGAAATTATGAGAAGAATAGAAAGTGAGGAATTTACTTTGGAAATGTTTAATTTCCTAAAGCTTGGTAAATTTATTTAGTCTTAGTTATATCTGAAACGTCTAGCCCCAAAGCTTTACTTATTTTTTGTAATTTTTCAAGAGTTGTATTTACTTCTCCACGTTCTATTACAGAATAATAATTTGTATTTATTCCGGCTTTTTTAGCCACTTCTGCTTG
This sequence comes from uncultured Gammaproteobacteria bacterium, assembly GCA_964406285.1. Classification (GTDB taxonomy): domain Bacteria; phylum Patescibacteriota; class Microgenomatia; order Levybacterales; family UBA12049; genus 2-01-FULL-39-10-A. The sequence continues at coordinate 664 of CAYORA010000008.1, forward strand.
AGTGAGTTTAGCTTTTAATCTAGCTGCTTTTATTCTTTCTCCTACTTCTTTTCTGAATTTAGGATTATTCATATATCGATATTATAACATAGGTATTTATTAATTTGGGTTTCCCGATAAAAAAGTTCTTGGGTTAACGGGTATTCCGAAAACATTTACCTGAAAGTGGAGATGTGGACCAGTTGCCCATCCGGTTTCCCCTTCAAGTCCTATTACTTGATCTGTAGTTTTAATTTCTTGATCTTTAGCTACGTAAATTTTATCTAGATGGGCATAAATTGAGGTTACGTTGTTTCCGTGATCTATTATTATATGTTTTCCAAACCCCCAAGATATCTCTCCTGCATAAATGACTTTTCCAGGCATGAGAGCTGTGACTGGATTTCCCACTTTTCCGTTTGGACTGGCTATATCAATTCCAGAATGGAAAAGTTGATAGGGTAGATTTGGCTCTCCAAATTCTAATGTAACTACGCCATTTGTAGGCCAAGAGGTATTAACATTTATAGTGCTAATTATTTTTCCGGTTGCTGGATCATGAATCGTAACTGTCTGAGTTTGTAAGTTTTTTGTTGCAAGCCTGTCGGAAATTATATCAATACCTGAATTAGTCAAAAGAATTACAGCAACGACCGGAATTAAAAGAGTTATTAGGAATGCTGAGGAAACAATTATAAGTTCTTTTTTAAAAGACCAGATAGTAGAAATTAGAAGTGGACTCACTAGATTAAATATATCTCCTTAGGATCTGTCGTAAGCAGTGGATGTTCTTTTTCTGATGCAACAACTTTTAAGGCTACATGATTTTGATCGGCTATAATTAATCCCTCTCCACGATCGCAAGTTAAAAGAAAGTGTTCTTCATATTCACTTAATTTAAATTCTTGTGCGACTTTTTTAATTGTTGTCGTATCTTGGCGCATTAGAATTCTAAGGGAGGATTGGCTTGCAATTGCTCTTCCATATTCTTGGGTGAGAAAATCATTTGCTTGCTGCGTAATAATTGTTACGCCTAGATAATATTTTCTTGCTCGTCTAACTAGGCCTGAAATAAATCTTGCACTTTCTGGATGTTCAAGAAGCATCCATCCTTCATCAATTACTAATATTCTTTTTTGAGGATTTGATTTAACCTGGGAATTTACAAAGTTTGCAATTACCATCATCATAATTTGTCGAAGTGATTCATTCAAATCTTTAATATCAAAAACCACTAGTCTATTATTAATCTCAATATTGGTCTGTTGGTCAAAAACAGATGACAAAGAGCCTTTTACAAAGCGTTCCAGTCTATTGCTAAGATCTTTTTGCTTCATGTCTTTTAACACCTTATAGAAATCTTTTAAAAGTGGAAATTCTTTGTCTTTTTTTGAAATATTCTTGGCATTAAGTGAAAAACCATGCTCTTTGTATGTTTGAATTATTGCCTTGTCTACAATTGCTTTTTCTTCTGTAGTAAGAGAGCCAACAAGAAGGGAAATAATTTCTGTTAGATCTTGAATATGCTCAACGAGATCACCGCCATCATTGTTTGAAGTAAGAGAAAAATCAAATGGGTTGATTTTTTCATGGGATTTTGCAGAAAGTTTTATATAAGTTCCATTAACTGATTCTGCAAGCTGTTTATATTCGCGTTCAGGATCGATAATAATTGCGCGTGTTCCTTGCATAAGTTGACGAAGTATTTCAACTTTTGCAGCATAGCTTTTACCGCTTCCAGATTGAGCAAAAATAATGCTATTTGCATTATTAAGTAAAAATCTGTCAACGATAACTAATGAATTATTTGATTTGTTAATTCCATATAATATTCCTGTTTCTTGAACGAGTTCTGATGAAACAAAAGGGAAGGTTAGAGCAGCTGATGAGGAATCCAAATTTCTTTTTTGATTAAGCTTGTTTTCAGAACGGGGAAGAACAGATTGCAAGCCTTCAAGTTGTTGAAAAGCTGCTGTCTTTATATAAAAAAGATGAGTGGACATTGCTGTTTCGAGAATGGTTGTTAATTTGTTTAGTTGCTCTAGACTGTCGGCGCTTAAACCCATGTAGATTGATATTTGAAAAAGTTTTTCTTGACCTCTTTGAATTTTATCTTTCAAAAGAATTGCCGATTCTAATGGATCTGTTATTTCAGAACCAATTATTTTGCCATTTTTTTGCATGGCTCTTTTTGTAGATTCAAGCTCTGTTATTTTTCTATTTAGTTTAGGTAAAGCAACAAGCGGGTCAACTTGTTCAATATGATAGGAGATATCAATATCATGATTAAAATTAATAAGCATATTTAGCCATCCAGTAGAGGCTATATAGGGAAAGGCGGATATAAATAATGTTCGAACATATTTATCTCCTATTTTAAGATAGGTACCATTTTCTTCAAGACCAGAGTATGAGATTAAATCAACTTGATCCTGTTCACCAAAGTTATACTCAAAAGACTTTCTAAGCAGTTGCGCTTTTTTCGCTTTTCTACCTTTCTTTCCAAAATATGGTATTGAATACTTGGATGGTAGTTTATTAAATTGTTTATTAAGGTTTTGCATATTAATTCTTAAGTAACATTTCTATAGTTTGCTCTTTTAGCTGCTGTGTTTTGATTTGATTTGGGTTATAAAAGCTATAGAATAAATCTAATACTTCAAGGCTGTCTAAGACTCTTGCTTTCATTCCAAGTTTTTCAAGACCTCTTCCAACAAGATCTCTTTGCAGATACATATGCTCTTTTATTATTGAATATTCCTTGTTTTTATCAGTGTGTTCATATGAAATAACAATATAAAAGCGTCTGGATAATATCTTATTACCCGTTACTAGGTTTTTAATAAAAGAACTGTAATTGTCAATTTGCATCTTATATATTTTTTCTTTTTCAATCTCCTTACTTTTTCCTATTTGTTCAAGATAACTCTCAATATCAATTTCTCTTACTCTAACAAGTACCTGAAGCTTTCCCGGAAGGGAATTAAGAAAGTTTTGAAAACTATCAATTAATATATCTTGTTCTTCTTCGCTTTTTAATTCAAAATTTATTGAAGAAGTTTCGATAATTACTCGAAATTCACTCTTTGGTAGTATCAAAATTCCATCTCGCACTTCTTTTATTTGAATTTGCTGTCTTGACGATGTTTTATTTTTGTTCTTGTTCAAAAGCAACATGCATACCTCCTTTTCCGCTATTTTTAATGCTAAATCTATATCTCGGATTACTTATTAAATCATCAAGTCTTACAAGTTCATTAGGACTTATGGTTGGGATTACTTTTTTTGCACTTCGCGTAACTTTTTTTCTAAAAATTGGTCGTGATTTTTTATTTAATGGTAAATCTATATCTCTTAGATAAGCATCATTTTTATTAAATACATAAAACTTTGGCCTGACATTGTAAGAAATAAATATAGTAATCCAATTAAGGATTAATTTGTCTTTGATTCGTATAGCGAGAGTACAGCAAATGAAAATTGAGATAAAAATTATAGGTAGCTTATAAATTGAAAAGGAAAGTATTGGAGGGAGAACGATATATGCTAAAGCCGAAATAAAAGCAGGAAAAACTAAAAGCAAAAGCTGAGTTAAACTAAGATTTCCAGCAATTTTGTCCTCGACTGTAGTAATTTGAGCTGGAATTATTCGAGTTCTCATGCTGCAATAACCTTTCTTGGGGTTTTTACAATTTCTCCGGTAACTGCTTCGGATGCTTTTTGAGTTGAAATCACATTAATAATCTGACTTCCAACTTTTTTTACCATACCTCGTCCTGAGTTATAGAAAACCATCTGCATCATAATTCCAGGAGTTTTAAGAAGAGTAAAAAGTAAGCCAATCCCAACGAGAATTGAAATCAGAGAATTCGTTCCCCTTTGCCCTGGAATGGTAAGAAAAGCAGAGGCTAAAAGAATTATTACAACGTGAACAAAAGTAGAAAAGACAGTGATTATATATGTTTTAATTGTAATTTCAGCAAAATCAGAGAATCTTGGTATTATCCAAAGAAGAAAAATGAGTGGAGAGAGAACAGCTCCAAGCGAAATTAAAATAAGACGAGATATGTAGAAGAGAATAAGCACTACTGCAAGAATTACAAAAATAATCATAAAAATAAGAGTAATTATAGAAGTTGTTCCAGCTATTAGTGATGCCGGATTAAATGCGTTTAAAATCCAAGCGCTTTCAATCCCTCCAAATGAATTTATTAGTGCGTTTACTAATGCGTTCGCAGCTTGAATAACCCAATTTGCTAAAAAGATTGAAGTATTAGCAAGTAAAAATGCAAGTCCAATACGAGGGAGAAGATGTTTAAATTCAATCTCATCAAATCCAAAAGTGGAAGCGCTCATAATATGAAGTCCAAGAAGAGCAATAACTATTGCAAAAAGTGCATCAGTGATGCCTACTATTACAAGCCAAAAATTAAATATTACTGAATTTGAAGTTAAAGAGGGGGTAGTAGTTAAAAAGCTAATTATTCCATCAACAAGAGGCTTAGTTGCGCTTTGTACTATGTTTTGTAAAAATCCTGCAATAGCGTCTAAAAGTACCTGCGTTAATCCGTTTGAAGGAGTAGCAGGCACAATTGGGGAGAGCGCTATTTGAGTCGAAGTAAAATTACCAGTTGGTGTATTAAATGCATTGGTTAAAAGAGAAGTAATTAGAGATGCACCTAAAACTAAGACTAAGCCTATTACAGCATTTCTTATAGTTAGCTTGGCGTGTTCTAAAGCTTCTGGCTTACCAGCAGAAGTGATGTATGAATATCCACCTTTTATTAAGAAGAAAGTTGCTCCAAGAGTGGCAAAGATTATTAATGTATTCAGAGTTTGAGAAGTAAAAGTCGCAAGGTTTCCTCCTGCAGCGAATGCAGGATTGGCAGATATAAAAAATATTGTAGCTAAAAAGCCAGCAATTTTTAATAATTTCATAAGTTCCTTTCTAATTTCTATAGACCAGAACTTGAACCAAAAGCTGTTGTTGCAACCTGTGTGACTATATTACTTAAAACGAACGCTCCTAGAACTATAGCAAGACCAATTGATGAATATAAAATAGTTTTTTTTGCTGAATCTAGTGCTTCAGGATTTCCTGAGCTTGTTATATAGCGAACTCCTCCATATACAAAAAATCCAGTTGCGATAAGTCCAGAAAGAGTTACAAAAATACCAATTATGCTTTGAATGAAATTTTGAATTCTTGTAACGTCTCCTCCAGTGGTTTGAGCGAGCGCAGGAGTAGCGACTATTAATGAAGTAATAAAAACAGATTGAATTATGATTAACTTTTTCATATTCTCACCTCCTTTCAAAACCAAAAAACTGCCCCCAAGCAGTTTCTAGAACAAACAATATTTAATTGGATCAATTTATATCAGAGGTTGATTTATATGTCAATAGTTAAAAGATATAAAAATATTTATTGTTAAGAACTCTTGACTTTCATTTCGTAAATCTTTAATATATCCCTCATAGGGGGATATATGGCATACAGACCAAAAGACACACACGAAAGAATTACTCACCGTCTCAAGATTGCACGAGGACACCTCGATAAAGTCATTAAGATGATGGATGAAGATGCTTATTGCATTGATGTTATTCATCAAATTCAGGCAGTTGAATCAGGACTTAAAGAAACGGGCAACCTACTTCTTGAAAATCACCTTAAGTCTTGCGTTTCGGATGCGATTAAAAAAGGAGAAGCTGATAAATCAATTAATGAAATAATGGAGGTTTTTAAAAAAAGACAATAATGAAAGCACTACAATTTTTTATCGTTTTTTGTGGGTTTCTAGCAGTAACGGTTTCAGTAGTTTTTATTTTTCTGAATAAAAGTAAGCCATCGACAAAAACACTTCGGTCTCAAGATAGAGGAGAAAAGGTTAATAGTCAAAATACAAAAAATCTTGTGGTTGTTCCCCAAAAACCTAAAGATAAGGTAAATGTTGCAAGTGCAATATTACAAAAGAACGGTTTTCTTGTAGTTCGACAAATGAATGATGGTAAGTTGAGTCAAGTTATTGAAATGAGTCGACCATTACAAAAAGGCATGCATAAAAATGTAGAGATTCCACTAGGAAATGCTAAAGTTGCAAATCAAGAGCTGATTGTCATGATTTATGAGGATTATGCAAATGACAGTACATTTAACGATCTTGACATGCCAGCAATTGATGAAAACGGTTTTATGACGGCCCGATACGTAAAATCAGGTAAATCATTACCAACAAGTATTACTGAAGGAGAATCTGCTGGAATGACTCATGCAATGAAAGGCGCAAAAACTATGGCGAAAATTCGTTATACGGATAAAGGATTTGTGCCGGATAAAGTAGATGTTCCAGTTGGTAGTACGGTTGAATTTATAAATGAGAGTAGTACAGATATGTGGGTTGCGTCTATGTCTCATCCACAACACACCATATTACCAACATTTGATCAATTTAGAGCTTACAAAAAAAGTGCAATTTATAGATATGTATTTGACAAAAAGGGTAAATGGGAATTTCATGATCATATAAATCCCGGCTTTGGAGGTGTCGTAAGCGTTGTTGAATCATAGGTGCATAAATATGAATATGGGTATTTAATCTTAATAAGATAAGGGGGTGAGAATATGAAAAACGATAAACTAATGTATGGAATTGGAGGGTTAATTGTTGGAGGGTTAATTGTATGGATTACTACTATGATAATTGTTAATTCAAATAATGCGAATGTGATGGGAATGATGGGTTATAAAAATGGAAATCAGCTAAGCACAGTGCAGGATTCTAATACAATCGACGCACATTTTATAGAACAAATGATTCCACATCACGAAGATGCAATAACGATGGCAGAACTTGCTCAGGAAAAAGCACAGAGGCCTGAAATAAAACAGTTAGCAGAAAATATCATTAGTTCTCAAGGAGCAGAAATTAACCAAATGAAAGATTGGTACATAGCTTGGTTTGGCAAAGATGTTCCTGAAGGAAATAATGTCATGAATCAACACGGAATGAGAATGGGAAACAGTATGCACATGGGAATGATGGGTAACGATACTGACATGACAAGACTTGAAAATACAGAGGACTTTGATAAAGCGTTCATAGAAGATATGATTCCACATCACCAAATGGCTGTGATGATGGCAAGTATGCTTAAAGGAGGGACACAAAGACCTGAAATGAAGAAGTTAGCAGACGACATAATAACTGCTCAGACAGATGAAATTGACCAGATGAGGCAATGGTATGCTGATTGGGGTTATTCTCAGTAATCTTTTTAGGAGAGGTGCAATAAGAAATGCACTTCTTCCAAGGAGATAACTAGTTAAAACTTAAAAATAAATTATATGCAATTATCAAAATACACATATGTAATTATTTCCTTTATCTTTGTTGTGATTGTTCTAGGATTTGCTTTTATTTCGGATCAAATTGCATCCCCAAGCAGCTCGTCCGTAAAACAAAATCAAGCTGCTGAAAAACTATATGTTGCTTTAGAAGAGGGTGGAGCAGTCGCTGTAATTGATACGAGTGATAATTCGCTACTTGGCAATATTGATATTACTGACTCAGGAGGAGATATGAAGAAGAAATACATTGCACACAATGTTCAGGTAGCCCCAGATGGTAAGAGTATATGGGTAACAGCAAACTTCATGGGACTTGAAGAGCATGGAGAGGAAAGCAATAATTCTGAGAAAGAAGTAGAAAAGGCATTTCCAGATCAGATAATTATTATTGATCCTCAAAGAGATGTGATAGTCAAGCGTATTGACATAGGAATAGATCAACATTTAGCTCATGTAGTAATAACTCGTGATGGGAAAAGTATATTTGCAACTGCCCAGGAATCAGGATTGGTCTATAAAATCAATGGAGAGACATATAATATAGAGAGAACGATAGCTTTCGCTAAAGATACACAACCGCATGGTCTTAGGCTTTCAGGAGACGATATGAGAGCATATGTCGCTCTTATAGGTGGTAAAGGAATTGGATTAGTTAACACTAGAACAAATGAAGTAAAAACAATTTCACTTTCTGGTAGTGCAGTACAGACAGCAGTTATTCCTAATACTAACTATGTTGCAGCCTCTGTTTACGACACAAAACAGATAGCTTTTTACGATTCTCTTACAGAGGAGGTCTTCTATGTAGATTTGCCATTTGGAGCTGAAGGCGCAATACAATTATACGCTACGCCAGATGGCCAGTATTTATATGTAGCCGATCAAGGATTTTATTTTGAGAAGCCAACAAGCGATTTTGTATATAAGATTGATGTACAGGCAAGACAAATCGCTTCGACTATTAAAGCTGGAGTTGCACCCCATGGCGTAGTTGTTTCTCCTGATGGAAAAAGAGTATATGTTTCTAATCTTTTGAGCGATGATGTTTCAGTTATTAGTACTGCAACCGATAAAGAAATTACAAAAATAAAAGTAGGTAGAATGCCAAATGGAATTAGTTTATGGTCACATAAGTCTGGAGGGACACCTTAAAAAATGGAAACAAATACGTTTCAGATAAAAGGTATGCATTGCGCAAGTTGTAGTGCAATTATTACAAGAAAGTTAAAAAAGCTCCCAGGTATATCGAGTTGTGAAGTTAATTTTGCAACTGAAAAAGCCTCAGTCGCATATGATCCATCTCAAGTTTCAGTAAATACAATGAATCGCGAAATAAATAAACTTGGGTACTCATTCGTAAATACAGAAAATCACGCAGAGCATAAAACGATGGATCATAGTCAGCAAGCTGGTATGGATCATTCAGAGCATTTAGGAACATCTCAATCAAAAGAAGAGAAGCTTAAAGAGTTGGAAGAAATGCGACAAAAAACCATATTTGTCATGCCGATAGCAATAATCGTATTTATTCTTATGCTCTGGGAAATCCTTTCGCAGCGTGTCGCTTTTTTGCCTACTTTTCCACTTTCTATGGATGCTTTTAACATTGCTTCATTTATTTTAGCAACACCTGTGATGTTTTGGATTGGGAAACCATTTATAGAAGGTGTCACTCGTTTTATCAAATATAGAGTTGCCAATATGGATACATTAGTAGGTATCGGTACTCTTGTTGCATATTTTTACAGTAGCATAATGCTGTTCTTCCCTGAAATAAAGATTTTTTTGAATGCGCCTGAAGGGTTATATTATGATGTTACGATTGTCGTTATCGGATTTATTACGTTGGGAAAGTATCTTGAAGCGAAATCAAAACTAAAAACTGGTGCGGCAATTGAAAAATTGTTAGGTCTTAGTGCAAAAATTGCTGTAGTAATCCGTGACGGAAAAGAGTTAGAGGTCCCAATAGGGCAAGTCGTAGTCGGTGATATTTTAATTGTTAAACCGGGCCAAAAAATTCCAATAGATGGTGAGATTATTTCTGGCAAATCTTCAGTTGATGAATCAATGATTACCGGTGAACCAATTCCTGTAGATAAAGTTGCTGGAGATTCTGTGATTGGTGCAACGATGAATAAATATGGTGCATTTCAGATGAAAGCGACTCAAGTAGGCGAGCAAACGGTGTTATCGCAAATTATCAAAATGGTTGAGTCAGCACAGGGATCAAAGGCTCCTATAGAAAGAATTGCAGATCAAGTATCTGGTGTTTTTGTTCCTATTGTTTTGGTTTTTGCAGTAGTTATGTTTCTTATATGGATTATTATTGGTTCTCAATTTATGCCAATTTCACAGGCATTTTCACTTGGTTTGATTAGTTTTGTTGGTATTCTTGTCATTGCTTGTCCTTGCGCAATGGGACTTGCAACCCCAACAGCGGTAATAGTTGGAGTTGGAAAGGCAGCACAGAATGGAATTTTGATTAAAAATGCAGAAAGTCTTGAGAAATTCCAAAGTATTAACTTTGTTGTAATGGATAAAACAGGAACTATAACCAATGGTAAGCCTGCAGTTACTGATGTTAATGTAACTGCAAAAATAGCGCAGAAAAAGGTGCTGCAGCTTCTTGCATCTCTTGAAAAACAATCAGAACACCCATTGGCTCAAGCTGTTGTAGAAAAGGCAAATGAAGACAAGGTGGACTTATTGTCGGTTTCAAACTTTAAAGCACTAGAAGGGAAAGGACTCGAAGGGACGATTGCTGGGGTGCAATATTTTGCTGGAAATCTTAAGCTAGTAGAAGATTTGGGATTAAAAGTTGATGCTAATCTTATTAAGAAAATGACTTCACAGGGGAAAACACCAGTAATTCTTGCAACTAAAAAAGGAATTCTTGCGTATATTGCTATTGCCGATACGATAAAAGATGATGCACAAGAAGCAGTATCAGCATTACATGACCTTGGTATAAAAGTAGCTATGTTAACTGGAGATAACAGTCGTACTGCAGAGCATATAGCAAAGCAAGTAGGGATTGATCGAGTAATTGCTGAAGTTCTCCCAGCAGATAAAGCAAACGAGGTTAAGAAGTTACAGGATGAAGGATACAAGGTGGCAATGGTTGGGGATGGTATTAACGATGCTCCGGCGCTTGCTACTGCTGATGTTGGAGTTGCGATGGGTACAGGGACAGATGTTGCAATTGAATCAGCGGGAATTACCCTTCTTGGTGGTAATATCTCAAAATTACCCAAAGCTATAAGGCTATCTCGATCAACTATGCGTGTAATAAAACAAAATCTTTTCTGGGCATTTTTCTATAATATTATAGGTATACCAATTGCCGCTGGAATTTTGTATCCATTTACAGGAGTTATGCTTAGTCCTGCTATTGCAGGAGCTGCAATGGCATTTAGCAGCGTTTCAGTTATAACAAATTCTCTTCTTTTAAAGAAATCTAAAATATGAGTAACTTTTTTATTTTACACAGAAGACTTATAAATTCGTTGGTTATTACAACAGGATTTTTCTTAGTTTCTGGATTAATCTATTTTCTACCATATGTTGGCTTTACAATATTGATATTTTTATTATCATTTGTCGTTTGTTTTTTTATGCGAGGTAACATATCATTTTCTATGAAGAATGAGTACAAAATATAATTATGAAAAATAAATATATTATTTATGGTGTAGTTGGAATAACATTACTGTTAGTGATTGGAATTGTTGTAGCAAGTTCCAGAGACAAGAATAAGCAAAGTACAAATAGTCAATCATCCAACACGCTGATATCAGAAAATCAACTTACTCCTGTTGATTCCATATCGCATGCACATGGATTAAGCGTTGATGTAGTGGATGGAAGTAAATTGTATATTGCTACCCATCACGGATTATTGGTCTTGCAAAATGACTCAATACTTTCTCGAATCGGTACCGTTGAGGACGATTTGATGGGTTTTTCAGCACATCCCACTAATCCCAAAGTATATTTTAGCAGTGGACATCCGCAAACAGGTGGAAATTTAGGATTTCAAAAAAGTGAAGACGGTGGGTTAAGTTGGGAGAAAATATCAGATGGAATTAATGGACCTGTTGATTATCATACAATGACTGTCAGTCCCCCAAATCCAAATCTTATTTATGGTACATTTATGGGAGAATTGCAAAGAACTACTGATGAAGGAAAAAACTGGGAGATAGTAAAGAGTGCTACTTTTCCTATTGTAAGTCTAGCAGCTGATCCAAATGATGAGAACATTGTTTATGCAGCAAGTCAGCAGGGGCTAATGGTAAGTACAAATAAAGGTGATGCCTGGAATAAATTATTGGATGATCTCGTAACTGCAATTGCTATACATCCCAAAAATCCTCAGCAGGTACTCATTTATTCCCAAGATCAACAGCTTATGCAAAGTAAAGATGGGGGGAAATCATGGGAAAAAATTGAAGTAAATTTTGCCCAAGAAACGCCGCTTTATATAGCGTTTAACAAAAAACAACCTGAAATGCTTTACCTGCTCACAGATAAAAACAGTATTTATAAAAGTACAGATGAAGGGATTTCATGGAACAAAGTTCGATAATTTATAATGATGAAGTTGCGAAATATTTTATTAGTAATATTGGTAGTGATGATTGCTGGTGGCTTTTTTTATTGGAAAAAGACAAATTTATCAACGGAAGGCTTTAAAACAACCAATAAGAACACTTCATTAGTAAATAGCACCTTACAAGAAGCTACAACTAAAGATGAAAATTCATTTATTGAACAACTGCGTCTACGCAAATTTAACAAAGGAGAAATAACAATTGAGAAAAAACTTCCAAAAAAATCTAATTTTACTCCATATATAATTTCATACACATCTGATAATCTCAAAATTTATGCTGCAATGAATATTCCAGACGGAAATGGGCCCTTTCCCATAATTCTTCTCAATCATGGTTATTATAATATTCGTACATTTAAAACTGGAGATGGGACCAATGGAATGGCAACAATTTTGGCAAATAATGGCTATATAACTCTAGCTTCAGATTATCGCGGGCATGGAGAATCTGAAGGAGAAGGTGGAGGTCATCAACCAGAATACGCAATAGACGTGCTCAATTTAATTGCTTCTGTAGAGAATATAGAGAAAGCAGATCCAACCCGTGTTGGCATGTGGGGCCATAGCATGGGTGGAGAGGTGTCTCTACGAACCGTTGAAGCTACAAACAAAATAAAAGCATTAGTCCTTTGGGCGCCAACGCTCGGTGGTGGTCATACTTCAGATGTTGATCTTATGGATAATCTTAAATATATTTTATTACCAGTTAGTTTGCATCAAGGATTATTAGATGCAGAAGTTGATCCTAAAACAAGCATCACTCTTTTAAACTCTTTAGAAAAAGAAAATAAGCAGATAGAATACTTTGAATATAAAGGGCAAGATCACAACTTTCAAAACTTGGGATGGGATTTGATTTCTGAAAGAACGATCAACTTTTTTGATAAATATTTAAAATAGTGATTTTTTTATCTAACCTGCTACAATATGTAGTATTATGAAATCGACTTCTTTAGGTGAACTTGAGCAACGTATAATGGACATTGTTTGGGAGCGTAAAAGTTGCTCTGTCCGAGATGTACTTATTGAGCTTGAGAAAGACAAGAAGCTAGCTTACACAACTGTAGCAACAATTCTTCAAAGACTCTACGACAAAGGATTACTCATTCGAAAAGAAAATGCCACCGGACATATTTATTCGCCTAAAGTTTCAAAAGAAAAATATACTAAAAATGTTGCCAAATCATTTATAAAGAATTTTATTAATTCATATGGAGATACAGCGGTAGCTTCATTCGCGGAAAGTATAGATGAATTACCTGCCGAAAAAAGAAAATATTTTTTAAAAATTCTTGATGAGTATGATGAGAATAATAAATAGAAATTTAGTTACATTTTTAGGGCTTCTTATTTTATTAGGAATGGTCCTATTTTTGACATTTCAAAAGCTGTTTCCGCTTATAGGTCATGTAACTTACTACTGTCAATCATTATTGGTTGATGCAAAGATGATTCCCATCCCTTTTTATCTAAGCATAATTCCCTTCTTGTTTCTTTCAGTAATTTTAGTAATTTCATTTTTAAAATTTTTCGTTTTGAACATTAAAGTTCATGATCTTAGGATTAAGCTAAAAAAAGATGCAATCTCTGATAAAAATACAAATATCTTCTTATCGAATTTGGGTTTACAAAATAAAGCTGTGTTAATAAAATCAAAAAAAAGATTTGCGTTTTGCTTGGGATTTAGAAAACCTAAAATTTATTTCTCAACAGGTCTTTCTTCTGGCTTGACAATGAGAGAGCTTGAAGCTGTATTAAGGCATGAGCAGTATCATCTTGAAAGAAATGATACCTTTATAATGACCGTTGCCTCAGTTGCATACTCCCTCTTCCCATTTTTTCCAATTGTAGGAGATTTGATAAAAAAATATAGAATTGAAAGAGAGATAGATGCGGATAAGTTTTCTATCGCTAAAGTAGGAGATCAGAATGTCCTTATTTCGGCACTTAGGAAGCTTATCGCTTTTCCAACTGTTGAAATGGTTGTAGTTGCTGCTATTGCAGATCATGATACGTTGGAACCAAGAATTTTTTCATTACTTAATAAACCATATAAAAAAAGAAGGCTTAATTTTAAAAATCTAGTACTTAGCATGATTTCATTTGCAATTTTGACTGCAGTCTTTGTTTTACCTGTTCACGCAAGAGAATTACATCATGAAAATCATGATGTAATAATGCTTTGCGCTGATGGAAATTGTAAAAATTCATGTTCTGATCCAAAGAATTTAGAAAAATTTTATTCGGAAATACCTGAAGTAAATAATAAATCTTTACAATCCGAGCAACTTTTTACCCCAGCGCATTAGATAGAGAATATCTAAATATTATTGCTCTTGACAAAGCAAAATAGTTACTACTACAATACGTAGTAAGAATATGAAAAGACTAATACCTAAATTTAAAACAAATAGTTTAGTTGACGATAAAGATACTAAGAGTTTATCCCCTGCTATAAATAAAACTAACAAAATCCAGTATATTTTAATGATATTGCTTGTGTTAGCAGCTTTTGTAATAGGATCTCTTTGGACAAAGGTAAATTACTTAGAAGATTCAAATGGATCAAGCAATAGTATTCAAGCTGATCCGCAGGCAGTTGGAGATTCTCAAGCAAATCCCCCTGAAGATACTACGCCTAAAAAAGTATCGATAGATGATGATCCAATTCTAGGTAATAAAGATGCTAAGGTTACCATGATAGACTTTACAGATTATGAATGTCCATTCTGTAAGAGATATTTTGATGAAACATTTTCTGAAATTAAGAAAAACTATATAGACACAGGAAAAATAAAATATGTTGTTCGGGATTTGCCATTAAGTTTTCATGCAAATGCCCATAAGGAAGCACAGGCAGCAGAGTGCGCAAGAGAGCAAGGTGGAGATGACGCATACTTCAAGTATCATGACGAGATTTTTAAGAGAACCACGTCTAATGGTGCCGGAATAGCTTTAACAGACCTTTCTGTTATTGCAGATGATATTGGTTTGAGTGGAGCAGCATTGCAAGCATGTTTGGATTCTGAGAAATATAAGAAAGAAGTAGACAAAGATTTAGCTGATGCATCATCTGTTGGAGCAACTGGTACGCCATCGTTTTTTATAGGAAAATCAAGTTCTGACGGAGTCATTACTGGCACACCTATAATAGGAGCCCAGCCTTATAGTGAATTTCAAACTGAAATTGATAAACAATTAAAATAAATTATGAGTTTATTAACAATATTCTTAACAGGACTTTTTGCTGGAGCACTTACGTGTTTGGCAGTACAAGGTGGACTTCTTGCGACTACTATTGCGCAGCGAGAGGAAGAAAAGTTAAAAGATAAAACAAAAAAAACAGGTAATGCTCTTCCTATCCTTGCATTTGTTCTTGCAAAACTCGTCGCATATACATTTTTGGGGTTTTTTCTTGGATGGTTTGGATCTTTTTTCCAAATGTCTCTTACGACAAATGTTCTTCTTCAGATTGCTGTGGCAATTTTTATGATAGGTACAGCACTTGCGTTACTTAATGTACATCCGATATTTAGATATTTTATTATTCAACCTCCTCGTTTTTTAACCCGTTTAGTTAGAAAAGAATCAAAAAGTAAAAGTATATTTGCTCCTGCAATACTTGGAGCATTTACAGTATTTATACCCTGCGGAACTACTCAAGCTATGATGGCGTTGGCAATCGCATCAGGTAATCCGCTTTCAGGAGCAGCCATAATGTTTGCTTTTGTATTAGGTACTTCACCTCTATTTTTTATTTTAGGGTATATGGCAACAAGATTAGGAGAAGCTATGCAGAAAAGATTTATGAAGTTGGCTGCTTATGCTCTTATTCTTCTTGCAGTTTTTAATATGAATAATGCCCTAGCTCTTACTGGAAGCAATTTTACTCTAGAAAATGCGTGGTCTAGTTTTTACTGCACGATAAGTTTTTGTGATAAAGATTTTAATTCCTCAGGATTAAAAGCTGGAAATCCTGTAACTGACGCAACAATTACGATAAACGGTAATGGATATACCCCTGATAATTTAACTGTAAAAGCAGGATCAAAAGTTACGCTTCGTTTGGTAAATAATGGTGGAGGAGGTTGCGCTCAGGCTTTTACGATACCGAAATTTAACATTCAGAAAATCGTAACAACGGGTAATTCAGATACAATCACTTTTACGGCTCCTAATGAACCTGGAACACAACTTGCTTTTATGTGCAGTATGGGAATGTTTCGTGGAACAATAAATGTAATATAATTATGAACAAAATTAAGCTAAATATCTTTGGGATGCATTGTACAAGTTGTGCAATGAATATTGATGGTGAGCTTGAAGATTCGGAAGGAGTTAAAGAATCTAAAACTAACTATGCTAAGCAAGTAACTGAAGTGACTTTTGATCCTGAGGTAACATCAGTTGAAAAACTGGTCACTATTATTAGAGGTATTGATGATAATTATGATGCAGAATTAGCAAGAGAATGAAAATGACAAAATTTTTAGAAAAAAATATATTATATATTGCCTGGATTCAGGCTCTAGTTGCAATGTCAGGCAGCCTTTTCTTTAGTGAAATAATGAAGTTTACTCCATGCGTGTTGTGTTGGTATCAGCGGATATTAATGTATCCGCTAGTTGTAATTATTGCTGTTGGAATTCTCGAAAAAAATAAACGGATTTATAGGTATGTTCTGCCATTAAGCATAACGGGACTCGTAATTTCAGGATATCACAACCTACTTTACTATGGTTTAATTCCTGAAGCTATAAAACCGTGTCAGTTAGGTATCTCATGCACTACGAAGTTTTTTGCATGGTTTGGATTTATTACTATTCCATTCCTATCATTAACAGCTTTTGCTGTAATAACTATTTGTATGCTTATTTATAGAAAGGTCCAAGAAGAATGAACATAAGTGGTGAAGCAAAAGCATTATTGAGCTTAGGATTTATTACGCTAGTAATTCTAGGAGGTGCAATTTTCTTTTTAAGTAAAGATTCTGTGCCATCATCAAAAAGCCCTCAGCTTGCGACCCAAAAAATTGATCCTAAAAAGCTTATTAGAGAAGACAGTCAAAAAATAATAGTTCCGAATGCTAAAGTAACGATCGTAGAGTTTATTGATTATGAATGCGAAGCATGTAAGGCAGTACACCCTGTTTCTAAACAGATTCTTAAAGAATACGAAGGAAAAGTAAATTTTGTTGTAAGAAATTTCCCAAATCATAATAATTCCCTTCTCGCAGTTAATGCGGTAGAGGCTGCAGGAGAACAAGGAAAATATTGGGAATATCATGACAAATTATTTGAGGACCAGCTCGATTGGGGCGAAAAAAAAGAGCCTCAAACAGAATTGTTTATTAAATATGCACAGGAGTTGGATCTGGATATAGAAAAGTTTAAAGCAGTTCTTGAGAGTGGCAAATATAATGAAAAAGCCAATAGAGATAAGCAGGAAGGAATTGAGATAGGTGTTAATGGAACTCCAACATTCTATATCAATGGCATGTTTGCAGGGAATGTAATGAGTTACGAGGAGTTTAAAGGCAAAATAGACGCCGAGCTATGACTAGAAAAAAATTAATAATTTCCATCTCTTCCATCCTTATAGTTTTATCTTTAGTTCAGTTTAAAATTAGAGATGAGTTTGGGGGAACTCCGTTTTGTGGTAATATTGGTTGTCCGGCAGTATTTGGGATTGAATCAAGATTATTCCATGACATGGTTTTATTAGGATTCTTAGTTATATCTTTGTTTATAATTTCAATCGGTTTCTATTTAAACACTAGAAAATCTAAATAATTCAAATCAGGTAATTCACAATGCTGTCCAAATTTAAATTAATAATAATCATTGCTATTAATCTTATATTTTTTAGTGAACTAAATTTTGTTTATGCGCAGTCTATTACCCCTTCTGTTTCTCCTGAGCAAGCTTCAAAAACAAGCGAATTACAAAAGCAGATTAATGAATATCAAAGTAAAATTTCGGAACTTCAGGGACAAGCTAAGACTCTATCATCTCAAATTCAAGTGATGGACAATCAAATAGAACTAACAACTTTAAAGATAGAATCTTCGAAACAACAGATAACGGATATAACTTTAGATATTGATATTGCTGATAACAAAGTAGAAAAATTGGACAACTCATTAAGTGGCATAACAGAAATTCTAATAAATAGAATAAGGGCAACGTATATAGCAGGATCAGCTAATAATTTTCAGACTTTACTTTCATCAAATAATATTTCTGATCTTATGGTCAGAGCAAATTATCTAAAAATAGCTCAGCAGAGTGATAAGAGACTAATTTATGACACAGTTCAAGCAAAAAATGACTATTCTAATCAAAAAAATCTTTTGGAAGGAAAAAAGCTGAAAATACAATCATTACAAAAAGATCTTGAAGGATATACGACTCAACTAGCAAATGAAAAACGAGAAAAAGATACTCTTTTAGAACTGACAAAAAATGATGAAGCTATTTATCAGGATAGGCTTGAAAAAGCACTTGCTGAACAAAGAGCTATCGCTGGCATAACCTCAGGAGGTGGAGATGATATATCACAGGGACCTGTTAACGAAGGTGATACTATTGGAAGTATGATAAGCGGAGCATCAACTTGTTCCTCAGGAACACATTTGCATTTTGAAGTGAAAAATGGCGGAAATAGAGATAACCCAGGAAATTATTTAAGTAATAAATCTGTGACATGGAATAATAGCCCTGACGGACAATTTAGCTTTAGTGGTTCTTGGACTTGGCCTTTGTCAGATCCTGTTTCAATAAATCAAGGATATGGTATAACTGCTTGGTCAAATGTATATTATGGCGGCGGTCCTCACACTGGAATAGATATGTCATCTACATCTACAAGATCAGTAAAAGCTGTAAAAGGTGGCACCCTTTATAAGGGAGGAATTGCATGCGGTGGTGGGCAATTACTTTATTCTAGGATTGAACATAATGATGGAACACAAAGCTACTATCTTCATGTTAATTAATTCCTTATTTTGCCTAAGTGATTTTTATACTTAACTAAATGTTAAGATTAAGCCATGAGCGAAAATCATAATATCCCTGAAAGACTTGATAAGAAACTTAAAATAGGCCTATTCTTAAGTGTTGGATTCACTATTATTGAATTCATTGCAGGAATTCTGTCTGGAAGTCTCGCATTAATTTCAGATGCAGGACATAATTTAACTGATGCTTTAACTTTACTTATTTCTTTTTTAACAAATAGGGTTGCAAAGAGAAAAGCTAATGATGAACATACTTATGGATACGGAAGAGCCACAATTCTTGCAGCATTAATAAACGGCTTGATATTATTCCTCCTCGCTCTTTATATTTTCTATGAAGCTTATCAAAGATTCTTAACGCCGCAATCTGTTGAGGGGGGAATTGTGGCAATAGTGGCGTTTATAGGCCTTTGTGTAAATATTTGTGTTGCATTACTTTTCAGAAGCGAAAAGAAAGATCTGAATATGAGAAGCGCCTACATGAATATGATCTTTGACGCCCTGGCTTCTTTTGGAGCACTTGTAGCGGGTGTTTTGATTATGATTACCGGAATGTCAATCTTTGACTCAATGATTAGTGTCGTTATTGGAATATTTCTCATTAGAGGAAGCTGGAGTGTTGTAAGAGCTTCTGTTCATGTGCTGCTAGAGGGTACTCCTGAAGGATTAGATATAGAAAAGGTAAAGCATTCAATACTTGATACTCCCAATGTAAAGAATGCAGATGATTTACATGCTTGGGCAATTTCTTCTCACGACGCTGCGCTTAGTTGTCATATTACCATTGAAAAATGCACATTGGAAGAAAGCATAGAGGTAGTAAAGGTAATTAAAGAAAAACTTAGAAATGATTTTCAGATTGAGCACGCAACTATAGAAACAGAGCTTGTGGATTGTCCTCCAGGAGATAAGGCTGGGTAAGTTTTATTTGATAACAGCCTAATGTTTATACTTTTATTTTTCTATTTAACTTATCTTTTGCCAGATATTAATATTTTTCTTGGCAAATTGAATATTATTTTTTGTAGTTATGAATAAAGAAATGTCTTCAAAAGTTTTTGACAGTTTTGCATGTCCATAAAATTTAATATGTTTTTTTCGTCTTTCATCTGGAAGAACAAAAAGAATTGATGGAAATGGAGCATTCCCGGTATTTCCTTGCCAATTACCTTCTTCAGAATACGAAATATATTTTCTAATAGCGTATCTTGATTCTCCAGCTGTTTTTCTATATTCGTCAAATAGTTCTAAGAAATATCTATTTATTTCGTCTTTAATGCCAACTTCTATAAAAGCATCAATTTCATCGGGTAAATAATCAAAACCCGCTAAATCTTGTCTTGTACAAAAATTAAGCATGGAATCTTTTTCTTGTTGAGAGCGAAAGAACAAATATATATCTAAAATAAAAAGGCAATGATTCTTAAATTCCTTTGATAAACTTTTTTCTTTATATATTCTATTCAAGAAATCTTCATCATAATTTTTTTCTTTAAAAATTTGTCTTGATCCAGTTGCGAGACAATAGATAAAAGGAACCGTAACGTCTTTCGTATCTACAACCGCAGATATATATTTTTTATCTTTTAAATCATTAAGCCAAGCTTTAATTCTATGTGGGTCTTTATGGTTAAGATATTGTTGCAATTGGGCTACAGTTAAGAAGCGAAATTTATAGAGGAGTAGAAGTATGAGTTTTTGTGTTTTAGTAATTGGTTGAAGTTTCATTTTAAATTAATTAGTAAATTAGAGCAGAGAGCAGAAGAGTTACACAGATATCAGGTTTTTAATCTTTGTTTTAGATTCATTTACATCCCCTTATATTTATATAAGTATAAAGAGTCTGCGCTTTTCACATTTTTAGCTTCAATTTTGTTAATTTTTTGTACCTACACGTAGGTACATTTTTTAAGCAACTCTACTAACAGGAAATCCACCTTTAGTATTAATAATATTTCTGCTATTCATACTCTTTTCTTCGGTGTCTTTAGTTGAAATTTCAACAGTTTGTTGTTTTACTTTTTGATAGACTATCGCATTATTTTTTCTGGAAGCATTAATTAATTCTTCAATCAATTTATAGTCTTTTTTAAGTGGCGTATAGATCGTAACTCCCGAGAATGGTTCCTCCGGAACAAGAGCTGAAATTTTAATATAGAAATTATACTTTGGAAGATTTGATATCTCACCTCTGTCGATGTAAGGAGCAAATTGATTTAACATCAACTCTTCATCAATGTAATTTGCACTTCTAAAAACTACAACAGTTGTTACATTTGCAAGAATTACATTCACAATATTTCGATCATCCTGCTGAGAAGTTGATTGCTCTGCAAGTATTACGCGCAGTTTGTATTTTCTGCCTTCTGATAACATTTTAGTAAAAGAGTGGGTTGCAAAGTTTTGAAACTCATCAACATATAGGTAAAACGGAACTCTTTCGTTTTCTGGAATATTGGCTCTCTTAAGAGCAGCCTGTTGAATCTTGGTCATTATAGTTGTTCCTAAAAGTTTTGAGGTATCCTCACCAAGTTTTCCTTGAGATAAATTACAAATAATTATTTTTTTCTCATCTAGCAACTGGTCAAAATTAATTGTTGAAATTGGCTGTTCTAAAATTCTTTTAGCAGTTGGTGAAAAAAGAAATCTTCCAATCTTCGCTGTAACTCCACCGACCATTTTAACCACTTGATAATCTCCAGCTCTGCCAAATTCAAATTTCCAAAAGTTTTTTAAGTTCTCATCTTTTAGCTTTGAAATAACCTGTTTTTGGAACGGAGGATTATTCAAAAGATCATATACAGTAAAGATAGTCCTATTCTCAACTGTAAAGGCTGTATAAATAGCATTTCGGAGAATATATTCAATTCTATGAGCGTTTACATTCTCTTCTTTTGAGAATACTTTTCGAAATAAAGAAATAACGCCTTCGCAAACGACTTCTTTTTCAAGCTCTGCTTCGTCGGCGTCAAGTCCTTTGGTTAGCTCTAGAATATTTATTCCGATTGGATACTTTAAATCGATTGGATTTATATAAACAAGATCATTCAGCCGCCCTTTCGGAATAATGGATAGAAGATCATCGGAAACATCCCCATGGGGATCTAGAAAAGCCATACCTCTGCCTTGTTCAATGTCCTGTTTTGCCATTGAAAACATCATCGTGGTTTTACCTGACCCGGTTCGGCCAATAATATACATATGTGTTGCCCTTTCCTCTTCAGTTAAGCCAATTTCAGTTATAGAGCCTCCATAATGGTTACTTCCAAAGACAACCTCATATTTATTTAATTGTTTTAAGCTTAGTGGAGCAGGTAAAGTTTTGCTGTGCGTTTTAACTAAATCTTCAGCGCTAACTATGTTCGCAAATGGAAAATGATATATTGAGGAAATTTCTGATATTGAAAGAAAAGACTTGTTTAGTAGGGAAAGTCTTTTTTTGAATGAAAATAACAATACATTTTTCATAAATTTAATGTTTAAGTATTTTCGGGAAGCTATTGATTGATAATTAGAAGCAGAAAAACTAGTAAAAGAAGAGTTTATACCACTTAGTCTTTCAGAAATATTCTTATTACTATCTGAAATTAAGAAGACCCTTAAAGAGGTATTAAAAAGTGGTTGCTTTATTTTTTCTTCAACTGATTCGATTATCTTTTTCTCAGATGACGATTGTCTCTCAATTGTTTTACTCGGAGCTATTGATAAAAGCCTTAGAAGTTTTGTTGAATTAAGGTAATGAAGAGTATCTGCATTTTTAAGTATATATTTTGCAATTTTCTTTGTTTCTTTTAACGCTACGGGAGTAAGTATTATCTGAAGAGATACAAGCTCTTTAGAATTTAGCTTTGTCATCATTCCTGTTATGTACGAAATGGGATCGTGCTTATCTAGTAAGTTTTGTTTCTTAAGTGGATATGCAAAATGATTTGTTAATTTATATTCAACAATTTTATATTCACTAGTATTCAATTCATCATTTTTAGGAAGATAATCATCAACTGTTTTAATAATTATCTGGGGAAGATAGGAAATTAATGTCTTTCTTAAAGTATTTGCTTTTTCGGGTGTTGTCCTAATCAAATATCTAATGCCTTCATTTTTCGTTGAAACAATTTCTAAAGAAAACTGAACTTTTCTTCCAAGTAGCGTATCCATAAATGTTTTTTGTTTTCCTAAAGCGTGGATAAGAGAGAAGAGTTGCTCTGTTGTATATGCTTCTTTTTCGATAAATTGTGGAGGAGTAATTTCTAATATTATTTGTTTTTCGTCTAAAAACATTTTTAGAACAATAAGTTTTCTTAAAACGTATATAGCCAAGCAAATTATTAAGAATACTATGACATATAGAACGAGGGGAAAGCTGATTTTGGCAATAGGATTCCCTAATAGATTGGCGGACAGTAAATGAAGTATGTTACTTGCTTCAAACTGCTGAATGTTATTCATATCCTTCGAGCAGGTAGACAGTAATAGTAGATTTCTTGTGCGTAGTATAACACAAGAAAATCTATAAAACAGATTGTTAATTTAGGCACAAATACTCCTTGACAACTATCTAAATATAGATATATACTATCGATATATCGATAGTATTAGGCTCAAATATGCAAGTTTCAGAACAACAGTTAATAATAAGTAAAGATAAAATTACTACACCGTTAATAAATGTTTTAAATAGCGAAGGCCCTACACGTCCAGGAATAAAACATTCTTCAAGATCAATTAAAGAGTCTTTGGATATTTTATTTCCTGAGCAGCAATATGAAGATAAATCGATCCAGAGAGCAAGGGAAATATTAGGTAAAGTAGCTAATGAATTCTCTAAAGAACAATTAGAAGAGGTTGTTGCTGAAATTCAATATTTGATTGCAAGCTGGCTTGATGATTATGAGCGAAGTATTCTGGGAAATAGAACATTAAATGAATTTTTACATGAAAGAGGTGGGAAATGAAGCCAAGCGGTTATCCCATTGTTTATGAAGCAGGTAAAAAAGCAATTATATACTTGCGTGTGTCATCTGAGGAGCAGGTTGAGAACTTTTCCCTAAGGACGCAGGAAGATATTTGTCGAAAAGAGGCAGTCAAAAGGGGATATGAAATCATTAACATATTTAAAGATGAAGGAAGATCAGCCAAGAATATTTCAGGAAGACCTGCTCTTATTGAATTGTTAGAATATTCTCGAAAAAACAAAAACAGAATTCAGGCACTATTTGTTTATAGGTTAGATAGAATTTCTCGGCAGACTGGAGATTATTTAGCAATTAGAAAGAAACTTGCTGAAAACGGAGTGGTAATTCTTTCTGCCACTGAACCAACAGGTAATAGTCCTACTGAAAAGCTAGTTGAAACTATTCTTGCTGGATTTGCACAGTTGGACAATGATATAAGAAGTGAAAGAACGAAGCATGGAATGCGTGCAAGATTTAAGACAGGCTTAATAAGCTCAAAACCGCCAATTGGATATGTATTTCAATCAGGATATGCCGTAAAAGATCCAAAAACTTTTGATTTGATTAACAATGCTTGGAATCTAATGGCGACAGGAACAAAAAGCTTATCTGAAATGGCAGAGATTATGAATAGCTGGGGTATTAGGACGAAAATAAAAAATAGAGAATATAAGCTAAGGCCACAAACTGTTAATAGAATTTTTAGATTGAAATTTTACATGGGTGTTTTGACTTCTGAGAAATATCCGGAGGAGATAAGGGGCCAACATGTGCCGATGATTACTGAGCAAAAGTTTTATAAAGTTCAGGCTATTCTAGATGGTAGAAATCCTAACAAAATTGCGCTTTCCAGGAGAAACTTTGAAAATCCAGAGTTTCCACTAAGACGAATAATAAAATGCGGTAGATGTAGCGCTGGATTAACAGCAGCTTGGAGCAAGGGAAGAAGTGCAATGTATGCGTACTATCGTTGCAGTAATAATTGTCCTAATTCCTCAATAAAAGTAAAAGATTTGGAAAAAGCACTAATACTATTATTAAAAGAGATAACGCCAACAAAAGAGTGTTTAGATCTATTTATGGAATTTTTGTATAAAACTTATAATGAGAGATTTTCTAGGCTGAAAAAAATTAAAGAAAGTGCTGATGATGAAATTGTCAGATTGAAATCAACTAGAGAATTACTTATTGAAAAAAATCTATCAGGAATTTATTCTGATGAAATATTCAAAGAACAAAATTCAATAATAGAAGATAAGATAATGAGAGCGCAGATAGTTAAAGAAGATTCGGTATTGGATAAATATAATATAGAGGCATTAACAACTTTTATGAAAACATTGCTAGCTGATTTAGGAGAAACTTATAAAAGATCTAATATTAGTCAGATCAGGGTGCTTCTTGGTTCAATCTTCCTCTTTGAAATAGCTTGGGACTATAATGGAACATTGAACCATAGAATTAGCCCGATATATCAATCTATTCGATATATGGACAAGCACCCTATCTCGTTTGGTACCCCGTAGGGGAGTTGAACCCCTGATTTTCGGAATGAGAATCCGACGTCCTA
>CAYORA010000009.1:0-16925 GCA_964406285.1 uncultured Gammaproteobacteria bacterium
GAAAAGAAAAAATCAAAACAAGTAATCAGAGGAATTATCACAATACCTGTTTCTCTTACGTAAAAACCAAGGAATGCAAATAGCATGGAGAAAAAATAGTATTTATTATTATTTTCAGTTTTAAATTTCGCGAAAAAAGTTAAAGACAGAATTAGGCAGATTAGCAGAAGAGGGTAATATGAGTTAAAGCTCCCCCATGTAAGAATATCATTATAGGAAGTGCTTACAAGAAAAATTAGAGAAGCCACAAGAGCAAAACTACTCTTACGAGTTACTATGTTTAAAAAATTATAAAACAGAATGGATGCCGCTAAATAAAGTGCAAGGCCTGTTAAATACCAACCCCACGGATTCCATCCAAAAATTCTCCAGTCGATGTAATACAGAAAGGCATGCGCCTTAATAAGATTAATTATAGTATAGGGAGCAACTCCTGTAAGCCATGATGCTTCATAAGCTTTAAAAAACCAAAAATTTAGAGTAGGTGCCCAGGCAATAATTCCTAGAAATAGGATTAAAAGAATATGTTTTCTTTTTTTTGTCATTAATAATTTTCTAGATTTCCGCTACTTAAAAAGTAATAATATTTAATTCCCACTTTTCGCGTTAACAGATTTACAAATTCATTATCTCCTACTTTTCTAATTTTCTCTTGAACTCTTTTTCTTTCTTTTATCATTTTTGGAAAGTTTAACATATTCCAAATTATCGCCTTTTGAATTGCAAGGGTATAACCAGGCTTTCCAACTAAAAGATAGAGAACAGATGAAATCTCACAGACAATTATGTGTGGAATAAAAATTGAGACAATATTTTTAATTTCAAAGTTTTTTAAATAGGTATAAATTCTATTTTTAAAAGAATGATACTGAATAAATGCACTTGGAAGTTTTTCCGAAGTCTTTCCTCCCTTGTGATAAATAAATGGCTTAGTAAGAATTTTAATCTTATGTCCATTTAGCCAAACTCTATGCGAGAAATCAGTTTCTTCAAAATATGCAAAATAACTTTCATCAAATAAACCAAGCTCCTCAACCACATTTCTTCTTACTAAAAAACATGCACCATATGCTGTAAAAATCTCATATGATTCTTTGTAATTTGATGGTTTATATGTTTTTCCATAATCCAAATGATATAAAAATCCACTTTTTAAAATAAAACTTCCTACAGAATTTATCTTTTTATGCATGGGAGTATCTGGTCTATGAAATAAAATAGTGGGCTGGACTACTGCTAGATTTTCATCTTTTTCTATAAAATCAACTAACTCGTCCAAAAAATCTTTAGTAACAATAGTGTCATTATTAAGAAACAGAATATATTTTCCGCGGCATGATTTTAGTCCGAAATTATTTCCTCCAGCGAATCCTAAATTTTTCCCTGAGTTTACAATTTTCACTTTTGGATAGTTTTTCCTCGTGAACTCCACAGAATCATCAACTGATCCATTATCCACCATTATGACTTCAAAATTCTTGTAAGATATTTTGAATAAAGAGTCAAAACAATCAACTAAGTTTTCTTTTGAATTCCAATTAACAATTAAAATCGATACTAATGGTTTTATAGAAAATCTCCTTTCTTAAAAGCATTATCCAGCGTCTTTTCAATGTCTGTTTCATCGGACATTTTTAGCGCATTCTCTCTAAGCTTTTTATAAAAATCTTTATCAGAGATTAATTTTTCTATCGCGCTTGCAAGATCTTTTTTATCTTTCTTTACATTTATCCCAGCGTTATTACTCTTTATTTCGGCAGCTGTACCAATGTTGCCGGAAATGATTACTGGCAAACCAAGCGCAAGGTAATCCCTCGCCTTCATTGAGTCACTATAGTAAGACCAAGATGCATTATCTGTGTATATCGCGATCCCAATTCCTTGCTCAGAAAGAATCTCAAAAACTTCCTTATGTGTTTTTAAACCAGCTAAAATTACGTTTTTTGTGAGTTTTTTATCTTCAATACTGGCAATTAAATCATCCATTCCATCTCCTTGACCAATAATCGTGAGCTTAAGCATTGGGTATTTCTTAACAAGTGAACCCAATGCTTCAATTATCATACTAAAATCTAAAGCCTTTGAAATAGTTCCAACCGTAATTAAATTATAGGGATTGGGATCTTTATTTATTAATTTCTTAATTTCTCTTACTGCTGGCGCATTTGGCACAAGAAATAATTTATTCGCATCTTTTCCTTGAGTTATTCTAAGATCAAAAATCCTAGACGACACTACCCAGGCTTGATCGGAATATTTTAAAGTTATTTTGTCTATAAAATGGTAAACACTATTAAGTATATAATTCTCAAATCTTTTAGGTGAATAATCTACGGTAAATGATATTAAATTATTTGTTTTCCTTGTTATTTTTAAGAACAGACCCCAAAGACTATTCAATGGATCAATTCCAATAAATACGGTTTTTTCATTTCCCATGTATTTATTTACAATTCGAATTGTCTGAATTCCTTCATGAAGTCTATTGATTATCTCTCCAAAACCCACATAAGACTCAACTTCAAGCTCTTTTGATTTTCCGTTCTTTTTTATATGCACCAATGTCTTATCACCTTTAAACAATGAGTGACGAATAAAAAGATAATCCTGACCTTTTTTATCTAAATAAGAAACTATATTATGTGCAGGCCCTGCTACATCTCTTGTGTCTGAAAGAACTGCGTGGGTAACAACTATAAATTTATTTTTCATTCTTCATTCTCTTTAACCCGTCTATAATTTTAAGAGGTTTTATTCCTAAGTCTTTCTCAATCTTTGAAGTATCAAACGTCGTATTCTTTGGCCTTGGGACTAGGTTCTTAAAAAAATCACTTGATACTGAATTAATGTATTTTGGATCAAGACCAAATACCTTCGCTGTCAGAACAGCCAAATCATATCTATTAATTGATTCGCCTCCGGCAACATTATAAATTTCATTTTTTGTATTTCTTTTGATTATTTCCCAAATTACATCAACCGCCTGAGCTGCATAAAGATGATTATTGTATATGTCATTAACAACGTTTATTTCATTTTTCTTTTTTAACTCTTCTATTACCCATCCAACAGGATTATTTCTTCCCCCAATCGGTGCCCATCCATACATAGTCATAAGCCTTATAATTGCGTAAAGGGCTCCACCTTCTTTAATAATTTGTTCACCTTTTAGCTTCGTTTTACCATAATAATCCAATGGATTTGGCAAAGCATTTTCATCATATGGAGGATTTTTACCATCTAGTATTGCATTAGATGAGGTAAAAATAATCATAGCGCCAGTTTTCTTAGCTGCATCTGCAACGTTTTTTGTGCCCTGCACATTTACCCTATCTGCTTCTTCTTTGTGAGTTTCACAATAGTCTACATTGCCAATCGCAGCAGCATGAATAATATAATCTGGTTTTATTTTCTTAACTAGCTCTTCGACCTCAGATTTATTAGATATATCTAGGGGAAAGCAGTTTTTTTTCTTTAAATTTGAATTTTTATTATATGTACCAAAAAGTTCAAATCCTGAGTGAGTGGAATTGAAAAAGTATTTACCAAGAAGCCCTGTTGCTCCAGTAAACAAAATTTTTTTCATTTATTTTTTACTCCTGAAGTATGAGTGAAACTTTTTTATCATATAATCCAGCTCTTTTTGGGTAATCCCCATATGGCATCCTATGTAAAATGCACTATTATTTAATTTTTGAGAAACTGGATACTTATATTCTATATCGCCAAATAACTTCTTGTACACTGGTTGATTTAAAAGTGGCAGTAAATATCTGGTTTCAATCAAATTTTTTTCTAGATAATTAACGAGATCATTCCTGCTGTAAGGCTCTTTTACTACGATTGGATAAAACATGAAAGCATGTTCTGTGTCTTTTCTGGCCGTTGGCAACTGTAAATATTCTTCAAGAGATTTTAATCCCTTCGTTAGATAGGCGGCATTTTTCTTCCTCTTTTTAATCATTTGCTTATGTCTCTTAATTTGACCATAACCGATTGCTGCTTCAAGTTCAGTAGCCCTATATGAATAACCTATATGTTCAAATGAAAATCTCTTACTTACTATATTGAACAATTTTTTACTGTCCTTAACTTTATCATCATCCATTGATAGATAAATACTATCTCTGCCATGATTAAATAAACTCTTAATTAGAATTGCTAGCTCTGGATCATTGGTAGTTGCAAAACCTCCTACTCCAGTAATAAGAATGTGAGCCACATATGTTGAGAAGCACGATACCTCACCCCATGATCCGGTTGGCTTTCCTTTATATTTAGCAAACATAGTCTCACAAGAATCCTCAAGGATTTTCAACTTGTGCTTATTTGCAATCTTAAGAATTGGATCCATATCACAAGGATGACCCCCTATATGAACTGGGATGATCGCACGTGTTTTGTTAGTAATTGCCTTTTCTATCTTTGTAGGATCTATTTCAAAATAGTCAGGATCGACATCCACAAATACTGGCTTTAATTTGTTTTGAAGAACAATGTTAACTGTTGCTACAAACGTAAGGGCTGGAACAATAACCTCATCGTTGTCTTTCCAACCATATTTAATTTTCAAAGCATGAAGCCCTGCCTGAAGAGCGCTGGTTCCACTATTACAAAACATTGCGAATTTCCTATCGTGGGCTTTCCTGAATTCGTATTCAAATTTTTGGTGGTATGTTCCGTAAGAAAGTCTTTCTTTTTTGAGGGCATCTAAGACGTATTTTCTTTCAAGTGGACCGATTGTGGCGTCTCCTACGCCTATTTGTCTCATAATCTAAGGAATTATAACACATATATTACTTTCTATTAATAGACTTATTTACGACAGCAAGTCCGTATACTAAAAGGAAACTCCAGCATATGAATGGATGCAAAAACCATGCAATGTCCCTTACCTTAATAAACCCCCTAATGCTGTCATAGAAAGGTTTTATAAATGTAACTGTGTAAATTACAAATAAAATAAGGCCATTTCTGTCAGTTTCACTAATGAATACAGCATAACGCCTTTTTTTCAAACTTTCAAAATATTGTCTTTCCATAATTTTCCTACGCCTGATCATAAATCTTATAAATTCAATTACCCGGGTTTTCTTATAGTGAATAATGTCATCTTTAACAAATGCATATTTGTTATATCCCTTTTTTATAAGGTCATAATTTATATCTATATGAAAAAAGTTTTCAGGATCAGCTTTTGCATGCTTTAAAAGATCTCTCCTAATCATAGATCCATTTGCTCCAAGCGTAGGAATTTTAGGTGGGGAAAATTCTACCAAGAAATATTTCCCCAAATCCTGACTTTTTCCTAGTAAATTATACTTGTCAAAAGCCCATGAAAGTCTTGCATCTTTTCCTAAATAATAAGGAACTGGGTCGACTCCACCAATCAACGCAAAATATCTATCTAGAATATTGTCTTTAGGGTTATATGTAAATCTCAAAACCTCAACGCCTGTTATGCCTTCATCTTCAGTAAGTGGAAAAACCATGTTCTTAAGCCAATTTTTATGAGGCAAAATATTATCATGGTCAATAAAAAGCACGATTTCGTTTTTAGCATGAGATAGCGCTACTCCCTTATTGTATTCAGCCTCCTGCTTATCGGCAGGAATTTGAAATAATTTGTGAGGATAGTTTTTAATTATTTCTAATGTTTTATCCTTTGATCCTCCATCAGCAATTATTAATTCAATTTTTTCTTTTGGATAATCCTGAGAAAAAAGGCTATCAAGACAAAGCATGAGAGAAAATTCTGAATTATATGTAGCGAGAACTACTGAAATTGACGGGTATTTATTTTTCATGATTTTGCAAATTCTAAAAATTTATCTGTAGTATTTTCCCATGTATGTTTTTTTCTTTCACTAATTGCCCCTTTTTGAAGCTTAAGGTACAAATCTTCATCTTTTAAAATTTTCTGAATATTAATTGACAAGCTCTGGGGACTATTTTCCTGGCAAACTATACCGTTTACGTCATTTATTACAATGTCTCTTAACCCGGGGACATCGTACACCACTGCAGGCGTTCCTCTTGCTCCAGCTTCGTGAACAGTTAATCCCCACCCTTCTTTTACGGATGGAGCAATAAGAACATGTGCTCTAGTTAATAAATCTTCTTTCTTCTCTTCGCTAACATAATCAAAAAATTTCACATTTTCTGATAGATCTAAATCCATGACAAGTTTTTTTAGCTCCTGAACGAAGACTGACTCCCCACGTCCAATTATCCATAATTTTATCTCAGGAAATTCTTTCTTTATTAACTCAACAGCCTTAATTGCATCGACAACTCCTTTTGTTTTAGAAAGTCTAGAAACGAAAATTAGAGTTTTATCTTTTTCTTTAGTAGGCAGCGAAGAAACTATTTTAGAATTAGAGCCCATGGGAATAACTTTAACCCTAGAAGATTTAAATCCGTTCTTTTCTATCTCTTTTTTTGAAGATTCGGAAATAGTTACTACTGGGATATTTTTGTAAAAAACGGGGTAAACTTTCTCAATTATTTTTCCAAATATATTAAACGGAAAACCAACTGCAATATTCCAGAGATCCCCTGCAATTTCACAAATAAGTGCCACTTTTTTTTCTTTTACATAAAATGTGGTAAAAAATGGTATACCGTGAACTTCATCAATTACTAAGTCTACTTTGCCTTTAAAATCTTTTTTATAGATCTTATATGCTAAATAGTGAACAGAATTTAAAAGCCTCCGAGCGTCTGGATCCCCTGACCTAATAATTTTTACTCCATCAATAACTTCTTCAGTTTTTGCTCCCTTAAACATCGCGCTTACTTGAGCGACTTCATGACCTTTTTTAACAAAACCGGATGCCAACTCCTGAGTTAACAATTCGGCTCCTCCAGATGAAGGATTTTTAATATCTCTCCAATTTAAAATTAATATTTTCATAAATCAGTGAACAAAATTACAGCAAGAAAACTTAATGAGAAAATAAATAAAAGCAGAAAATTGTTTAATAAAAATGTGCATTTCTTTATTCTTATATTTTGAAAAAACAATGGCAAAAGACTTAAGCTTGAAACAACTAAAAATCCACGAAACGCTATAAAAGAAAACCCAAACATCTTCGTCCAGGTTAATTCTAATAATGAGAGCCCCAAGAATAAAATAAATGAAAATGTTAGAAGAATATTTTTATTAAAATAGTCTTTAATAAAAATTGCCAGCGATATTGCTAAGAAGGGATAAAATGGATATCTATACCATCCATGCCCCGGCTCATTTGGAATTGCAAAAATAAATATTCCCAAATAAGAAAGCAATCCCAATACGGGAATTAAATTTTTCTTAAAATCTTTGATGAACAAAAGAAAAAATGAAATCCACCCAAAATAAATCCACCCATCAATCAAATGTCTATCTGCGAGAAATGGATCTTTAAAGATTGCATAAACACTAGTAAAAGTTAAGTCATATCTCTGAAGTTGAAGCTTCCATAAGCTTACAAATAAACTCCAATCATAGTAATATCCATAAAATAAATATCCTACGAAAAATCCAAGAACTATAAAAAGAACTATTAAACTTTCTTTATATTTTTTTGAATAAACTAAAATTGAAAATACAGCCACACCTGCTGCAACCCAAGGGATCTTGGAAATAACTAATAGACCGCAAATAATAGAGGCACCAATAATAAAAAGAGTATTTTTTGTCTTTAGATATTTAACAGCTAAAAGAAGTGCAGTCAAAAAACTAGGAATGAAAAAGTTTTCATTTTGTACCAGACGAGATCCAATTGCTACTGTAGGAATAACTGCATAAATTAGACTTGCAAGAAGCGCTGTCTCTTCATCATAAATTTCCTTGACCAAAAGAAATAAAACCCCTATTGAAAGCGTGCCAAGAATAATCGCAAGCGGTCTTATAAGTCCAATGTCGATATCATACATATCCTTTGCGCCATTTAATAAAGCAAAAGATCCCGCTACGAGACCAAAGAATGGAGGATGCTCTAAATAAGGCTTTACGATCCAAAACGCAGCGCCTTTATAAATAAGGTGGTCTCTTTCAGAGTTAATATACTGCGGGTGTGAAGACCAGGATTTTGGCGCACCTTCTTGAATTATATTTATTCCCAACCAGGTCCATGCAAACTCATCCATCGTAGCTCCGAATCGAGGATAAGTAGAGTAATTATGAACCCTTAAAACAAGCCCTATTAAAATAATTGAAGTAAGTATAACTAGGGTTTTGCTTTTAAAAATACTTTTAAACATTATTTATAATAGTTGAGAATTTTAAGTCTGTAAAAAACTGCTAGTGTATCAATGAGTGTCCAGAATGAAACTTTCCAAAAGTTTGTACTTGTTACACTCCCCTGTTTGAAGGTTAATTTTATAGGAGATTCGATTATCTTATTATAGCCTTTCATTCTAGCTACAGCTAAGACCTCAACATCAAATGCAAATGCCTTAACTACTATTCTCGGGAAAACATCTTTTGCTGTATTTTTCCTAAAAAACTTAAGTCCAACCTGGGTATCTCTTACGCTTAACCTGAATAATATTTTGATAAGGCTTCTATATCCCCATGAAAGAATTTTTCTACTAGTTGGATACTTAACTAAAGAATCAGGATGCAATTTACTTCCGATTACAATATCTGCATTATTTAGCTTCATCAAATTAAGCATTATAGAAATTTCCGATGGGTTAAGATCCATTCCGGCATCTATAAATCCAATTATGTCTCCACTGGCCTTTTCTACTCCCATTTTTATCGCGTACCCTTTTCCTTTATTTACTTCGTATCCTAATGGAATCAGATTTTTATTTTTTATTTGTTTTAATTTCTCGTAAGTTTTATCTACAAATCCGTCCACCACAACTATAATCTCATATTTTGAGGCAATTGAGCTAAGTGCCAAATCAAGGCTTTTTACATCCTCTTGTATGGTTTTTTCTTGTTTGAAAGCAGGTACAATTAAGGAAATGAATTCATCAGCCATGGGTATTATTTTCTGCGATAATTGAGTTCATTTATCTTTAAATAATACATTACGAGAGAAATCATTAGCAATACTGATGAGAAAATTGAAACACTTATTATTTGCGAGAAACTTGAATGATAAATCCACATTAGCGTTATCTGAATAACTGCGAATAATAAAACTATTAAAGACACTTTCGTTTTTTTGATTGAAAGAAAAAAGCTGACAAATACATTATTTATACTGTAGACGGTTAAAAATATTCCAAATAATCCTAAATATGGCGCAATGGATAGATATTCTCCTCCTCCAAGAAAAATTGAGACTGTAAAATTGGAAAAGAGAAAATAAAATCCAGTAAGTAAAGCTGAAGGAAGAAGAACTAAGAGTAAGGCTATATAAAAAAGATTATTATAATTTTCATTATTGGTATGCCTCTTAACAATAAGCGGGAACATTGCAATAGGAATTGGGCCGGTAAAATAAAAAATTACTTTTCCTATTAAAGAAAGCCCTCCATAGAATCCTGCATCGTGCGAATTAAAAAAATGCTTTACTATAAGTACATCTGTCGAGATAAATGAAGACAATGAAAAAATTGCTATTGAAGTAGGTATCGCATAGGAAACAATATCCGACCTCTCAATACTTACTTTTTTATTAGCTTTTAATAATATTTTGCGTAAAAATATTAAACTAATAATAAACCCAATAACAGAAGCAAAAATTACTGCACCTAACGCACCATAAACTCTTAGACCTAGCAGGATGAATAATACTCCTGCGATTAATTTACCAAACCCTCCCACAAGAAAAAGTGTTCCCAAAAGTTTAAACCTTAACATACTTTGAATAAATGCCATGTTTAATGTAGCCAGATAAAAAATTGCGATTGAAAATCCAACCAAGATCACTAATTCAAGTTCATTAATTTTTAAAAATGAAAGGATTACTGAGGAGAACAATACGACGCTCAGATTTAAAATTAAGCTAAAAACTAAAAGATATTTAAAAGCTTTGATATAAAATGCTCCTGCTTTATCCTCTTCTTTCTTGGAGAAAAATTGTGCAGCGTATCTTACAATAATGGCTGATAAAGAACTAGCGGGAATTGTTACAAGAGTAATTAAAGACATTAGACTTGCGAAAGTTCCATAATCTGAATATGTTAAATTTCTTGCGAAATATACATTTAGAATAAAGGCTAAGAAACTTGAAGCAGTAGTCCCTACTAAAACAAAAAAACTTCCTGATATTAAATCATGCTTAATGCTACCAATTAGAAATTTTTTAAATTTATCCATTAATTTTTACTAAATAATGATCTGTATGCCTCGTATGTTTCTTTTGCAGTTTTTTCCCAAGTAAATTTTTTACAATTTTCAAGACCAGATTTGATTAAATTTTCTCTTAATTTTTTGTCTGTCATTAATTTTTCAATTCCCTCTTTAATAGAGTCGACCCTAATCGGATCTACATACAAGGCTGCATTACCTGCAACTTCAGGAATTGAACCTGATTTAGCTGTTAAAACAGGACACCCTGACTGCATGGCTTCTAAAATTGGCAACCCAAAACCCTCATAAAGAGAGGGGAGAACTAGAGCAGTTGCGCAGTTATAGAGACCCACTAAATCTTCGTCCTGAACAAAACCTAACGTAACTATTTTCTTATTTTTCGATGCTAATTCCTGTGCTTTTTTTAGATCCTTATTCCAGGCATTATTTTTATCATAATTTAAATTTTTAAATGCCTGACCAACTATTACCATTGAGTAGTCTGTTTTATTTACAGCCTCTATTAATCTAGGAAGATTCTTATTTGAAGTAACATCACCTACGTAAAGAATGAATTCCGAAGGTAAATTGAATTTCTTTTTAATCATTAACTTCTTTTCTCCTGTGACTTGTCTAAAATGATCTGCTGCAGCAAGATAGACAACTTTTACTTTTGATTCATTTAACCCGACTATTCTTGCAATATCTTTCTTGGAAGATTCAGAATCCGTTATTACCAAATCTGTCTTCCTTAAGATGTTTTTCTGAATTTGCCACTTAACATTTCCTTTAATTCCGGATGGAAAATCATTTTTAAATACTATTGGGGTTAAATCATGAACTGTTATTATTGTCTTAGCAGGCTTTTTAATTGGAAGTGTTAAAAAAAATGGTTCGAAATATGGATAATGAATTACATCAATTTTTTCCGAGATCTTATCTCCTCTTTTTATAAACGAGAATTCACTTTCTCCATATTCTTTTAAAAGAGCTTCTTTAAGGTTTGTTAGATAGAACCCCGTGCCTCGTACTCTGTGCTGAAGATAATGGCCCGTTGTTATTGGAGATATATCAATTGCTACCCTCATTTCTTAATTTTAATGTATTTATCCCACATAAACAAACAAAAAAGCGTAAATGCTGATAATACACTTATAATAAGAGACATGGTCTGCAATTTTGTGCTCCTAAGAACAATTTCCAGCTGATTTTCACCCGGAGGCACCTTTACTTCAAATGTGCCATTTTTTGTTTCTACCACATCTACTTCACTACCATTTATTTTTGCTGTCCAGTCTGGAAAATATGCGATGTTTACCTCTACAACCCCCTCTTTTTCTCCACTAACTATGGCTCTTTCCCTATTTACATTGCTGGATACGCTTTTTATTTGAACATCTTTAGACTCTAATCTTTTTTCCGCAGGTAAAAGAGACGCGTCAAAGTTTTTTGTATTAAAAACATTTCCAGGACTATTTGTGCCATGAATAAAGTTATCTCTTGTTAAATAATAATTATCATCTCTTTTATGATGAAAAGGAGCTTTTATATAATTTATACTAAAACCAATAGAAACAAGCATAAGTAATGCACTAATTAATGGGATCAATTTCTTATTCTTAATAATATCTTTTGAAACTAAAAACCCTGCAAGAAAAGATGAAATCAGTATTAATACGCTTAATAGTCTCCACGGAAACTGAACATAAGAAATTAAAGGAAGAGTATTCCATATAAATTTAGAAAATGGGGTAATTAAAAATAAAAATATAAAAAATAAAAATATAAAGTACAAAACTGTAATGTTTCTTTTTTTAAAAATAAAGATTATCAAACACAGAATTATAACAATGACATTTGCTATTCCTACTTGAAATGACATCTGGTCAGGAATCCCTCTACCGGAAAACCCATAACCCCAGGAAGAATAAATCAGTTTATAAACTTCCGGAAAGTGCTGTGTTGGATCAAATATCTGGAGTCCTCTTACATATTTTGTTTCAAAAAGTGCGGGTAACCAAAATATAGCTGCTAATCCTACCCCGAAAACTGAGACCAATGATAAATTAAAAAAAGCTTTTAATTCTTTCACTTCTTTTTTATTCACAATTAATAACAGAGCATAAAATATAAAGAAAACAAAGAATACCAGGGCTAAAATATTATGCGCGAATATAATTAGTGAGAGAAAAATCGACGATAAAACTAAATATTTTATCTTTTTTGTTTCATGAAAACTAAGATATGACCAAAGCAACCCTGGCATTAACCCAAGACTCCAAACCTCCCCCACAGAACCCCTCACATATATATCTAATAGATGATAAGGAGAAAAAGCATAGAATGTGGACACCACTAAAGCTCCCCAATCACCCCAATATTTTTTTGACCATAAAAAAATAAATACCGAACCTGTTATTGTGGCCAAAATCATATTTAACTTTAATGAATCAATAAAGCTAAATCCCAGTAAATGAGTAACGGATGCAACATAATTCGGGAGAGGATATACATAATTAAATAATGGAATACCGTATCCATTATTAAAGTCTTCAGCCCATCTTGGATATAAAGTACCCTGATTTATAGATTTAAAAAACTGCTCAAACCTTAAGACATGAAATTCACCATCATGCGTTGGAGGCAATCCTGGATTCAGAAGAGAAATCACAGAAATAAAAGATATTAATATCGATAAAGCAATAAATTTGAATCGAAGAATAATTTTCATTTAAGAATTGTTCTCTTAAGCTTCCCCACATCTTTTAAATAGTAGATTATAAATCCTAGCATTGGAACATAAGTAACAAGAATCTTAATAATAGGAGTAAATCCGAAATGAGTTCCTAAATACATGAACGGAACATACCTTAAGAGTAAACCGAAGGATGTAATAAATCCGAATACCTTTAGTTGCTTTACATTCGTTAGGGAGATGAATGTTAAAAACCAGATTGCATACCACGGATAAATTTCTTCCCTAATTGGAGACAAAATAAAAGCAAAAAACATTAGGACGGCAGAAAAGACAAATACCTTATCCCAATCAACTTTTTTCTTTTTATATCTTTGAAATAAATAATATATAAATATCGGGATAAGAAAAAGAGTTGCGTATTTAATTAATATTGAAAAAATTAAAAATACTATTGCCAATATAAACCTGTCCTTTTTTAGTAAATAAAATGATAAAAGAGCAAAGAAAATCATAACTACATCGTTATGTCCGGATACCATTGTCTCAATTAAAACTAATGGATTAAGTGCGAAATAGGAAACATTATTAATATTTTTTGTAAATTTGTATATTAAATAGATAATTCCAAAATAAAAAATTAAAACAAACAACTTAAAACTAAAAAGCGTCAATACGAAATTGTTAAATCCTAAAAAATGCGGAATTCCAGTTGAAACTACCCACGAAGGCCCATATAAAGCAACTTTATTAGCTGCATGAGTAAAAGACAGAAGTGGATCCCCTAGAAATTCTATTGGCATTATTATGAATGGGTTTTCGCCATACCAAAAAAGCACTTTTGCAGTAA
Source organism: uncultured Gammaproteobacteria bacterium (assembly GCA_964406285.1). Classification (GTDB taxonomy): domain Bacteria; phylum Patescibacteriota; class Microgenomatia; order Levybacterales; family UBA12049; genus 2-01-FULL-39-10-A. The sequence continues at coordinate 13,783 of CAYORA010000009.1, forward strand.
ATATATAATTAAATATGTCGTACGAAAGTACTGCTGGATAAGAAATGAATAAAAATAAGGGAGTAATAATTAATAAATTAGAAAGTATCCCAGTTGAAATTCTTTTTAAAAATAAATAATAGAAAATGAAAAATAACGATACAAGAATAACATATGCGCACGTAACAATCTCTCTATTAAAAACACTAAAACCCGTGTAAAAATTTCCTAAATAGAATAAGTTTTTGTCCACGAATAAATATGTAAAAAATGTAAAACTTAAAAGAAAAATTCCGTAAATTATAATTAATAATTTCATAGAACCGTATTTCTGATATCAATCGATTCGTTAATTATTTTTTCCAACTCCAGACTTGTTGGAGGTGAATCTTCAGGTACCCAATCAATCTTAGCTGGCAAATTTCCTCGAAGATGACCTAACTCCTCCATGTGCTTCCTCGATGCCTCTTTTAAAATCATTTCTTTTTCAGAAATATCTTTTCCGTTTCTTTTAGCTTTTAATAAATTGGGGTAAATTTTATTAAAATAAGTATCAGATTTCTTTAAGGCCCCAACCGCCAATAAGTATTGGTCGTAATCAAAAAGAGTCTTTGCTTCTACAAGATAATGGTCTGACTCTTTTAAATTATAATCGTATTTACCAAAATCTCCGAAATATATAAATTTACTAATTTCTGAAATTAAAATTCTTGGCTTATACATAATATTTCCTGGCATATATGAGGGGTATGGCAAAACATAACTAGATTCTGCAAAAGATGGGGAGGGCAATATGAATATAGAAACTAACGCAAATAAAAAAGATAGGAATACCTTTTTAACCATTTTTGATATGCCACTGCCAAGCTGTACTAACTATAGTATCTAATTCAGAATATTTTGGAGAAAATTCTATAAGATCCTTAGCTTTTGAATTATCTGCAAATATCATTGCCGGATCCCCTTCACGCCTAGGTTTAAATTCAACTGGAAAATCTTTCCCACTTACCTTTTTAATTGCATTTATTATTTCTAGATTAGAATATCCTACTCCAGTCCCCAAATTAACACTTTCACTTTTCATATTTTTTGACAAATAACTCATTGCTTGCAGATGAGCAATCGCAAGATCTTCAACATGGATATAATCTCTTACACATGTCCCGTCTTTTGTTTCATAGTCATTTCCAAAAAGTGAAAAGGGAGAATTATCGATTGCACATTTAATAGCAATTGGAATTATGTGAGTCTCTGGATCGTGCATTTCACCAATCGAAGCATCAATCGCTGCACCTGCAGCATTAAAATACCTCAAATTAAAATGTTTTATTCCATAGACAATGTCGTACCATTTTAATATTTCTTCAAACATCAACTTTGACTCACCATAAACGCTCTCTGGTTTTTTTGATTCTTTTTCTGTAACCGGGAGATTTATAGGTGTACCATATATTGCACACGTTGATGAAAAAATAATTTTCTTAACATCCTTTTCTCTCATCAATTCGAGAAGATTTAATCCACCTAAAATATTATTTTGAAAATATTTATAAGGATTCTTCATCGATTCTCCAGCTAATGCGGAAGCAGCAAAATGAATAACTCCATCAAAATCATGATTACTAAGACTTTCAAAGAGTAATTTCTTGTCGGTAAGATCTCCTACTACTAGCTCGCAATTAACTGCGTCTTTATGACCAAAAGAAAGATTATCAAAGACAACAACTTCGTGCCCCTGAGACAGCAAGTATTTAACAGTAATTGAGCCTATATATCCCGCTCCACCTGTGACAAGTAACTTCATATAAACAATTCTACTATATGCCAGCTTTATACACCACCCCTATGGAATGCAGTATTTAAGCGCTTGATCCGGAATCAAAATTAACCAAGATAGCGAAAGAATAATGAGAATTAGATAAACAGGGATATATATAAATTTATTTTGTGATTTAATAAATTCCAGATGTCCGTATATGGAAAGAGCCATAAATGGCATAGCGATTAATAAAAGTTTAAAGATAAAATTTATTTTAAAATTTGTTATTACTTCCAGTAGTGGAAATAAAAAAGAAATCAATATTAAAAATAAAATTTTCTTATTTCTTTTTCCTGATTTTAAGAAATACCATATGCCAACTAATACTCCGAATAAGCCTGCAAAAGACAAAAGCGTAATTAAAAGCTGAGGATCTAGAAAATGTGTGTATCTTTTATAAACGTCTATAAAAAACTGGAGAAGCTTGTTGTGAAACATTCGGGCAATAAAAACATTTAAACCTTGATCATGATTTATTGCATATATTAGTTGCAGTTCTAAATCAAATAATGAAAAGTGGTAGTAATCAAAAAAATTTTTACAAACCAACCATGCTTTTAGGGATGCTGCCTGTAAGAAAATTAACGTAGAAATAATTAGTATTCTAAATTTCATAGTTTCCAAAATTGAGAAATAATATCTTCATTATTTCTCTTGTCTAAATAAACGTTATAAATTATTCCCTCAGAATTCTGAGATCCATAAAATGGTCTTATGTACAAAACGCTTTCATTCTTCCATTCTTTTGGCTTTTCCCATGTAACGTCTACCATTTGAGGATTTATATCAGAATAGAATTTAAAATATATTGGTGCAAAGTTTAAATTCTTATCCACTATTATATGGTCAAACTCATCTCCCCTGTCGTTAGCTCCTATTACAATTTCCTTATATCCAGCACCCCAATCTCTTTGGTTTACCTGTGGGTAATGAATATAATAATAGTGCGAGTAAAAAATAAACTCAAAACTCGCTAATATAAGCAGTATTAGAAACGCATATAATTTAACTGCCCTTAATCTTTCAAAAAAATAAATTAACCCAACCGAAATGAGAAACATAAGCGGAAGAACCATAAGAAGAGATCTTAATGAATGAGGACTTGGCACCGCAAGAGATGCAGGAAGTGGAGCAACTACAATCATGGAGATTATGATCAATTTCATAAGTTTTCCTTTGGACTTTAAAAATGAATAAATGCCAATCAGTAAAAACGGTAACTGCCATTTAAAAAGTTCTCCAAATTCTGGAATCTGATGTCTCCCGATCCCATCCCCTGTATCAAATAAATAATAAAACGAGAAATATGAAAGATAATTTTTTAAAATAGCGAATGGATACTGAA
>CAYORA010000009.1:17025-25994 GCA_964406285.1 uncultured Gammaproteobacteria bacterium
AATAAAAAAGCTGAAAGTATAATATAAATTAACTTCTTTTTCTCAATATAAATTACTGCTAAAAATAAAGCCAGTAAAAATAGAAAAAGCGCCTGATTCGTCTCAAACCCTCCTCGAGAAAAATGAATATGCCATGAGGATATTGATAATAAAAAGGAAGAAAGAAGCGGTATGTACTCAACTTGACGCTTAGAAAAATCCTTATCAAAGGACAGTATTTTTTTTATAAAAAAATAAAATAAGGGAATCGTCAGAAAACCAAATAAAGCAGATGGAAGCCTTACGGCAAATTCGTTTTTACCGAAAAAGGCCATAGATACAGAAGTAGAATAAATATATCCCGGCATTTTATAATCTCCGAATGATTTGAAAAATAATGGAAAGCTATAACCGTGCTCGTCTTTTCCCGTTTTTAAAATTTCATATGCGTTATACCCAATTGCTACTTCATCAATATAAAGACCTGGTGGATTAACATCCAACTTATAGAATCTAGAGACGAATGCAACTAAAATAATTAAGAGAAGAATAAATTTTAAATTTATTTTCATATATTATTTTTTTACCATTTTATAAATTGTAGTGCCATCAGGAATTTTCCATTTCTTATTCATGGAATACTCCTTATCTGGTGTTTTATAATTAACAAAATCCTCTTCAGTTTCTTTGCTTACTTTAGGAATAATTATATAAACCAACTTAGAATTAGTATCGATATTTTTTTCATTATTTTCATCCTGCCATTTAAAAAGATAGTCATATTCATATGTATAAATTGCAGAGCTATAAGCAGCGTATTGAAAGTTAGATTCAGCATCATTAAATATACTCTTAACAATATATGTCCTGGTTCCTAAATCTGAATTTGTGAAATTATTTGGGGAAAATATTTTTCTTAAATCCGCTTGATGATTTATTAATGAAAATCCGATAAAAAATATTAGCAAAAATTTTCCATACGACATCTTACTCATAAACATTCCGATAAATAACATAAAAAATATTTCAACTCCTATAAAATAGTATCCCCAGGTAGGATTCTCATTTTGTATAAATGATGTAAGCATTACAACGGATACTGTAATTAAACCAATAATTAAACGCCTGTCAGAAATGTAAAGCTTTGTCTTTATTAAAAGAGGAACAATAATTGCAGAGAAAAAAATTAATATAAAAATATATTTAATATATTCTGAAGGAACACTTAAAAAATCAGTAAATTTACTTAAAAAGCTTTTAATTATGTCATTATCCGTCATTCCAGTTTGCCCAACCGATGCAGTATTATAAATAATTGAGTCAGTTACCGCTGTTAGAAATGTTCTCGTTTGTATAAAGTCATGTCGAATTTCAAATAGAGTAAATGGCGCAAATGAAAATAGAATTCCCATAAAATAAAGTGCTAATTTTTTAAATTGAAGCACGAGATGTTTTAAAATATTCTTTCTATACTCTAGAAAATGGGTCAATAAAATTGATATAAAAATACCAACAACTAATGGAATTCCAAATGACAAGTGAAAGTTAGCAACTAATCCTGTACTAATTCCTAAAAAAAGAAAATCAATATTATTTTTATATTTTTTATCATTGGGATTAATTAAAAAATAGAAAACAAGAAGTAAGAAAAATGCAGCGTAATGAACGTTCCAGATTTGACTTGCATAACTTCCAAAATTAAATATGAAAAGAAACCAGATTGATAAGAAAATAAAAATTCCCCATTTTCTGGAAATCTGATAAAGGATAAAAGGAAAAATCGTAAAGTATGGAATTGTCAGAAGTAAAAACGAAACTATTCGTGGATCTTTAGAAACCAATGTCCATAAACTAATAGTCCAAATCCAATATGGACCATAAAATAGTCCAGGTAAACCCGAAGGCTGACCTATAAATGTTGGGTTTTCAAGATTTTGAAGCGCTAATAAAAAATCTCTTGCTGGATCATACCAAAATGCAATCCTCCCAAAATAAATATTTGATAAAGAAAGGGCAAATGGAATAAGAGAAGCTAGAAAAAAAGCTAAAATTAATTTTTTATTTATTTTTAATTGTTTCATTAATAGGTTTTATGCACTTGCATATTCTTGAGTTCGTTTGGATCAATACTTAGTGCACTTTTATAATTTGCACAATTCCCCAACTTTATTTTTTTACCCGATTCAGAAAGTAAATTTTTATTTTTTAATAAATAAATAATTCCAAAATTAGTCCCATTATAATCACAGAAGAACAAGTTTACATCCTCATCGACATTGTTTACAAAAGAAATTGCTTCCCTATTTGCAGATTCTGACCTTACAATATTAATATCTTTATTTAAAATTAATATAAGAAAAGCTAGAAATACTAATCCTCCTAAAATCTTAAATCTTTTATGTTCCAATAATTTATAAAAAAGAAATCCTGTAAATAGGTAGATAAAAATTTGAAGGAAATATAAATAGTAAATTGGCTTCTGTGAAGGGAAATATCTTAGTAAGATATAGTTAAACAAGAAGGCAATTAGGATCATTAAATGCTTTTTATAAAATTGCTTTTTATGCATCAAATAGACAAATAATAAGCCACATGAAATTAAAATTATGATGGTAATTGGTAAACCTACACCCAAGGTTTCACTCCAGAATTTTGGCCAAAAGTCTCTGGCATAAAAAAGCCATCTATTTGCTACATATACATTTCCACTAGTTTCCGTGAAGTAAAAAATTAATCCCTTTAAATTATAAAAATTATGATTTATTTCATAAATAAACACTGGAACAAGAGGAAATAGAAATCCAAGAAGGGAAACTAAGAAGTTCCTAAGTTTATTGTTATAGAAAACTAAAACCAATATAGGAAAAATTATAAATCCCACTAACTGAAAATGGATCGTTGCACCCATTGATAGAAATAGAGAAAGCAAGAACACATTTATTAATTTTTTTGTCTTCAGATAAGAGAGGAAAAACATAATCACTAAGGCTGAGAAAACAGGAATTACGCTAGGATTACTTAATGTAGTTGATAAGATAATCTGGGACGGAGAAAAAGTAAATATGCTTGCAAGGATAAGTCCTAAATTTCTATTTTCTAAAACATCTCCTAATTTATAAACTATTAATATTGAAACTAACCCAGCAAGAGTTATAAAAAACCATGATCCATAAATTGGAATTATTTTTTCAAAAATAATAAGTCCCCAATAATACCACGGTCCAAAATTAAACGGAGCCACCGAAGAAGCAGCACCAGTTAAAGGTAAAGAAAGATTTTCTGAAAAAATGGATGCTGCTAAGCTATCTCTTGCAGCATCAAAATCAAATCCATATCTTTTTGGCAGATTATAAAATCTTAAAACGGCACCAGCTACCAAAAGTAAAAATAGCAGATAATTCGAATAATTTTTCCAGGAAAAAAATTCTTTAATATTCACCTATGAACTAATATATTTAATAAATGAAATTGGAAATCTTAAAGAAGAAAAAAACGAAAAGACAAAACCTTGCCAAGAATCCATAAATCCTTTGTGCCTTATGAATGTTAAAAGAAACCAGAAGATTGGCCTTATAATCATATAATCGAAGGCCGTAAGTGGATTTTTGGGTAATTTTTGTTCTCTAAATTGTTTGGCCATAAGTGTCGTGTATCTATTGTTCCTTTTTATATACTTCCCGAATGTGGGTGAATCATAATGCTGCAGATTCTCCTTAAGCCATCCTACTCTTCCCTCTACTACATATTGCTCATGAACATCTTTCTGGGGAAGCTTTGCTTTATTTCTTTTAAATAATCTTATAACCCCATCTGGATATACACCACCATGCATTAGATATCTTCCAAGAAAATAATTTTTTCTTGCTATAAAAAAAGCCACATAATCGCTTTCATCTCCTACTTTTCCATCTCTATTATCTAAAATCTCCTGATGCCTTCTGAAAAGTTCAGGAATATTTTTTTCGTAATCCACTATCTCATCATTTGACATGTCAATTACTTTTTTTATTTCTTCAGAAAGTTTTTTCCCCACTACCTCATCGGCATCTAATTGAAGTATCCAATCCCCAGATGTTGCATCGATAGCTTTTTGTTTATTTATATGGAAGATTGGAGGATTACTTGTGACGATTATTTTTGCGTTGAATTTGGTTGCAATCTCTACAGTTCTATCTGTAGATGTACCATCAACAATCACAATCTCATCAGCTATGTCCCTAACGGATGTTAAGCATCTCTCTATGTTTTTTTCTTCATTAAATGTCGCGACTGCTATGGATAATTTCATTTGATAATTTTACGCCTAAATAAGAATAGCACAAGAAGTGCTCCAACTGAAAAGAGACTTATTAATTTCCCCAACATTCTAACTTTAGTGTCCTCAAACTTGAGCTCAACGTTATGCTCACCCTGTGGTACCTGGTATGTAATTACACCTCTGTAGCTAGGATCTTGAAATTCGATGGGTGTAGGGTCTCCGTCAATATAGAGATTCCATCCTGGAAAGTAGAAAGTGTAATCTACCATCTTTAGTGGAGTTTGTGCATTAATTTCATATCTTCTTGATGAGTTTTTTACCTCCTTGCTTGTTATTTCGCCCTCTCCTTCAAGCATCTCTGCTTTTTCCGCTTTTACCGGATAATCCTCACTCTTCCCTGTCCAGATGGGGTTCATAACAATCGCATGTAAATTAAAATTTGTAAATGAATAATAGCTTTCTGGAAATTTAACATAATTTTTCCCATAAAGCTCTGGTAATCTAAGAATACAAATTATGATGACGAATAAAACAATTAATAATTTGCTGTTTATTTTTTGAAAAATTATGCATGCGATGATTGGAGGAAGAAAAATAAGAACAGACAAAAGTCTCCAAGGGAATTGAATGTTTCCTAGAAAACTAATATTTTGATAGATAGGATTTGAAAACGATGTGGTCATAAAAATGATTAAAACGCTTGAAACTAAGGCCATAATAAGCAAACCACTATTCCCTAGAGTTATTTTTTTAAACTTAATGTAAATAGCAAATAAAAATCCTAATAAAACTGTTAAAGTTTCCATCAATCCAAAATTAACAACAAATCCACGAGGCAAAATATTAATTTCCGTGAAGTAATACCATCTTGGATCTAGATAATTAAGAATAGATAAATAATTTCCGGGAGTAAGATGATTTGAAGATGTACCATAATAAAAATATTTTATTTCTAAAAATAATGGCACTATAAAATATCCAGAAATTCCAATCCCTATCAAACCAAAAATGGATAGTAGAATTGTTGGTTTAAATATTTTTTTATTAATTAATTTATTTTCAAATATTAGATACACAAGATAAGGAATTATTAAAAAACTTCCAATTATTAACATGAAGGGATGAGTTAGTGAAATTAAAGCAACCGATATCGCTATTAGAAAATATCCATAAATATTTTTCCTTTGAATAATTAAAAATAACCCTATTAAAATTAATGGTATAAAAGCTGCTGCGAAAAATTCAGGCAGTGCTCCTCTTATATAGATATTTAAAATTCTATATGCAGAAAAATGAAATAAAACTGCTCCGGAAAAAGATATTATTTCGTTAAAATAAATTCTAAGAAAAAAATAAAAAAACAAGAATGAAAGAAAAAATCCTATGAAAGCTACTATATTAAATGCTGTTACTGGATCTTTAGTAACAAATTCGATAAAAGCAGTTAAGTACGTGGTGAATTGATGTGCGACTGAACCCAAAGGCAATCCGTAGTTTGCAAAACCATCAATCCATGTAACAGGAAATTCTCCATTTCTAATAGATAGATAAAATAAATTAGGTGTTAACGCGTGAACTATTCCATCCATGTTTGAAGATCTAACGGGAGTTAAAAACCAATCAATAACCGTTAATACAGAAGTTATGAAAATAATAATTCCTGCAAATATATCAGTTTTTAAAGACTTAAGTAATTTCATTCTTAATTTTTAACAACTTTGCAATTTTATTTCTGAATATAAAAAGTACAGCTAAAATTACCAGAGAAACAATGGAACCTGCTTTCCCCAACATTCTAACTTTAGTGTCCTCAAACTTGAGCTCAACGTTATGCTCACCCTGTGGTACCTGGTATGTAATTACACCTCTGTAGCTAGGATCTTGAAATTCGATGGGTGTAGGGTCTCCGTCAATATAGAGATTCCATCCTGGAAAGTAGAAAGTGTAATCTACCATCTTTAGTGGAGTTTGTGCATTAATTTCATATCTTCTTGATGAGTTTTTTACCTCCTTGCTTGTTATTTCGCCCTCTCCTTCAAGCATCTCTGCTTTTTCCGCTTTTACCGGATAATCCTCACTCTTCCCTGTCCAGATGGGGTTCATAAGAACTGAATGGGGATTATAAATGGATGAGTAATAAATTTGGGGAGAATACTTTATATAGTTTTTTCCATATAACTGTTGAAACTGAAATATTGAAACAAGTATGATGAAACCTAGGATTAAATAACTTCTATTAATTTTTGTAAAAAAAGCTGCAAATATAATTGGCGGAATAAAAATAAATGCCGAAAGCATTCTCCATGGAAATTGGATATTACTTAAAATATTAATTTTTTCATAGAAAATATTTGCTACAGGAGAAATAAATAAAAGGATTAAAATTCCAGCAGATAAACTAAATTCTAATATGCCAATGCTCCTGTCCTTTTTAATCCATTTGAAAATAACTAAACCAATACCGAGAATAATTGAAACAAATTCAATTATCCCAGGAAATATAATGTGTCCCCTTGGAAATATTTCAGAATTAGTAAAATATCTCCAATCAAACTTTAAATAATCAGTTGGGTTTAAAAAAGAATTTGGAGTAAGATGATTTCCTACGCCGTAATAAAAATATTTTATTTCCAGATTTAAAGGCAACAAGTAATAACTTGCAATCCCAAGTCCTAAGATCGAAAACAGACCAATTAAAAATAAATCCCTTAATTGTTCTATGTTAATCAAGCTTTTTACCGTCTTTTTATCTTCAATAAGTAAAAATACTAGATAAGGCAGATAAATAAACGAATAAATTAAAAGCATCATGGGATGATTTAGGGCTAAAAGAAATAAAGACACAGAAGAAATGAACAAACCAAGCACCTTTCTTCTTTTTATAAATAAATACATTCCAATTAAAATTAATGGAAGAAAAGTAGCCGCAAATATCTCAGGCATTGCACCTCGCACGTAAAAATTAATTATTTTATATGAGGTTAATGTGTACAGAATAACTCCTGCAATCGATGGAAGCGGCTTAAAATAAAATCTTAAAAATGCATAGAATGACAAAGAAGAAAGACTTATTCCTAATAAAGAAATTATTTTATAGGCATTTTCAGGAGTAAATCCAAGGAAAATAATCATTGCGCCCAAATAATTAGTTAGTTGATGCGCGACAAGCCCCATTGGAAGGCCATAATTACCAATCCCATTATTCCAAGCCACTGGAAAATCTCCTGCTTTTAGAGCTAGAAAAAATTGCGCCATATTGGTAATATGATAAGGAGCGTCAAAAGAAGCTAAACGCGCAGGAGACATAAATATATCAAATACGAAGAAAACTGATAGAATAATAATAACAGCTGAACCAAAAATATCGGCTCTTGATAACCTCACAAGGTTATTATAGAAAGAAATGAATAAAAAACAAAGTATCTTTCAAAAGCTAGAAAATCCAATAGTATTTCTGACTTTTTTAATGATAATAATTACGATTTGCTTCGTAATTTTTACACCTCGCGTTTCCTCACTTATTTTTTCAGAAAAAAGAGAATTGAACTTGAATTCATTTATCTCCAGTGCTCAAAATGATCAAAAAATAGATCCTCAAGAATTTTGGAAATTTAGAGAATTCTATTCTCCCGGTTATTTTGAATTAAGAGACCAGGGATTAGAAAAATCTGAAATTCAATCCGCACAATCAGAAATAGGACTTTTACCAAATAACGTCATTTATGCTTCGTTGTTTAGGTCAAAACACTCTTTAAGCCTAGATGGAGTTACAGAAGCCAAATCGCTAGACGAAGTAATTGACATTAACTCTATCGGAGAAATCAAATTTCAAAACAGCAATTCTGCAATTATAAAAAGAGGAAACGATTGGATCATAATTTTCCTGATGCCAGTTTCTGAAATGAAAAAAGCAAATGGATTTTTTGAATATGAGGGTAAAGATAAAGAATTTCTGAAAAATAAGAATTGGTTTAATTTAACAAAAATAAAATGAATGGAATAAAATTTTCGAGGAAAATCTTATTCGCGGGTATTCTGTATATTCTCTCCACATCGTTTTTGTTCTTATCCATAAATTCTTCAGATATAAAAAATAAACCCTTAAAGCCCTTTTTCCAGGACAGTGATATTAGTTATAAAATAGTGGGCTCGCTTGCACTAGACCCAAACACAGGACATGCATGGATGGCTAGAGCATTTCATAATAAGGTTTCTTTAAGCCTTGATTCATTTACTAACTCCCTTTTCCAAACTATTGATCCAGTTTTTCTTTTTTCTTTATCCAAGGATTCTCCTCTATATTCCGGCCCAACTGATGTAAAAATGCTTTTACCGATTGAGCTTCCCCTATTTATACTCGCATTAACTTATATAATTAGAAAATGGAAACCTAAAAAAGATAAATACTTTTATTTATTTTTTGTTTTCCTTTTTTCACTCTTAATTGCTGGATTTTTTATTCATCCACTTCAACCGCTAAAACTATTACCTTTAGTTATAATAATTAGAATTTTTATATTTTTGGGAATTACTGATTGGGTTTTAAATCAAAAATGGGCAAAAAAATATTCTTCATAATTTTAATTTTAATTGGAGTCTTTTTGCGTTTTCATCAGATTAACGAGATCCCTGCTGGACTTTTTATGGATGAGGCTACTATTGCAGTAGACTCTAAATCATTAGCCCAAAGCGGGATTGATGAATACGGAAGAAGTTATCCATTCGTGTTTGA
>CAYORA010000010.1:0-7692 GCA_964406285.1 uncultured Gammaproteobacteria bacterium
CTGATTTTCGGAATGAGAATCCGACGTCCTAGGCCACTAGACGAACGGGGCTAGTCGCTATATTTTACCTCAAATGTGCCTTAAGTTCCAGTTTTAGGGGTTTGTCTGAAAACATGTTTTTTCGTATAATGGGCTTGTGAATAAAGTTTTCCTCTCAGTTGTGATTCCCTCATATAATGAAATGCCAAATCTAAGAAAAGGAGTCTTGGATAAAATTGATCATTACCTTTCGCGCCAAAAATATACATTTGAAGTAATAATTGTAGATGACGGTTCCGATGATGGTTCTCTAGAGTTTTCCGAAAGATTTGCAAAAGATAATAGAAATTTTAGAGTTGTAAAGGGATCGCATTCTGGAAAAGAAGGGGCAGTTACTAAAGGAATGTTGGAAGCAAATGGAGAAGTTAGACTTTTTACTGATATGGATCAGGCAACTCCAATTGAGGAAGTCGAAAAACTACTGCCATTTGTTGAGAAAAATTTTGATGTAGTGATTGGGTCCCGAAGCAGAAGTAGAAAAGGCTCTCCCTTATCTCGTCGAGTTATGTCTCGAAGCATGATAATTCTTAGAAAAGTTATGGTTGGGATTAATGAGATTCAAGATACGCAGTGCGGATTTAAAATGTTTACAAGTGAATCAGCGGAAAAATTATTTAGGAAAATAAACGCCCTACATAATGGATTCTCGGAAATTCATGGATCTAATGTTACTGCTGGATTTGATGTTGAATTATTATTTTTAGCAAATAAAATGGGCTATGGAATAAAGGAAGTTCCTGTTGAATGGCTTTACGTAGAATCCAGAAGGGTAAGTCCCATTAAAGATTCTATTAACGGCCTTTTAGATTTAGGAAAAATTACCATGAATAAATATTCTGGAAAATATAATTTATGATTGGGAGAATTAAAAACCTGTCCTTTCTCTTGGTAATTCTTTTTCTATTTTTTTATTCCTTCACGCAAATAGATTTAAGCCTCACTCTTTCTCAGGTTTCGATTTGGCAAAATATCCAAAAAAGCTTTCAGTATGTTGGATATTTCAATAGGCCACTTTCGACTGCTCTTTTTATTATTCTTTTAATTTTTATGTTTGGCTATTATTTCTGGTTTTTAAGACAGGCATTTAGAAAGCAACTAAAAACAAAAGACATTATTGTTCTGATTATTTCAACTGCTTTTATTCTCTCCTTTTCTTATAATGCTTTTTCTTATGATCTTTTTAATTATATTTTTGACGCAAAAATAATTACTTATTATCACGAGAATCCTTATCTTCATCGAGCAATGGATTATCCAACTGACCCCATGCTTTCGTTTATGCGATGGACACATAGGGTTTATCCATATGGACCGATTTGGCTAGCATTAACAGTTCCAGTTTCTTTCATTGGAATGAATATTTTTCTTTTGACATTTTTTCTATTTAAATTTATGATTACAGGTTTCTATTTAGCGTCTGTTTTTATGGTTTACAAAATAAATCAGAAAATAAACCCTGAACACGCAATTTTTAATACTGCTTTTTTTGCACTTAACCCACTAGTAATAATAGAAAGTTTAGTTTCATCGCATCATGATATTGTTATGATTCTTTTCGCGCTTTTTGGAATTAATCTATTCTTTTTTAGAAAAAGAATTCTTGCGATAATTCTAGTGATAGTTTCTTCTCAGGTTAAAATACCTACAATTGGATTATTAATGCCTATGGTCGTGAGCTTTATTCCATTTAGAGATAAACTAGATAATAATAGATTTATAATTTTATCTATCATTTCTATGTTTCTTGCATCAGGTTACGCACTTTCAAAAATAGAAATTCAGCCATGGTATTTTCTTTGGATACTTCCATTTGTCGCACTTCTAAAGCCAAATAAATATGTGGTCATGGCATCAATTGGATTTTCATTGGGTTTACTTCTAAGATACACAGTGCTTCTTTATTTTGGAAATTGGGATGGAATAGGGGTTCCTATTAGGAACGGATTAACCATTATCTCTCCATTGGTATTTCTAGCTTTGATTTTCGTGTATGATAAATTCTCCATTTCTAAGCGTACACAAAGCTAGAAGTTTCTTGTATAATTTATCTAATGAATCTTGTCCTTAAATTTAAAAAAGAGATTGTTCTTGGTTTTTTAATTCTTCTGGCATATTTCGCTTCAAGGCTAATTCTTTTAGGAAATTTCCCAATTTTTACTGACGAAGCTCTTTACGTAAGGTGGGCACAGATCGCATCTCAGGATGCCAACTGGCGATTCATATCTTTAACAGACGGAAAACAGCCGATGCTCATTTGGTTTGGGATGATTTTTTTAAGAATTTTTGAAGATCCTGTTACTGCTGTTAGGCTAGTGTCTGTTTTTGCTGGTCTATTTTCTTTAATTGGACTTTGGCTTTTAACATATGAATTATTTAAAAGTAAAAGAGCTGCATTTATTTCTCCAATTCTATATGTCGCTTATCCATTTGCTGTAGTTTATGACCGCATGGCTTTATATGATAGTTTGGTTGGAGCTCTCGCAATTTATGCAATCTATTTTTCTGTTCTTCTAGTAAGGAAGTTAAGATTTGATGTTGCATTGATATTAGGAGGTATTCTTGGTGCTGGAATGCTTACAAAAACTAGTGCAAACTTTAGTATTATTCTTCTTCCGGTAACATTACTCCTTATAAATTTTAAACAGAAAAAAATACTTAAGAAATTATTTGTGTGGGGAATTTTCGCTCTTGTTTCCGCTGGAATTGCAGAAGTCTTATATAACTCCTTAAGACTTTCACCTTTCTTTCATATCATAAAAGAAAAAAATACAATTTTCGTTTACTACCCATTTAGTATTCCAATTTCTGATAATATCAATTTATTTTTAGGTAATTTAAGGGGACTTTTAACCTGGCTTTTTACTTATTTAACTCCATTCTATTTAATCTTAATTATTGCCTCACTTATTTCCAGAAAGTACTTAAAGGAAAAACTAGTTTTAATCGCATATTTTGCACTTCCTTTAATTGCGCTAGCACTTTTCGGGAGAGTAATTTTCCCAAGATTTATTTTTTTCATGAGTCTTTATCTTCTACCTCTTGCTGCGCTTGGTTTAGTAGAAATCTCTAATTTAATAAATAACTATTTGTCAAAAAGAAAAATTGGGAGTAACTATATTGTTACGATTTTAACAATTATTCTTTTCATAATTTATCCATTAAAGGTATCATCTGATTTTATTTTTAATCCAAGTAAAGCCGCGATTGCTGACGCAGACCATAAACAATATATTAGTGAATGGCCAGCAGGAGGCGGAGTAAAAGAAAGTATCGCTTTTTTTGAAGAAAAATCTAAGAACGAAAAAATATTTATTGGTACCGAGGGGACATTTGGGCTCCTTCCATATGCACTTGAGATTTATCTTGCAAATAATCCGAATATAACTATAAAAGGATATTGGCCTGTTGAGAAAATTCCACAAGAAGCATTAAATGCATCAGAAAAAATGCCTACATATTTTATTTTCTACCAGCCATGTATTGAATGCGAGTATCCTGGAGATGCACCAGATGATTGGCCACTTAAAAAAGTTTCAGAATACAAGAAAAACGATGCAATTTTCTACACTGTTTATTCTGTAGAGAAATAATTTAATCGTGAGATTTGTTAATTTTTATCTTCCAGTTTTCATTTTTTGTTTAGTAATCTCAATTCCTCTCTTAATTCCTTATATTCATCCAGGATATTTTCCGACACATGATGGTGAATGGGCAGTTGTGAGGCTTTCAGATATGTTTAGGATTCTTAGAGATCTACAGATCCCAGCGCGTTATAGCGGAAATTTAAATTTTGGATA
Source organism: uncultured Gammaproteobacteria bacterium (assembly GCA_964406285.1). Classification (GTDB taxonomy): domain Bacteria; phylum Patescibacteriota; class Microgenomatia; order Levybacterales; family UBA12049; genus 2-01-FULL-39-10-A. The sequence continues at coordinate 3,837 of CAYORA010000010.1, forward strand.
CGGATATCCTTTATTTAATTTTACTTATCCATTTCCATATTACTTAGGAGTTGTGATTCACATGTTTGGTTTGGGATTTGTCGACACAATTAAATTTATGTTTGCTATTACGCTTCCAATCTCATCTTTTTTCATGTTTTTGGCTTCCCGTAAAATATGGGGAAATAACTGGGCTGGAATAGTGAGCAGTGTTCTTTACTTATATTTTCCATACAGACTTGTTGATTTATTTGTAAGAGGATCAATCGGTGAGAGTTTTGCGTTTATGTTTTTTCCTATAATTATTTTTTCTTTAGTTTCGCTTCATAAAGAACCAAATTCCCTTATTTACAAACTCCTAGGAGGAATTTCATACGCCTTATTGGTTACTTCACATAATATCATGGGGATTCTTTTTACATTAACTTTAGGTTTATTTTTTATAGCATTTTCATTAAAAAAAGATATAAAAATTCTTAAAAACTATTTATTTGTAATAATATCGGGTCTGGGACTTTCGGCTTTTTTCTGGATCCCAGCACTTCTTGAGAAAGGAAATATTTTATTATCACAAATTCCAATTGCGGATAGAAACTTATATTATGTTAAATTTTCCCAATTATTAAATTCTCCTTGGGGATTCGGAACTCCAACTGACGAGGTGAGTCCGTTTACCTATCAAATTGGTAGGCCATTTTTGCTAGTTTTAGCTTTGGTACTAATAATAATTACTTTGAGAAAATTTAATATTTTGAAAAAAGTGCAGAATGAATTTTTGGCATTAGTTTTGCTAGTAGGCTTTTTTATTTTTGGTTTTATGCTTTTTAGGGAATCAAGTCTAATTTGGGAATTGCCACTTTTATCAGAAATAAATTATCCCTGGGTATTGCTTTCTCAGCTTGGGTTAATGGCTGCAGTTTTGGGAGGATATCTTACGACTTATAAATATTCAAGGATTTTAGGTTTTGGGATAATACTTTTAGCGCTATCGCTTTATATACCATTATCAAAACCCTCGAATTATGTAGATAGGGGAGAAGGATTTTATTTTACCAATGACGCCACAACTACGTCTTCTCAAGAATTAACTCCGCTCTGGGTAAATGATTTACCAACAGAAAGAGTGGTTGAGAAAGTACAAGTGATTTCTGGCAGCGCTACTATAGAAGCATTGAACCATAACTCAAAAAAGATTTCATTTATAGGAAAAGTTAACGAAGATTCTGTTATTAGAATAAATACAATCTATTATCCCGGATGGGAAGTAACCGCAAATAACAAAGAAGTGAATATTGACTATAATAATAGCAGAGGAGTTATGGATATTAGTTTGTCACCAGGTGACTATCAAATCGAGGCAAATTTTAAAGAAACACCAATTAGAATGATAAGTAATATTATTTCACTAATAACTTTGTTGGTTTTGTTTATTTTTGGAATTAAGAAGTTATGGAAATTTTGAGAAAGAAAGTTACAATTTTCACCATTTTTGTTTTAAGTTTATTAACTGTTCTTCCACTTTCTCGAGATGGGTTTTTTAATATTCACGATGATGCACAAGTCCAGAGAGTACATGAAATGAAAGTAGCTTTAACTGATGGAATGTTTCCTGTCAGATGGGTTCCGGATTTAGGCTATGGTTATGGCTACCCAATTTTTAATTTTTATGGGCCCCTGCCTTATTATGTTGGAGCAGCTTTTAATCTTCTAGGATTTGATGCGCTTATCGCCACAAAAATTATGATTTTAATTGCTGTTGTGGGATCAGCATTTTCCATGTATCTGCTGGCAAAAGAATTCTGGGGAAAAATCGGAGGTATTGTATCAGCTGCGTTTTATGTTTATGCGCCGTATCATGCACTCGACATTTATGTTAGAGGAGACATTGGAGAAATATATGCATATTTTTTAATTCCTCTGGTTTTTTATTCACTTTGGAAATTTTATAAAACAAATAAATTTTTATTTATTGGTATTGGAAGTCTGGCCTATGCTGGAGTAATTTCTTCTCATAATTTAACGGCAATGATGATAAGTCCATTTGTTATTTTATCTACTGTTCTCCTATTTATTCATAAAAAAAAGCTTTTGATTCTTACAATTCCTGTTTTAGGAATTTTGTTATCTGCGTTTTACTGGATGCCGACATTACTAGAAATGAATTACACTGATGTGCTTTCAACGATTGGTGGAAAAGCTCATTATGCTGATCATTTTGTTTGTGCTAGACAATTTTGGGACAGTCCATGGATGTTTGGTGGATCGATCCCTGGATGCGTAGATGGATTATCTTTTAGACTTGGAAAACTACATATTCTATTTTCTATTTTATCTATGTTTGCAGGAATATATTTATTTAAAAAAGAAAAGACTAAATCTTTAGTAGTAATAATTGCCACTGTATGTCTGGCGGGTGTTATGTTTTTAATGATGGGTCCATCAAATTTAATTTGGAAAATTCCATATATGGATTATTTCCAGTACCCGTGGAGATTTCTATTAGCTGCTTCTTTCTTTTCATCTTTTGTCGCAGGTTTTTTAATTTTTGCGCTGTCAAGAATAAATTTAAAAAAATACAACTTATTTTTTTTAATAATTTATGTTTCGATTATCGTTTCACCGGTTATTCTGTACTCTAAGTTATTTGTGCCGCAAAATTATTTAACTAGAACTTCAGAAGAATACACAAATAAACACTCTCTTAATTGGACAACGTCAAAAATATCCGATGAGTATTTGCCAAAATCTTTTTCAACACCAGACAGTCCTGAAGAGATAATTAAGGAAAAAATAACTGGGGAAAATATTAAAGTTATTAATCTTGAAACCAAAACTAATAGAATTTCAGCGCAAATAATTTCAAGCGTTGACAATGAAATAGTCGTTCACGTTCCATATTTTCCATCGTGGAAATATTATATAAATGGAGAAAAAACAGAGGTATTAGAAGCAGAAACAGGTGTAAAAATTACAGTTCCAAAAGGCGAGAGTGAGTTATTAGGAAAATTCGAAGAGACCACTGTGCAAAAAATAGCCAATATACTAACTCTATCTGGTGTTTTAATCCTTGTAGCTGGTATAATTTATGCCAAGCGTAAGCAAAAATGAAGCCAACAGTCGAAATAACAATTCCAGTCTACAACGAAGAAAAAGAGCTTGAAGATAATATTAAAAAGCTTGCCGATTTTTGTTCTAAAAACCTTTCTAAGTACGAATGGACAATAACTGTCGCTGATAATGCGTCAAGTGATAATACCCCAATAATTGCAGCTAATTTATCTAAAAATAATCCTAGAATTCAGCTCTTTAGACTTGAGGAGAAGGGTAGAGGTAGGGCAGTAAAAAGAGCATGGAGCAGTTCCGAAGCCGATTTTTGTGTGTATATGGATTTAGATCTTTCGACTGATTTGAAGCATCTACCTAATATTCTAAAAGCATTGGAGAATGGATATGATATTGCAATCGGATCACGTCTTGCAAAAGGAGCTAAGGTAGAAGGCAGAACGATGCTTCGCGAAATTACATCTCGTACTCTTAATTTTTTCTTTATTCAATTTTGGTTTAGAACACATTTCACTGATGCACAGTGTGGTTTTAAAGCAGTCACGAAAAAAGTTGTAAGAGAATTAATACCAAAAGTTAAGGATAATGATTGGTTTTTTGATGGTGAGCTTCTTATTATTGGAGAAAAAAGTGGATATAAAATATTTGAAGAACCAGTTCATTGGGTTGATAATCCCGGCTCAACTGTTAGACTCGTATCGACAATATGGGGAGATATTAAGGTAATGTGGAGGTTATTTAAAACACACCCGTGGCAGCAAAAATAATATTATTAAATGGACAAACTGGATATAAAAAGTGTTTCACGTAAAAC
>CAYORA010000010.1:7792-13279 GCA_964406285.1 uncultured Gammaproteobacteria bacterium
TTTGGAAAATTAGTAATTCCACAGATCGGTGAATCTATTATATTTAACATAATTCTAATTGCTCTAGTGCTAAATAAATTTGGCGTAGATAGCTATTCGTGGGCATTTTTAGTTTCAAGCTTAGTAGGAATACCCCTGTATTATTTAATTTCACCTTGGAAGCCTAAGGTAGGGGTATATAGGGCATCAATTAATAATTTAAAATTCGGTGCACAGTTCCAGGCGAAAAATATTCTGGCAACAATTAAAGATGATTTTTTGACTGTAATACTTACAAAGTTTCTGTCATTTGCACAGATCGGATACATAGGATTTGGTCAAAGGATCGCGTTTTTTGTGTACCGTTATATAGTAGATAGCGTAACTAAGGTAACATTTTCCTCATATTCAAGAATTCAGGATAATAAAGAATTTTTAAGAACTGCTATCGAAAAATCGCTTTTCTTTACAACCCTTATTCTATTTCCCTTGCTGGCAGGTTTAATAGTCGTTTCTCCCTACATGATTACTTATATTCCCGGATGGTCAAATAAATGGGAACCAGCTTTAATAAGTATTATCTTTTTCTCACTAAACGCTATAGTTTCATCTATGTCATCAGTTTTAGTAAATGTGTTAGATGCTACAGGGAGAGTGAAAACTACATTAAAACTAATGGTCCTGTGGACATTTATGACATGGACCATAACTCCACTTTTTATATACCTCTGGGGTTTTAATGGAGTCGCAATTGCTTCGTTCATCGTAACCCTTACAATCTTTATTACAATTTATTTAGTTAAGAAAATTGTTAAATTTGATTTTATTAAAAGCGTTTATAAGCCAACTATTGCTGCAGTCATAATGGCGCTTGGGACATTTATTCTCTCAGATTTACTTATAGAAAATTTTATAACATTAATCTTTGTTATAATTTTAGGAGGAGCAATTTACATATTTAATATTTATCTCCTTTCAGGGAAACAAATTTTATCTGATGTAAAAAAGCTTTATAGATAATGCCAAAACTAACTGTAGTTATTTCAGCATTTAACGAAGAAGAAAAGATCGAAAAATGCCTTAAATCTGTAGTATTTGCAGATGAGATTATTTTAGTTGATAATTCCTCGACGGATAAAACTAAGGAAATTGCAAAAAAATATGCTACTAGTATTCTCACTCAACCAAATGATCCACTTCTCATAGATATTCAAAAAAATACAGGGTTTAAAAAAGCGAAAAATGACTGGATACTTTCAATCGATGCCGATGAAATTGTTACGCCTGAATTAAGTAGAGAAATCCAAGAGCTTTTGAATAAAGATAATTTAAAAAATGGGTATTATATTCCAAGAAAAAATATTATTTTCGGAAAACAGATTGATTACACAGGTTGGTATCCGGATCATCAACTCAGGCTTTTTAAGAAAAATAAAGGAGAATTTAAAAATAGTCACGTTCACGAAGGGGTACAAGTTGATGGAGAAACAGATTATTTAAAAGAACATATCTTGCATCATAATTACGAGACTATTATTCAGTTCATTCAAAAAAATATGATTAATTACGCTCAAAACGAAGCCAATAACTTAATAAATAAAAATTATGAGCTTTCTCCGGGAGACTTGATTTCCGTCCCTTCAAAGGAATTTTTAAGTAGATTTTTTGCAAGGAGTGGATATAGGGATGGAATACATGGGCTGTTTCTTTCGCTTTTAATGGCTTCTTCTCATTTAGTAGTCTTAGCAATTGTGTGGGAGAAAAAAGGATTTAAGAACTATGACGAGAAAGATGTTCTAAAAAGTACAGAAAGAGAATTCAGAAAATTCGGAAAAGACTTTAAGTACTGGATTACAAAAATAAAAACAGATCAATCAAAAAATGTGGCTTCGAAATATTTCCACAAGATAAAAGGAAAAATCTAATGAAAAAAGTTTTTATTGTGATCTTGAATTACAAAGGTCACAACGACACCATTGAGCTTCTTAAATCTCTAATGAAGATAAAAAGAGATTCTTTTTCTCTTAATACTATTATCGTGGATAATTATCCTGAAGATCCAATTAAGATTAATGAAAGCGATTATTCCACTTTAAATCTTAAAATAATATTTAATGAAAAAAATTTAGGTTTTTCTGGGGGTAATAATGTAGGTATAAAATATTCCCTAGAAAATGGAGCAGATTATGTTCTTTTAATAAATAATGATACATATGTGGATCCCGATTTTGTAGAAGAGTTATTAAAAGTATTTGAAACGAATAAAGAGGCAGGGATTGTGGTTCCTAAGATCTACTTTGCGAAAGGATTTGAGTTTCATAAAAAATATAAGGAAAGTGAACTTGGAAATGTAATATGGTATGCAGGTGGAAATATGGATTGGGCAAATATTATCGGATATCACAGGGGAGTTGACGAGGTTGATAGTGGACAATTTAGGGAAGTTGTTGAGACTCAAATCGCAAGCGGATGTTGTCTCATGTTGAAAAGAGAACTTCTTGAAAAAATTAAAGGTTATGATGATAAATATTTTTTATATTATGAAGATGCAGATTTAAGCGTTAGGGCTATAAAGAAAGGCTATAAGATATTATTTTCGCCAAAGTCTGTCATCTGGCATAAAAATGCCCAATCGAGCGGTGGATCTGGTTCTGGTCTACAGGACTACTATATTTCCAGGAATAGAATGATATTTGGATTTGAATATGCTTCATTCAGAACAAAATTTGCATTAATTAGAGAAAGTATTAGGTTGTTTGTGATGGGTAGAAAATGGCAAAGAAGAGGAATTATTGATTTTTATATTGGGAGATTTAATAAAGGAAGCTATAGATAATGAAAATAACAGGAATAATAATTGCTAAAAATGAGGAGGAGATGATTGAAGAAGCTTTAAAATCTCTTGGTTTTTGCAATGAAATATTAGTTATTGATAATAATTCAACAGACAAATCCGTAGAGATTGCAGAAAAATACAAAGCTAAAATTATTAAATCTAAAGCTTCGAGCTTTTCAGAACTTAGGAATCTAGGTAAGGAGCATGCAGACAGTGATTACATTTTATATATAGATGCAGATGAAAGAGTTGACGAGACACTTCGAAAAAGCATTTTGTTTGAAATTAAATCTAATTCCTCTTATTCAGCATACAGAATTAACAGGAAAAATTTCTATTTAGGTAGCAATCAATGGCCTAAGGTAGAGAAGCTAGAAAGATTATTTAAGAAGGACAAGCTTATTGGCTGGAAAGGGGAAATACACGAGAGCCCGGTAGTAGATGGAGATATAGGGCAAATTGATGGCACTCTTTTGCATTTTACCCATAGGAATTTGTCACAGATGTTAAGAAAAACTATAGAATGGTCTGATACTGAGAGTAAGATAAGAATTGAAGCAAATCATCCTAAAATGACATGGTGGAGGTTTCCTAGAGTCATGATTACTTCTTTTCTAAGATCCTATATTTCTGAAAAAGGTTATAAGGTGGGAGTTGCAGGGTTAGTTGAGAGCCTCTATCAATCATTTAGCACATTTATTACTTACGCAAAGCTTTGGGAGGCTCAAAATAAGAAGAGTTAAGGAAGAAATTTTTTTGTTTTTATTTCCTCAATAGTTAGTCTGTTTTTTGCGAATCTAAGTAAATATACCAATTCTAAAATTCCAAAAGAATTAATTAAGAGTAAGCCTACGAACCAGTATCTTTGGTTTCCTTTTGCAGCCCGCCATAAAGCTAAACTTTTCCAAAACATTGACCAAATAAGAAGTGCAACTACTAAATAGGGATTAATTCCTGGAATTGGGCTCATAAAGTTCATAAGTTAATCCTAGCAAAACTTTAATAAAAAATCAAAAGTTGTTAGAATAAAATGTATGAGAATTGGTATTTTTGATCCGTACCTTGACGATTTAGGAGGGGGGGAAAAGTACATGATGACAATCGCTGAAGTACTGTCAGAAAAGCACGACGTCGATGTTTTTTGGGATAATAAATCAGATTTAGATGCGATACTGGAAAGATTTTCCCTAGATTTGTCAAAGGTAAGGATAGTACCTAATATATTTTCTCCTAAATATTCAACCATTCAGAGGTTTATGGCTACAAAAAAATATGACAGGATAATCTTTTTAAGTGACGGATCTATCCCATTAGTCAGTCCAAAACTTTTAATTCACATACAGCAGCCTCTGGATAAAATGGATACTCACTCTTTACTCGGAAAAATAAAGGTTAAAAGAGTGCAAATTTTTTTCTGTAACTCAAATTACACAAAGACTTTTATAGATAGCAAGTTTCATTTGAAAACTAAAATTCTTTTTCCGCCGGTAAATATTAAAGATATTAATACTAAAAAAGAAAATATAATTTTGCATGTAGGTCGTTTTAGAACAAAAAATGTTAAAAACGATGACTATAAAAAACAATATGTAATGGTAAACCAGTTTAAGAAAATGGTAGACAAAGGATTTAAGGATTGGAAATTTGTGTTGGCAGTTAGCGTTAACGATAAAGATATTAATGAATTTGAGGAAATGAAAAATCTTGCAAAAGATTATCCAGTTGAATTTTTAGTAAACAAATCAAATGATTCCCTATGGCAAATATATGGTAAGTCAAAGATTTATTGGCACGCGAGTGGATATGGTGAAGACTTGGATAAGAATCCGCAGTTCGCTGAGCATTTTGGTATTTCTACGGTAGAGGCGATGGGTGCGGGAGCTGTTCCAGTAGTTATTAACGCTGGGGGACAGAAAGAGATAGTAGTTGATGGGATTGACGGTTTGCTCTGGAACAATCTAGATGAACTTGAGCAAAAAACATTAAAATTAGTAAATGATACGAAATTATTAGAGATGCTTTCAAAAAATGCTATGGAAAAAGCAAAACAATTTAGTAAAGAAAAATTTTCTGAAACTGTAAACGGATTTATAAATGATTAGGAAATTAATTCCTTATTTTGCAATTTTATTTTTTGTTATTGTTTTTTTCTGGCAATTTTTTATTAAAGGACTTCAGCCGATTCCCTCAGACACCATTATCGGTTTGTATCATCCTTATAGAGACTTATATGCAAGAGAGTATCCTAATGGAATTCCTTTTAAAAACTTTTTGATTACTGATCCCGTAAGACAGCAATATCCCTGGAAAGATTTGTCAATTGAAAATTTAAAAAAAAGAGAACTACCGATGTGGAATCCGTATGCATTTTCCGGCACACCACTTTTGGCAAATTTTCAGTCCGCCGTTTTCTATCCTTTAAATATTATATTTTTAGCTCTTCCTTTAAATTATTCATGGTCAATTTTTATAATTCTGCAACCGCTTCTTGCTGGAATATTTATTTACTTATATCTAAGAAATTTGAAATTAGATATGTATTCAAGTCTTTTAGGTTCCATAATTTTTTCTTTTTCAGGATTTTCAACAACATGGCTTGAATGGGGAAATGTTTTACATACAGCTCTATGGCTTCCATTAGTTTTATTATCAATTGATAAGATTATTACTGA
>CAYORA010000010.1:13379-19575 GCA_964406285.1 uncultured Gammaproteobacteria bacterium
TTGGATCAGATTCTTTGGCAAAAAGAAGGATGGTTTTTGCCATGGCAAAACTTGGTTCAGCTATTAGTTCCTGACTTTTTTGGTAATCCAACTACACTAAATTATTGGGGGATATGGAATTATGGAGAATTAACAGCGTATGCAGGAGTCGTTTCAATTATTTTAACGCTGTTCGCGCTAATTTTTAGAAAAGATAAAAAAACTTATTTTTTTGGCGTAGTATTTTTAATATCCTTGGTATTTGCACTTCCAAATTTTATTTCTAAGCTTCCTTTTGTTCTGGAAATACCTTTTATTTCCTCCTCCCAACCAACAAGATTAATTTTTCTGGTAGATTTTTCTCTAGCTATATTGTCAGCACTGGGACTTAATTATTTAATAAATAAAGAAAAGATAAAACAAATTATTTTTCCTATTGGAATAACTGCATTAGTTTTTATAGGAGTATTTGCATTTGTTCAAGCTGGAAATCAATTTGGGATAAGCCAGGAGAAGTTGATGGTTTCGCAAAGAAATTTGATTTTCCCTGTTTTAATATTTGGAGCATTAAGTGTCCTAATTCTTTCGATAGTTAAAGTAAGAAAAGATTTAAAAAAGTTTGCGTTAATTCTTCTTCTCATAATAACAGTATTTGATTTATTTAGGTTTTCTTGGAAGTTTAATACTTTTTCAAAACCGCAATATTTGTTTCCAGAGACAAAGTCTCTAGAATTTATTTCTAAGAATATTGGTAATCATAGAATAGCGACAAATGACGCAAGAATCGTTCCTCCGAATTTTTCCTCTGTTTATAAAATTCAAACTGTAGAAGGGTACGACCCACTTTACCTTAATAGGTATGCAGAATTTATTTCAGCAATTAATAGGAATGAACCAAATATAGATCCACCTTACGGATTTAATAGAATTGTAAGGGTGGATAATTTTTCAAAACCACTCGTAGACCTTTTGGGAGTTAAGTATTTACTAACTCTAACTGAAATTAATGAAGAAGGGTTTGTAAAAGTTTTTGAAGAAGGACAGACTAAAGTCTATGAAAATAAAAATGTTTTACCCCGGGCATTTTTTGTAAATAATGTAATTGCTTCAAAATCAAAACAGGAGACAATTGATTCAATGTTTGATCCAAGTTTTGATGCTGGCTATACAGCGATTGTAGAAGGCGAAATTGATTCTGGTAATGTTTATGTTTCAGGAAAAGTAGAGGTTGTTAGATATTCAGAGAATGAGATTATTTTAAAGACGAAAATTGATTCTGGGGGCTTAGGATTTTTAGTGTTAACAGACTCATATTATCCTAATTGGCATGCTAAAATAGAAGGGTATGATTCAGAGCCAAAAGTATTTATGACCGATTATAATTTTAGAGGGTTAGTTATTCCAGCGGGTGAGCAGATAGTGAAAATTTATTATAAATATTTATGAACATAAGCATCGTGGTTCCAAATTATAATGGTGAAGAGTTGCTTAAGAAAAATCTTCCGGTACTTTTGAAAGCTGTAGAGAATTTTAAAAACGGCAAGATTGATGTTGTAGTCGCTGATGATTGTTCTATAGATAGCTCAATTCAAATTATTGAGGAATTTACAAAAGAATATAAAAATTTAACTCTTGTAAAGAGTGAGAAAAATAAAGGATTTTCTACAAACGTTAATAAAGGAGTAAAGGCAGCCACTGGAGAAGTTGTAGTTTTGCTTAACACAGATGTAATTGCAAATAATTCATTTCTGGATCCTCTTTTAGAGCACTTTTCTGATGAATCGGTTTTTGCTGTTGGATGTCTTAATGAAAGCGTTGAGGATGGGAAAATAGTTCTAAGAGGAAGAGGAGTTGGTAAATGGGAAAAAGGTTTTTTAATGCATAAGGCAGGAGACTTAGAGAAAAAAAATACACTTTGGATAAGTGGAGGAAGTGGAGCGTTCAGGAAAAAAATTTGGGATAAGCTTGGTGGGCTTGATGAGATTTATGATCCATTTTATTGGGAGGATATAGATATTTCTTACAGAGCGCAGCGAGCAGGCTTCAAAACATTATTTGAAAAGAAAAGTGTTGTTAGACATGAGCATGAAAAAGGGACAATTAAAAGTAAATATACGCCTCTCCAGGTAAAAAGAATTGCATATAGAAATCAATTTGTTTTTGTCTGGAAAAATGGTGACTTATCTAAAATAATTTCTCATATTATTTGGCTTCCATACCATTTAATTAATGGATTAAAAGGAGACAGGGCACTAGTATTAGGATTTATTGATGGAATTTCTAGATTGGGTGGAGTTTTAGATCACAGAGTAAAACAAAGAAAGCAATTTTTAGTTTCTGACAAGGAAATATTAAGCGATTTAACTACATGATTATAATTAATTTTATTTATTTCTTCGCACTTTTAATTTTTGCCTTTTACATCCCAGGATATCTAACATTGAAGCTTTTTAAATTTTCCGCAAAAGAAGTATTAATAAATTTCGTTCTGAGATTCTCCTTAGGTATTTCATTATTTATGATTTTTACATATCTTCTGTCATGGATAGGCCTCGAGTTTTACTACAATATTTTCTTATTATTATGTATATCAATTTTTATAATAAGTGTAAGAAAAACTTTAAAATTTGATTTTAGGAAATTATTATCTCCTGAATCCCTAATAATTTTAGCGGGAACTATTTTAACGAGCTATTTAATGTGGAGGTCAGGATCTGTAGAAAATAATAGTTTGGTTTTCTACTCGGTTAATAGTGTTGATGCGATCTATCATTTAAGTTTGATCGGAAATCTTAAATCAAACTTCCCCCCCACTCATCCAGGACTTTTTGGTTTACCACTAAATGGATACAACTTTTTTTATGATCTTGTGGTTGCCTATTTTTCTAAATTTTATCGACTTGATGTTTTAGATTTATTCTTTAGATTTTTCCCTGTAGTACTTTCAATTTTTTATGGACTTTCTGGACTTGCATTGGGAAAGTTTATGGGAATGAAAAGAGAGACGCAAATTATATTTATTACGCTTCTTTATTTCGCTCAAAGTTTTTCAAGATTTGTATTTCCGGACAAGATTTCATATGACCCGGGAATTGTTCAAACAATTGCTAATATAGTTGACCCATCGGTAATCTTATCTGTGTCACTTTTATTTGCTTTCTATATTTTAATTTTTTCAGTAAAAACTAAATATTCATTCATTTTAAGTGCAATTATTATTAGTGTTCTTCCAATGATAAAAATTTATACAGGATTTTTAGCATTTTTAAGTATTGGAATAATCTTTATAATTAATTTTTTACGAAGCAGAAGCCTGCATTTATTACCAGTTATTTTAGTTGGAGGAATAGTATTTGCAGCTACATATTTACCAATAAATTTTGGTTCAGGAAAACTTATATTTGCGCCTAATCTTTTATACAGGCATTACCTGGAAAGTATTTCTGCAATTTATGGATTGGATTGGTATCAGAGATTACTCGTTTTTGAAGCCCATAATAACTATATAAAGATTATTTTTTATAAATTTATATTAATTTTGCCGTTATTTTATCTTCCAAGTCTTGGATTAAGACTCATTAATTTTATTCATTTGAAAAAACTTTTAGATAAATCTCTATATACAGAAAAAAATATGTTTTGGGGATTTCTTATTTTACTTAGTTTTTTAATTCCAAGCTTTTTTATTCAGAGTACAGCCGTTTTTGTAGTCCTTCAATTTTTATGGATAGGTTATTTTATCCTTTTAATTCCAACTGCATATTCTCTGGCTAGAATATTAGGAAATATTAATAATCTAAAACTTGGCATAATTATTTTGGGAATAGTTGTTTTAAGTTTGCCGGATAATCTTAGGCTTCTTAACCTATATTCGAATAATCCTTATAAAGTCGATCTTGATCTGGTAGATGTTTCTAAGGAGCTTGCCAAAATTCCTAAGGACCAGAGCATTCTTCTTCTAAACGTTGAAAAGACTGGAGACGTATATCAAGCGCCTTATCTTGCACCCATAATATCTGGATTGTCTGAGCATTCTGTTTATTTTGAGCCTGAATTAATGGAGTTTGGAGGGATCGATGAAGAAATTAAAACTAGGAAGAAAAATGCTGGAGATATAAATGAGCTATTAATTAAATGTCAGGACGGGGGAGATTTGGAAGCAGATTTAGGTAGAAGACTTAAGGAAATTAATTCTAGTTATATTCTAGACTTGAAGAAAACTCCGTGTTTTGATAAGCTCGAAAACATCGAGTTAATTTATAAAAATTCCAATTACGCTCTTTATAAAGCACTATGAAATTATCAATTATCATTCCAGTTTTTAATGAAGAAAAGACAATCTCAGAAATCATAAAAAGAGTTAAGGCAGTAAAAATAAAGGAAACAGACACAGAAATAATAGTCGTTGATGACGGATCTACTGATAAAACGTTGGAGCTTCTCCCAAAGGATGGGATTAAGGTATTTAAGCAGCCTATGAATATGGGTAAGGGTGCCGCAGTTAAAAGGGGGATTGAAGAATCAAGCGGAGACTATATTATTATTCAGGATGCAGATCTTGAATATGATCCGAATTTTATTCCAAAGCTTATGGAGCCTATCTTAGATAAGAAGGCAGAAGTCGTATATGGCACAAGGCTTAAGAGGCTTCCTCACATGAAAAATGAAGAGAGAACTGGCAGATTTATGCTTCACTATATAGGAAATAGGGGATTAAGCCTTGTTACAAGTCTTCTTTATGGAAGTTGGTTAACCGATATGGAAACTTGTTATAAAATTTTCCCGGCAAAAGTTGGAAAGAAATTTAAATTAAATGCAAAAAGATTTGACTTTGAACCTGAAATTACTGCAAAATTATTAAAGGCAGGTTATAAAATCCTAGAAATTCCTATTACAACAGTCCCACGAGATTATAATGAAGGTAAAAAGCTGAGAACATTTCATGATGGATCTATAGCTCTCTGGACGCTTTTAAAATACCGCTTCGTAGACTAATTCTTTATGCCAAAAGAATTTTTTAAAAAATTTCTTCAAAGTGAAAGAAGTAATGCTTTCTTTTTTGGAATAATTATTTTAATTGCGTTCATATTAAGATTTTGGCAACTAGGAAATATCCCAATGTCGCTTAATTGGGATGAAGCCGCTTGGGGATATAATGCATACTCGATTGGAATCGATGGAAAAGATGAATTTGGTGTCAAATTTCCATATAAATACATTGAATCCTTTGGAGATTTTAAGCCCCCAGTTTACGCATATCTCGCAAGTATTCCTGTAAAGATTCTAGGACTAAATGAATTTGCGACCAGGTTTCCTTCTGCTTTTTTTGGTTTCTTAACAATTCCTCTGACCTACCTATTGGTAAAGGAAGTTTTTCATAAAAATCAAAATAAATATAAGCTCGCTTTAGTATCTGCGTTTCTTTTAAGTATTTCGCCATGGCACATTATGCTTTCCCGTGCTGCATTTGAGGCAAATGTTTCTACGTTTTTTATAGTTTTGGGAATCTTTCTTTTTCTAAAGGGAATAAATAGAAATATGTGGTTTTTGGTTTTGTCAGCAGTATCTTTTGCAGTGTCTTTTTATGTATTTAATACTGCTAGAGTTTTTGTTCCTTTGATTGGTTTGGTTTTACTGATTGGATTTAGAAAGGAATTATGGGAATCGAAAAAACAAGTTATCGCTTCAGCTGTCGTAGGTTTTGTTATTTTAGCTCCTCTAGTTCCATTTCTTGTCTCTCCACAAGCAAAACTTCGATACCAGGAAGTAAATATTTTTAGTAATCCTGAAATTGTCAAAAATGCAAATCAAGCCATGGAAAATGACAGAAATGCTTTTTGGTCAAAAATCATTAATAACAGAAGAGTGACATATGGAACAGAATTTGCCAAACACTATTTAGATAACTTAAATCCCAGTTTCTTATTTATAAAAGGGGATGGAAATCCAAAATTCTCAACGCAAGATATTGGCCAGCTTTTTATTTGGGAATTACCATTTCTAGTTGTTGGAACATTTATTATATTTAGAAAAAAAGATGGGCATTATTGGTTAATTCCCATTTGGTTGCTTCTTGGTATTATACCAGCAGCGACTGCCAGAGAAACACCACATGCTTTAAGAATTGAAACAGTATTGCCAACTTTTCAAATTCTAACTGCTGTGGGTTTTGTATTTTTTATTGATCAATTAAAAACAAGACTTAAGCCAAATTTAG
>CAYORA010000010.1:19675-21928 GCA_964406285.1 uncultured Gammaproteobacteria bacterium
TATTACCGAAATAATTCAGAAATTGAAAGAGATGTGTTTGGTTTTGTTCATGTGAATAAAATAGGAAAATATAATTTCAGTAATGTTGGAAATTCCGAGAATAGTATTCATGTGGAGAGATGGGATAAGATTCCTGAAAATGTAAAAATATTAAAGAATTTTAATTTACCGGATGGAAAGCCTATGTTATCAGCTTATGTTCAAAACTAAATTTATTTTATTATTTATAATTTTGATCGCCATTATTTTAAGATTCTGGCAATTAGGAAATGTCCCGATAAGCCCTGATTGGGATGAGGCTTCTTTAGCGTATAACGCATATTCTATTTTAAATACTGGAAGAGATGAATACGGAAAATTATTGCCAATTTCACTAGAGTCATTTGGTGATTATAAGCCTGCATTGTATGCATACCTGGCCATTCCTTCGATTTTTTTATTTGATATATCTACATTTGCGATTAGATTTCCCTCGGCTGTAATTGGTACGATATCTGTCTTGTTAACTTTCCTTTTAGTAAAAGAGTTATTTAAGAATGAGAAGATTGCATTGCTTTCTTCTTTTGTTTTGGCGATTTCTCCCTGGCATATTCAATTTTCCAGAACTGCATTCGAGGCAAATTTAGGAGTGTTTCTAAATATCTTAACAGCGTTTCTTTTCGTTAAAGGCCTAAAAAGACCTTACTTATTGTTTGCTTCGGCCATTACAAGTGGTTTATCCATTTACGCGTACCAAAGTGAGAAGATTTTCGCTCCTCTTTTTATGTTACTTTTAGTAATTATTTTTAGGAATGAACTAAAGGAGATTGGTAAAAAGTATTTCGTACCATTTTTTGTAATAGGATTTTTAGTTGTAATACCGCTTTTAGTTTCAACAGTTTTAAATCCGCAGAGCCTGAATAGGGCCCGCTCTACAAGTTTTATAGCAGAAAATAAATTCTTTTCTCATACTCCAGAAAGGGTTTCAGTTGATAAAGAAAATAATGATTACTTAGGTATAGTTATTGATAATAGAAGAGTTGTCTATTTAAGACAAAGTATCGGAGCATATTTATCCCACATTAATGCTAATTGGTTATTTATACAAGGAGATTTACCGCGCCATCATGCTCCAAATATGGGGCTTTTATATCACTTCGAACTGCCGCTATTATTGATCGGATTATATAGTTTAGTTTTTGGAAAATTCTCTCGAAAAACAAAGTTTTTTATTTTTTCTTGGTTTTTAATTGCTCCAATTCCTGCATCAGTTACAAATGACGTTCCCCATGCAGTTAGAACTTTAAATTTTCTTCCTACCTATCAAATCTTTACCGCACTTGGAATATATTCTGCATTGCTTTGGTTACTTAATCTAAAAGCAAAATATTTGAGATACTCTATTTTAGTTGTTGTTTGCTTAGGAATTTTATTTAATTTCTTATATTACTTAAATCAATATTTCTCTCAGCAAAATTATTACTATTCAAAAGATTGGCAGTATGGGTATGAAGAAGCTGTAAAATTCGTGTTATCGCAAAAAGATTATGAGAAAGTCATTGTTTCAAATCAGGTTCCTCTAGACCAATCTTATATTTTCTTTTTGTTCTACTCAAAATATCCGCCTAAAGATTTTCAAAATGCAAAAACAAGTGTAGGAAATCATAATTTTGATAGATATGAATTTAGGGAAATTGATTGGAGCAAGGACCAGAGCTTGGAAAATACGTTATTTGTTGGACGTGCAGAGGATATTGAAAGCGGAGAGATACTAAAGAAGATAAATTATCTAAATGGAGAAACTGCAATTGTGATAGCTAAACCTTAAAGCTTTTTAGAAATTACGTAATAAGGATCCCTGGATTCATCTTCAAACATATAGAAAACCTTAAGTATTTCCTCTTTTGACTTATCAATATCATTTACGTGGAGTCCACATCTAACTATTAGTGAATCTTTTGGTGAGTTTTCAACTGCTTTATAACCTGGATACAAATGAATATTTTCAAATGTATGTGAGGGGATTGTAGCTGTGTCATACGCATCAAATGGACTACCTTTCTTATATCTTTCTTCTCTAAATTTATTATTCCATTTTGTCATTTCCTCATTGTTAAGGTCCGCGAAATACCAAAAATGTAAATCTTCATGACTCCATTGTCTGCAGCTTCTTTCAGTCATAAAGTAAATTGGAGTTTCACTGTTTTCTTTTCTAAAATCCTTTATAAAAATGGCCATGTCACGAGATGCTTTTGGAAATTCAGGAAGCGAGGT
>CAYORA010000011.1:0-20173 GCA_964406285.1 uncultured Gammaproteobacteria bacterium
TAAACTTCGTATTCGTAGATTTTTCCGCGCTCGTTTTCATAGGAGGCCATTTGCATATCAGTCATATTTTCAAAATGTTTTCTAAATGGTCTTATACTGTTTCCAGAAGCGCAAATAAAAATCACATCATTTTGCCAAACGTTTGCTAAAACTTCATTTAGAAATTCCATTACTCTTTTCTCTACATCTTTTATGCTTTCACCGTTTGGCGGGGGCGTGTCATATCCCCTATGCCATCCTGGATACTCTTTGGGATAAAGTTCTTCGGTCTTTTTTTTACTTTTTCCTGTTAGGTCTCCATAGTCTCTTTCGTTAATTCTTGGATCAGCGACTACCATTATTTCAGTTCCTTTATGAGGCTCTAATACAATTTCTAACGTGTGCTTGGATCTTTTTAGCGTAGAAGTATAAGCTTTTGTTACTTTTTGATCTTTCAATTGATGAGCTATTTTTTTAGCCTCCTCAATTCCAGATTCTGTTAGGTCTGGATCTCTTTTTCCTGAAAAAATGCCTTCCAGATTGTCAGTTGTTTGAGCATGTCTAAATAGAAAAATTTTTGCCATTTGTGTTTATATATCTTTATGGGGCTTCTTGATATTATTTTCCCAAAATATTGTGTAAATTGCAAAAAATTCGGAGATTACCTCTGCGCAAATTGTTTTACAGGGCTCTCATTTGACACTAAAAATATTTGCTTAGTGTGCGGGAGGTCCTCCTATAACGGATTTACCCATCCAGTGTGTTATGAGAGAAATAGTCCTGAAGGGTGTTTTACTGGTGTAGTTTTTAATAAAATTTCCAAAAAGCTTATTTATCAATTTAAATACAGGCCATACCTGTCAGGCTTATCAGTTTTTATTTCGGATCTCTTATATGATTCATTAATTCAAAATGAAGAATTTAATAAGATCTTAAGTTTACCATTAGTTCTTGCCCCAATTCCTCTAAGTTCTAAGAAATATAAAAAGAGAGGATATAATCAGGCTGAAATTTTAGCAAAAGAGCTTGGTAAAAGATTAAATCTTCAAGTTCTAGATTGCATAGAGCGAACAAAAGAAACAGTTACGCAAGTAGGACTTGGTAAAAAAGAGAGAAGAGAAAATATAAAAGGAGCGTTTGAAATTAAGAAAAAGTTTGAGAATAAATTAAAAGGTGCGAATATTCTGCTTGTGGATGATGTTGTAACAAGTGGATCTACATTTTCTGAAGCTTGTTTGACGTTAAAAAAGGGAGGAGTAAGAAAGGTGTGGGGGATAGCTTTTGCAAAAGAAGACTAGAATGGTCGAACTAGTTCTGATGGATCCACAATTTCTTCTCTTCTTTCAAGTTCTCTTCTAGCTTTTCTAAATTGTGGATTGTATCTTATAACGTCCGGCATGTATGGAACTGCTGCTCTAATATGAGATGCTCTTCTTCGTGCAGATTTTCTTTCCCCCGAAGTTATCTTAAAACCGTATTGATCTCTTAATTTATCTGGTAATAGATTAAGCGTAAAGAGTCTCATTGCTTCCTTTAGGAATGCCGGGGCCTTGGTATGAGCAAGCATTGTATAAGGAGCTAGTCTCATTGCGGTTGCGCCAACAGCTAGTCTCTCATCCTCAATCATTTCTTCTATGTGTGTTCTTACACCATCGTATGTATCAGGGAGGCTTTCTCGTCTTAATCCCATTCCTTCAAAAAGTGTTTTAGCCTCTTTAGTATATTCATCTCTTTCAGCTTCTCTAAGCGGACCTACAAATTCTCTGTATCCCTCAACAGAGCCTTCTATTAGAGTGGCAGCAACCAAGCCTAATCCTTCTTGTGTTCTTGGAGAAAAAGCTGTACCTCTTTTATGTGCTCCGGTTGTGGTATCAATTTGAAGCTTAAGATCAGGGTCACTGTGTTGTCTGTTAATTTCGGCATTTATAAGCTCATTTCCTTCAACTGTTCCAAATATTAAATTAAATCCAGAATTTGCATTTCTTCTGAGTCTACCTACAGCATCTGCTTCTAGTTTTCCAGTATGCGCCAAAGCTTCCGCAACTGGTGGATATGCTAATTGAGTAAGAAGTGCGCGAGACCCACCAGCAAGAATTAATCTTTCGCGGCTGACTTTCCACAATGCTCCGTGAGGATTAAATTGAAAATCCTGTGGCCCTGATGGTTTATATTCTGCTTTGTTCATAGCTGTTAAAAAACCCGCACGTGGCGGGTTTTTTAGTTGTGGAGATGTCGGGAAGTGATCCCGAGTCCAAGAAAGAATTTTAAGAATTTCTACAAGCTTAGTTTGTTATTTTTTGATCACTCTATTCTTTGAAAACAAACATCCATAAATAGAGCCGAGGTTATAAATACAATAAAGGTCTAACCAGGTCCTTTACAGTTTTCCTGGCTGATTTAATGCCCAAAATGTCTCACCAAGAGAAGACATAATGAACAGCTCAAAAGCTTAAGCAGCGTATGCTAAAGCTGGTTGAGCGCTAGGAGAGAAGAATCTCGCCATAGCGTTAAATGCATTTTTAGCATTTAAATTTTGATCAAATTTTACGTCTTTTAATCGTGGACGGCTTGCAATTATTAAAGTACTAAACTTGTCGATGCAATGCATCCCCAAGGCTCGTATAGTACCAAATTTAGCTTCAGAAGTCAAGTTTATGAGGCTAATTCCTGCTCAATTTCGCGGTCTAAATCTGCTTTTTTCTTGGCAGCTTTTTTATCAAATTTCTTCTTTCCTTTGCCAACACCTACCTCAAGTTTTATAAGTCCATGTTTTTCATAAAAGGAGATTGGCACTAACGCTAGTCCTGCCCCATCAGTTTTGTGTTTAAGGCTAATTATCTCATTTTTATGGAGTAGGAGTTTTCTAGTTCTGCTTTCGTCATATCCATCTGGTCTTGCATACTCATATGGGAAAATTTTTGCATTAACTAGATATGCCTCAGATCCGATTATTCTGACATAGCTTCCTGTCAAATCTGCGTGTTCCAGCTTTACAGCCTTAACTTCAGCTCCATTAAGATTAATACCAGCCTCAAATTTATCCGTGATTAGATAGTCGTAAAATGCGCGCTTGTTGGTTATTTTCATATGGCAATGATACGCCAAAAGAGGGATTTTGTAAATTTAGTTTATGTCTATTTTATAAACTTTTCCACCCGAGAGAGCAAATATTGCATTGGCTGCTTCGCTTACATCTAGATCAGTTGTGCTTTTTAGAACACTCGCCTGATATGAGGTAACGAATTTTCCTTCTTTATCTATGACAACTATTCTGGAATTTCCATTATCTAGAATATAAATATTATCAAAATCTTCACTTGTCACGATTCTAGTAGGGGAAGACATTTCTTTATCAATCCCAGTTACTTCGAAATCATCCTCAGCACCTCTTGTATACTTATTAATTGTTCCATTTTTAAAAAGCACATAGATTGATCCATCAATTGCCATACCAGCTGAGTCTGAAAGATCAACTTCCTCAGTTAGATAATTGCTTTCTGTGTAGTCATCGCTTCCAGGCACGAATTTAGAGATTCCTGCTTCCTTATCAAGTACGTAGATGTTTGAACCGAAAACTCCAACTCCACCAGCTTCTTCCCAACTTTTATCAAATAGATTTTCTTTGGAATCATTTCCCTTGTCAATTGAATGTGCGCCTTTATCATCTAGGAAATAGACAAAGTCTTCATTTTGGGTAAAATGCGTTCCGTCTTTATTTTCAATTTCAAGAGAAAGCAGATTACTCTCGGATTTGTCTACTTCTGAGGCATTTACTCCCTCATTTCCTCCACCAGTAACTTCACTGTTAACTTTTGTTAAAAGTTCTTCTATCTGATTATCTTCATCAGATCCTTCATCAAACGTATCTTTATTTTCTTCTAGGATTTTCTTTGCTTGCCTAAAGCTTTCTTGGGCGAGAGAGGCGTTTAAATCTTTTAAACTTATTCCCTCATCATATTTTTCCTGAGCGCTGTTAAATATTCCAGCAAACTTTTCTTCAGTGCCCGAATTTTGTCGACTTCTAAGTGCTAATACAGAGCTTATTACAATTACAGTAATTAGAACTATTGCAATTGTTAAAATGATTTTTCTTGAATGGCCTAGATTTCCGGGAAGTTTTTTAAGAAATCCTAAATTTGCGCCAAATGACATTTTTCTTCTTCTACTCGGAATCTGATCTGTTAAGAATGGAGAAGGAGTTTCAGATGGAATTGTTTCAGTTGGTTTTGGTACTTCTGATCCAGTGACGTTTTCCGAAGATTCGCTAAATCCCGTAGCGGATTTTTCGATGTTTTCTAGTTGATTTTCCGCCTTTTGGTCTATAGACTCTTTAGTCTGAATCTCATCTGAGGCATTTTCGTTTGGTTTTTGAGTAATTGTTTCCGGATTTTCCTGAACTTTTGTTTTGGTCTCTGCCTCTTCCTGGGCTTCTGTTTCCAGATCATCAGAAGGAATTGCGGCTTGAGAGATTTCCGCTGCGGTCATTTTTTTGTAAAGTAAGATTACCGCAGATGCTGCTCCTTCTGTTTTTTCATGAAGATGGGGAGCTAAATTTTCTGAAATTTCATCAGGTTTGTCGCTATCAAGAGCCTGAGCTAAAGGAGCAGATGGGATTATTTTTGTGAATGATTTGGTTTGTAGAACAATAATATCTCCCTCTTGAACGTAGCCGGAGGCTGATTTAATGGCGTTTTCTTCTAACCCTTCAAGAACAGTTCCGATTTTTTCCCCTCTTTTAAGAATAGATTTGCCTCCACCGGTAGCAAATAGATATAGTACGTTTTCGTTTAGGTAACATATAACAAATGAGAGCTTTACCCCTTCTTTTACTCTTTCTGCAGTTGTGGTTACTGCTTGTTTTATGGATTCAAGATCTTTATTTTCAAGAGTAAAAAATTCACTTTCTAGTGTAGAAATAAGATCTTTTCCTAGAGAATTTAGGTGTTCTTCTCCTTCTTGGGGGACTGTATCTGATTGAAGAGATAACGCAGCAAATAGTCGTCCTGCGCTATATGCCTGAGACCAGGCTGTAGGCGTAGGGGTTGCTACGACTTTACTAAATGCTAGATTTGTTTCTGCCATTTCTCGTTGGGTCACGTCCTTGTGCCTTCATCTTCGACCTTGCTCAGATTTCGGCCTGACGGACGGCCCCTCCTCTTCGATCACGCCTATGGCGGATCGATAAAAACTATTATTATAGAATGATTAGGGCAGCAACAAAAATAATCATTCCTATTATAACACTAAATAATGCAATTGAGTTAAGTAATATTGAGCTGGCGCCATCATCGACCACTTTTTGCATTGCGCGAGCCTGCTTATACACAATTAAAAGAAATATTATAACAATCAAATTCAATAATAGAAATGCGAATTTTAAAATTGTTAAAAATTGAAATAAATTAATGATTTGTTCAAGCATGTTTTGTTTTTCCTATCAAATTATTTACAACCTTAATTACTTTTTCAGGGTGAGGAATTGCCAGGAATTCAAAATTTGATGCAGGCCCCGCCGTGTGAAGGCTTACGTCTCCATAATCGAAAATAGACCTAATTATTCCAACCTGGGAATATCCCACATCTTCAACTTGAGAAAGCTTTGTAGCATCTACATTTTCATATATAAGGCTTGAGAAGTCTATGTCTATAATTCTTTTATTTGTTACAAGCGAGATGTTGTAAAACCAGCTTAGATACTTTACGAAAATATACGTGAATACTACCTGGTAATAGAGAATTGATGCAAATATTACGAAATTATAGGGGATAATCGAGAGGTCAATAATTCCGAATGAGTTGATGTAGATCATGAAAGGAAGAACTAGCGCTGCTCCAATTGCTCTTATTATCCATGGAACATTTGTAACAATGTGCTTTCTAAGATATAAAAGTATTTCCTCATCATCTTGTAGGTCTGCAACTTTAACCGCATGCGGATAATCACAGTAGGAGGAAAAAAGGTGGCTGTGGACATGTTTTCCTTTATGAGGCGTTATTTGGGGTTTTTCTTTAATTGGCTCTTCCACTGCTTTTACTTCAGAGGTTTCCTTAGCTTCTGAATGAGGTTGAGCAGGATTTCCTACAAAAATATCAGGCATGTTTATGCGGGCGTACTATATTATACGTTACTTTTTTTCAATATTAAAGAATGCAAATCCTGATTGTGGAATTGATAAATGGCCAGGTGCTCTTAAATTAAAAGCTCTCTTAAAATCTTCGCCCGAAAGAGAAACGCCGTTAATAGTCACATTTGAAGTATTTCCATTTCCCTGTGAAACCGATACGCTTGTTGCCTGGCTAATTCCTCCTTGGCCGGAAACTAAATTTCTTAATTCATCCATGCTATATGGATTTCCTCCCCAGCAGTCAGTCGTAACTGGTGTAATTCTAGAGGTATCAATTCCACCGCTTCTTAAAGCAATAGCTGCATTTACTATGTCCGCCATTTCAGTGGGGGAAAGCCATGGATTTGTTCTTCCACACTTTCCAGAAGAGACGCTGTAGCCCTGAGTGTACCATGCTTTATATAGCCATGGGGAGCCTCCAATTTTATCATAAGCTTTATCAATAAAATTTCCTCCTCCTGAGCCGTCTGTTGTATCCCATCCACGGGTAGTTGTAAAGCCTCCATGAGTAGATGCATAATAAGTTACAACGTCTTCTATTACTTGTCCGCGAGTTGACTGTACTGCCTGTCGCCATGCTTCAGGAGGATTCGATGCTTTCCCATCATTATAAACTTGGCATGCCTCTGTAGTACAAATCTCTTTACCTTCAGCCTTATATCTATATGCGTAAGTTCGTGCAGCAATTGCTTGAGCTTTTAGGGCTTCTGGGTGCCAGGTCGAAGGCATCTCTGCAATTCCCATAAGATACCTATCTTCGAAATTCATACTTCCAAATCCTGCTACCTGAATATCTCCTCCCGTATCTTTTCCAACTGGTTCTTTTCCATAGTATGCGTTTAGAATTTGATTTACTGATTGGCCGCTTTGCGCACGGCCTCTAGCTCCATACTGACTCATTCCTTTTCTGTGTGTATGTGCTCCGAATGAAAAAACAGCAAAATATCCAGATGGAGCTGCTTCTCTAAATCCAGTAATTGAAGCATTGTAGTCGTCAGCCAGATTGCTGTCCCCAATAGTTGCTGTAAATGTTCCAGATCTTGCGTTAATAATTTCCTGCTGCTTTGCTGATAGAGCTGCGATTTGACCAGTTAAATTGGATTGATATGTTTTAGCTTCTCCAATTATTTTATCTAAATTAGCTTTTACTGAAGCAAGTTTTATCTTTTCGCTTTCCAGTGTGGCCTTTTTTTCTTCAAGGGAATTAATAGAAAGAGCAATATTTGTAATAATCATTTTATCTTGATCTGCAGCAGCTTTTTGATATGCCAAGATCTGAGTTATTTCACTAGCATTATCTGAAGAAAGAAATACTAAGATAGGCGAATTATAGTGACTTTTAATATAATAATTTCTTATTGCAAGATTTAGTTTGTCTGTTTGTTTTTCTAAATCCTTATAGCCTTTATCAATATCATTGCCTTTTTTGATTAAATCAGATTCGATAAACGCTACTCTAGATTTAATGCTTGTTACCTGTTGTTCCAAAGGTGCAGTTGCGGACTTCGAATCATTCAGGGCTTTTGTTAAATCAGCTATTTGCTTATTTAAATCGTCAAGTTCATCTCCTCGAGCTTTTCCAACTCCAAGGAGTAGGGAGAAGAGGAAGAAAAATAAAAATAGTAAAAAGGAAAGTTTGGGCATTAGATTATTATATCAAATCAAATGTTGATAGATAGAATTTCTTGTGATACTATGGCAACCTAATATGGAAGAGATCTCTTACTCAGGTTCGACATCACCCTCAAAAAAAAGAATTTCAAAGAGAGTTGCTCTGTTCGGAATATTTTTCATAATTATTTTATTACTTCTTGGAAGTGTCGCATATTTTGTTACTAGTGGAAATGCGCCAGATGAAGAGGACAGTACCTCAATTACTCTTGAGGAGGACTCAGGAGATGAGGTAATTGCAGAGGAAGAGCCCACAGAAGAACCAGAAGAGACAAAAGCTCCATCGCCTTCAAAATCCCCAACTAAAGCTCCAGCAGAAGATGATGAAAACACTCCAGCAAGTAGCGGTTCTGTTGCGGTCCAAAATGGTAGCGGGGAATCCGGGGTTGCTGGTGCAGCAGCAGAAATAATAAGAGAAGCTGGATTTACGGTGGCTTCTACAGGAAACGCTGATAATTTTGAATATACGGACGTTACAATTCAAGTAAAGAATTCTAAGAAAAGTATTTTAGCGGATTTAGAAGAAGCACTTTCTAAAGACTATACAATTGGAGATACATCAACAGATCTTCCAGAGACGACAAGTTATGATGCGCTTGTTATAATAGGTAAATAATGATAATTCCTACAATCCTCGAAACAAGCTGGGAGGAGATTGAGAAAAAAATTGAAATCTATAAAGGCTTTGCAAAAGCAGTTCACATAGATTTTCTAGATGGAAAGTTTGAAGAAAATAAAACTTTTCTAGATCCTTTACCCTTCTTAAAATACTCAGAATATTTTGATCTTGAAGCACATTTAATGGTTGAGGAGCCAGTTAATTATCTCGAGAATTTATCTAAAGCCGGATTTAAAGCTTTTCTTGGTCATGTTGAAAAAATGAGCGATCAGGTAGAGTTTGTGGCACGCGGGGAGGAACTTGGTGGAGTAGGTTTGGCGCTAGATATTGACACACCAGTCTCAGATATTAAAGTTTCATTTGAAGACTTGGATAGAATTCTCCTGATGGGTATTTATGCGGGTGCATCTGGCAGGTCTTTTGATGAAAGAGTTTTCGCAAAAATTAAAGAAGTGAATAGTAAAAACTTTGCAAATATTCAAATTGATGGGGGAGTAAGTGATGAGACTTTGCCAAGGCTTAAGGAAAATGGGGCAAGCATGTTTTGTGTAAACAGCTTTCTTTTTAAAGGAGACCCTAAATCTCAATTTCGCCTACTTGAATCTCTTTAGGGATTATTCGGTCTTTGTTCATTAAGGCTAATCGGTCTACAAAAGCCTCTATTTTCAGTTCCTTTTATAAAATATTCATTCTTCCCACCGCATGGACGTGCAACAATATTTGAGGGGGGAGTATATATTTCATCCTTAGGATTACTTTTGCTTAATAAGTTATTCATAATTTTATTCCAAATAGGCGCTGCTCCTGTAATTCCTGAAGCCAAAAGTGGATTCATTGGGGTATTATCATTATTTCCTACCCATACAGCAGTTAGAATTTTTGGAGTGTATCCAATAGTCCAGTTGTCTCTTTTATTATCAGTTGTTCCTGTTTTTACTGATACTGTATGTCTTGGAATATTAAGAGGTGAATTTAATCCGAATTCCATGGCTCTGGCTTGATTATCTGCCAAAATATTCGAAATAATAAATGCTACTTCTTCAGGAAGAGCTCTTTTTTCTTTTATTTCATTTTTTTCTTCTAACACTGCTCCCTGATAATTTGTAATTTTGAGAATTGGATTAAGCTCTACTTTTTTACCTTTATTTGCAAGGCTACCATAAACAGTAGCCATATCGGTCATTTTTGCTTCCGCTGCTCCAAGTGTAATTGCTAATCCATATTCTTCAGGATCTCCCCAAGTTGTTATCCCCATTTTTTTACTTAGATTTACCATGGTAGAGATTCCTACTTGGTTTAAGGTTTTAACTGCTGGAATATTTATAGAATTTCCCAATGCATTTCTTAAAGTTACATTCCCATGAAATCTGCCATCATAATTTACTGGTGAGTAGGGAGGAGAACCAGGAGAAGCGAATGAGACAGGTGTATCCTGAATTCCTGTTGCTGATGTGTATCCGTTCATTAGTGCTGCAGAATATGTAACAACCTTAATAGTCGACCCTGGTTGCCTTAAGGCTGTTGTGATGTTGTAATTTCCTCCATTCGGATCATAATAATCTTTTCCTCCAACCATGGCTAGTATGTCTCCATTGGTTGGATTTGTAACTAAAGCACCAGCATTTGTGAAATTAAGATAGCCTGCTTTTTCTACCTCATCAGTTATAATTTTTTGTGCCATATTCTGAGTATTTAGATCAAGGCTTGTTATTACAGTTAGTCCTCCGCGTTCTACAACTGGCAGTCCATATCTTTCAATAAGTAAATCTTTTACATACATTACGAAGTGTGGAGCTTTAATGTTGTTCTGGTTTGGTTTAAACACCAGTTTTTCTTTTTCAGCTTTTTGAGCTTGTTCTCGAGTTATATATTTGAGCTCAGTCATTCTTTCTAAAACGTCTTTTTGTCTTTTTTTCCACAAATCTGGAGTTTGACTATAAGGAGAATAGACAGAAGGAGCTTGAGGGAGGCCTGCTAAAAATGCGCTTTCAGCAAGGGTAAGTTTTTTGACATCTTTTCCAAAATAAGTTTGCGCTGCAGCCTCTGCCCCCCAGGTAGTTCCTCCATATGGAACTTGATTAAAGTACATTTCCAAAATTTCATCTTTTGAGTAAATTTGCTCTGCCCATACAGAAAGAATAACTTCTTTTATTTTTCGCTCGATTGTTCTGTCTGGAGAAAGAAGACGTGCCTTAATAAGCTGTTGAGTAATAGTAGAACCTCCTTGTAGTGGCTTGCCTGATAGATCAGCATATGCAGACCTAACGATTGCCAGAATATCAAAACCAGGTGTAGTGTAGAAATTTTTATCTTCAATTGCGATAGTCGCATTTTTAAAGTCCTGAGGAATTTCTGACAATGGAACGTTTGTTCTATTTTGGTTTGCATAAATCTGATAAAGGAGTACCTTATTCCTGTCATAGATTTTTGTAGTTTGTGCAATTTCTTGATGTGATAACTCAGCAGGATTTGGTAAATGTTTTATAAAAACGATTGTAATTATTGGAAGAAAAATAAATAGAAAAGAAAAAACTGTTCCGATAAATGCATATTTAAACCTGGTTCTGAGTGGTAGAGTGGTGGGTATTCTTGGTCTTCCTCTTTTTTTATGTTTCTTTAAATGTGGTACTGATAATTTTGGGCTATTAATTTTTGGAAATCCGAAATTAGGAACAGATCGCTTCGGTATGATTATTTTCGGAGTTATAATTTTAGGTAGTGATACTTTTGGTTTTTTAATTTTTGGCAAGACAAGTTCAGGAAATTTTAAATTAAATTTAAGCTTTGAAAAATTAAACTTAGAAAAAGTTATTCTTGGAAATGTTAATTTTGGTATTTTTACCTCAGGAAATTTTAATCGGGTCGCTTTAAATGAAATATTTTTTTTCTGAGTTTTTTCATAACTAAAAATTTCCTTTTCTTTTTTTGCGTGGAATTTATAAATTTTATTGCCTAATATTTCAATTAATTTCCATGGAAGTAGAAAGATAAATATAGTGGCATCTCCTATAGATATTAGGATTTTAGCCACAAAAATAATTAAATATTTTAATATTTCCATAATTTATAAATGAGCAGGAGAGATAAATACGAAATTAGCCTCGTTTTATGAACGAGTCCAAGCTGGATTATACAAAATTACAGAATCACTTTAAATAGGTACTTTAAGGATTTGGGGTAGGGGATGGGGAGAGTTCTGGATGCGAACATGTTACACAATATCTGTCACCTGTATCGTCAGTTATAACATAATGTTCTTTAAGTTCTAGATTTTCTGTTTGTTTTGGATCTTTTGGAAGATCCTGGGTATTCTTGTCTACAAATACATTAGTTTTTCCCGGATCTCTTCTTTTAGGGAATTTATTTCTTACAAAATAATCAGCTCTCATGTCGCAGCTTGCTCCTTCAGCAGGAAAAAGTCCTGATTGACGGCAAACATTTAGTCTAACTGCGTTTTTTGGAGGAGATAAAGGTGTTGTTTTTTCATCGCTTAGTAAAAATTCCATAATTTCATTCCAAATAGGGGATGCGCCTGTTATTCCAGACACAACTGCTCCCATCGGTGTATTATCGTTATTTCCCACCCATGTTGTAACAACATATTTAGGAGTGTATCCGATTGTCCAGTTGTCTCTGTAATCATTTGTAGTTCCGGTTTTTACAGAAACATATTGACCAGGTATGTTTAGCACTGAATTAGTTCCGAATGCCATTGCTCTAGCCTGATTATCAGCTAAAATATCCGAAATTATAAATGTCACTTCTTCAGGTAAAACTCTTTTTCCAAAGATTGGGGCTTGGTTTTTTTTCTTTTCGAGAATTTTCCCCCTGCCGTCTTTTACTTCAATAACCGGATTTAAATCGACTCGATATCCTTTGTTTGCAAATACTCCAAAAGCTGTAGTCATATCAAGCATAGTTACTTCTCCTCCTCCTAAGGTAAGAGAGAGCCCATATCTTTGGGGATCTGTAAATGTGTTTATTCCCATAGCAGCAGCAGTAGCCATCATAGTTTCAACTGTATTAAGTTTTAGCATTTTTACCGCGGGAATATTAAGAGAACTCGCTAGTGATTCTCGAAGCGTTACAACGCCATGAAATTTTCCGTCATAATTCTTTGGACAATAGGAAGGACCGTTCGATTGAGGATAGCATGTATCTTTATCTACGAATACAGTTGCTGCTGAATAGCCATTTTGAATTCCTACGGCGTAGTTAATTGGTTTTATGGAAGATCCGGGTTGTCTTAAGGCTAAGGCAATATTTACATTTCCATCAATTGAGGTGTCAAAATAATCCTTGCTTCCGACCATAGCTAATATGTCACCATTTCTTGGGTCACTTACGACAGCAGCGCCATTTGAGACTCTTGCGAACCTTAGCTTCGCAACTTCAGTAGCGACTGCCAGCTCTGCGAATTCCTGAATACTTGAGTCGAGGGAAGTAGTGATCCTAAATCCACCTTCTTCGGTAAATTTATCTCCATATTTTTTTTCCATGAGGTCTTTTATATAAAGAACGAAATGAGGGGCTTGGATATTGTTGGAAACATTTTTGTATTCTAGTTTTTGTTTTTTCGCAGCTTCTTCCTCTTCTTGAGTAATGTATCCTTGTTCTCTCATTTGTCTAAGCACTACTTCTTGTCTGTCTTTGGCTAGATCAGGGCGTGATCCAAATGGTGAATAGAGAGTTGGGCTTTGTGGGAGGCCCGCTAGAAGAGCAGCTTCAGCAAGGGTTAGATCTTTAGCGCTTTTTCCAAAATAAGTTTTCGATGCAGCTTCGATTCCATATGCAGTTCCTCCATAAGGAATTTGATTTAGATACATTTCCAAAATTTGTGACTTTGAATATAGGACTTCAGTTACAAACGCTAAAACTATCTCCTTTACTTTTCTTTGAACTGAGCGCTCTGAAGTTAGAAGACTGCTTTTTATAAGTTGTTGCGTGATGGTTGAGCCTCCTTGAATTGGTTTTCCTGAAATGTTTGCAATAAATGCCCTTGTAATCCCTCTTATGTCAATTGCTCCGTGTCTATAAAAATCTTTATCTTCAATTGCAATGGTCGATTCCTGTACATGTTTTGGAATATCCTTAAGGGGAATTTGGGTCCTATTTTTATTTGAATACACTGTGTATAGGAGTTTCCCATCACGGTCAAAAATTTGACTTGATTCTGGAATCGCTGTGGGATTATTTAATCTAGTGGGGGATGGGAGATCTTTAAGTATAAAATTATAAGCTATAGCCCCTGCGATTATTGCAAGAATAAATACTACTAAGCCAAAGTATCTTTTCTTTCGAAATTTTCGGTAAAGCTTTTCTATTCTACCCATTAGATAATAGTATCATTGAGGAAGACAAAGAGACAACAATTTACTATAATATTTTTGTGATTTCAATTGAACAGATTCAGGCATTCCTACATTTCCTTACAATTCCGTTTGTAAATTTTAACTTTATTGATCTTGCAATTTTTGTAATTATTGCTTTTTATGCTCTTGAAGGGTATGCGTTGGGTTTTATAAAGGGTTTTGCTGATTTTATAAGTTTTCTAGTATCATTTCTATTTGGACTTACTTTTTATGATATTTTTGGTGACTTTTTAGTTAATGCACTTAATATTCCAAAAGGATTTGGAAATGCGTTGGGATTTTTCCTGGCAGCTTTTGTCTGCGAGATCATATTAACTGTCTTCCTAAGGCATGCTATTCTGCCATTTATCTTTAAAAGGCTTGAGAGAATCGATTATCCCAAAAAAGTTGAAAAAGTATTAGGAATTTTACCGGGTGTTTCATCTGCGTTTGTGCTTTTGTCATTTATTTTAACTATGGTAGTTGCGCTTCCTCTCTCACCCTTTATGAAAAATTCTGTTGCTGCTTCTAAGTTAGGAGCCCCACTCGTGTCAAGTATTCAAGGCTTTGATAAAGAGCTCAATGATGTTTTTGGCGGAGCAGTAAATGATGCTTTAACATTTCTAACAGTTGAACCAAAAAGTGATGAACTTTTAGAGTTGAATTTTAAAACTACAAACGTGAAGATCGATCGGGATTCTGAGGTTGAAATGATTAACTTAGTTAACAGAGAAAGGGCAAGCATGGATCTTCCCCCGGTAGAGGAGGATCAAAGCTTAAGGGAAGTCGCAAGAGCACATTGCACAGACATGTTAAACCGTGGATATTTTTCTCACTATACTCCTGAAGGGGGGTCACCTTTTGACAGAATGGCAGAAAAAGACATTACTTATAAATTTGCAGGTGAGAATTTAGCCTTAGCACCTAGCACTAAGCTTGCGATGCAGGGGCTCATGAATAGCGCAGGGCACCGAGCAAATATACTTTCGGAAAATTTCGGAAGAGTTGGAATTGGTGTAGTCGATGGGGGAATTTACGGAGAAATGTTTTGCCAAGAATTTACAGATTGATTTATGACAAATTTGCCGAACTTAGAATCCGGGGAACTAAAAAATAAAAAAGTGATTCTTCGGTATGAATGTGACGTAAGGCTCTCTGAAAATGGCGAGATACTTGATGAAACCAGGCTGGTTTCAGGTTTTTCCACCATAGAGTATCTTCTGGAAAATAATTGTGAAGTAATAATTATTGGGCATCTCAGGCGTCCTGATGGTTGGGATGAGAAATTTAGTCTTTTTCCTGTTGCAAAATGGTTTGCGAAAGAATTTGAATCCCAGGAGTCTAGGATTGAACTTGGAAAATTTAAAGGTTGGAAGATTAAAGATAATTTATTCCTACTTGAGAATCTAAGATTCTATAAAGAAGAAAAAGATAATGATCTTAATTTTGCAAAAGAATTGGCAGGCTTAGGGGAAATTTATGTTAACGAAGCATTTGGTTCTAGCCACAGAGAGCATGCTTCGATTGTTGGAGTCCCTAATTTTTTGCCACACTATCCAGGATTTCATTTTACTAAAGAAATTAAAGTATTAGAAAGCGTAATTAGTTCCTCGAAAAGTCCTCTTACAATTATATTGGGAGGAGCGAAGATGGAAACTAAGCTTCCAATAATAGCAAAGATGCATGATATTGCAGATTATATTTTAATAGGTGGAAAAATTACAGATAGGGATAGGGAGACAATTGAAAATATTAAAAGTAGTAAAGCGAAAATTATCGTTGCAAAGTCGTCAGAAGAAGGACAAGATATTGTGAAAGCGAGCGTTAATGAATTTGAGAATATTATTTCACAAAGCGAAATGGTGGTATGGAATGGCCCAATGGGATACTTAGAAAGAGGATTTATCGAAAACACTCTTCACATTGCGAAAGCAATAATTAATAGTTCTTCTTATAAGATTGCCGGGGGAGGGGATACTGTAGCTTTTCTAAATAAACATAATTTATCTGATAAATTTGATTTTGTATCTATGGGTGGAGGAGCAATGCTTAGATTATTGTCAGGAGAATCTTTACCCGGAATTATTGCCCTTCAAAATAACTCTTGATGATTTTCATACTTAGATTTATACTCTATAGATGACACCCGCAGACCTCGGAGATATAAGAAATATTACCGTTTCGGGCCGAATAGCATCTGGTTCTACAACTCTTGCGAAACACTTAGCTAACACTCTTTCTTGGCGTCATGTAGAAGGCGGAGATATTTTTTGGGAAAGAGTTAGAGCCAGGCTTAATTTGAATCCTAAAGATACGGATAAAAGACCAGATAATGAGGATCAGATTTTTGATGAAGAGTTGAAGAAGATGTTGAATGAGGAAAAAGATCTTATTTTGGAGGCGAAGCTTGCAGGATACAATGCGCAGGGTATTCCAGGCGTTTTTAAAATTCTTGTTGTTTGTGAGGACTCAGCTGGAGAAGATCATATGGACATAAGAATTGATAGATTAATAAATCGTGAACAACAGTCTCTTGAAACAGCTAAGCAGGAGGTAATTGAAAGAGAAAAGAATGATATAGAAAAATGGAGAAGAATGTATGCAGGGGGAGATCAAAATTGGGTTTATTGGGATAGAAAATATTACGATTTCGTCGTGAATACTTATTCTCATAATGCTGAAGAAAGTCTTAATTTAGTCCTTGAACAGCTTGGGTTTCCAAAGAAGACTTCTTGAAATTAGGGTTTTATAGTGGTAGAGTAGGCTAGTTCCGCGCACTACGTATGAAGAGCTTGATCAAGATAATACCGGGAATAATTTTTTTCATAATCTTAGTTTCATCTCCTGCGAAAGCACAAGTGATAGAGGTTACAACAAAACCAACGGAAAGTATCCCTATGCCCACTACCAGCTTAACGCCTAGCCCTATACCTACAACCGTAGAATACCAGCTTCCCTATCCTGGAATTCTTCCTGGGAGTCCACTTTATTCGATAAAAATGATTCGTGACCGAATTGTTGAATTTCTAACTACAGACTCTGTTAAAAAAGCCAATTTCTATTTGCTTCAAGCAGATAAAAGAACGGCGAGCGCCTTAATGCTTTATGAAAAAGGGGACGACAAAATGGCAGAAACAACACTTACAAAAGCTCAGAAGTATTTAGAAAAGTCCTTGGTAAAGGCACAAGAAGCAAAAAATTCAGGGAAAGATGTCGGAGACATATTTGCAAGAATTAAAGATTCCTCGACAAAACAAAAACAAGAAATAGAAAATTTAAGTGGAAAATCTAAAGAAAAAGGGAAGTCGTTGACCGATGACCTAAAAAAGATAAAAAACCTTGAAAAAAGTGCAGATCAACTTAAGCCGTAAAATATAGCCATTTATGTTTATTGTGCTATTTTTTTACTCGCTCTTCTAATTTTTAAACACATTTTATTACCCGATTTTTCCTCAATTTTTACTTAAATTTTGGTATCATTTAAAAATGAGGCTAGAAAAACGACTGATATTTTTTGATCCAGTAATTGTTAGTTGACACCCCACCGTTAGCGGCATATGATCGATCTTGGCACTAGATTTAGTGTCAGAACTTTAAGAATTTGCCCGGAGGAAAAAATTGCTATGAAATGTCCATATTGCGGTTCCCGCGAAACAGAAGTAGTAGAAACTAGAGACAGTGAGGATCTTGAGACAATAAGAAGAAGACGAAACTGTGTTAAGTGTGAGAAAAGGTTCACGACATATGAAAGAGTTGAAAACATAAATCTGGTTGTTATTAAAAAGGATGGGCGAAGAGAGCAATTTAATAGAGATAAATTACGAAACGGAATCAGTAGATCCTGCGAAAAGACTACAGTATCGGTTGAAGACATTGAAAAGATAATAGTAGAGGTAGAAAGAGAATTAAGAGGTGCAGACTCCGTAGAAGTAGAAAGTAAGAGAATTGGGCAAATGGTGGCAAGTAGGCTTAAGAAGCTAGACAAGATTGCATATATAAGATTTTCAAGCGTATTTAAAAGATTTGTAGACGTAGAAGACTTTGAAAAAGAAGTCAAAAAATTAATAAATTAAAATTATGAAATTAGACGGTGTAAGGCAAAAAGTATTCTTAGACAGATATTCCTTAAAGGATAAAGCTGGAAATCCTATGGAACAAACTCCTGATGAGATGTGGAGAAGAGTTGCAAAGGGAATTGCTGGACAAGAGAAAAAATCTCTTCAAAAAACATGGGAGAAAAAATTCTATGATGCAATGGATGGATTTAAGTTTCTTCCAGGGGGACGCATTTTAGCTGGAGCAGGAACTGGATTTGATGTAACTTATTTTAATTGTTTCGTTATCCCATCTCCTAAAGATTCTAGGGATGGAATTTTAGATAATCTTAAAATCATGATTGAGATTATGGCTCGCGGTGGAGGAGTAGGGGTTAATCTTTCAAGTCTTCGTCCAAAAGGCTCTAGGGTAAGAAAAGTAAATGGTTTTTCTTCAGGTCCAATGAACTGGGCAGAATTATATTCGTTGGCTACTAAAGATATTGTTCAGCAGGGAGGCTCTCGCCGTGGTGCACTTATGCTTATGCTTCATGATTGGCATCCGGATATTGAAGAGTTTATTACCGTAAAACAGGATCTCTCAAGAATCAATGGAGCTAATTTGTCGGTTTGTGTGTCTGATGCGTTCATGGAAGCAGTAAAAAAAGACGCAGATTGGAATCTGGAATACCCAGATTTAGATGATCCAAAATACGACACTAAATGGGAAGGGGATCTAGAAGGATGGAAGAAGATTGGTGGAAAAGTTCAAGTTAAAAAAACTGTAAAGGCGAAATATCTCTGGGATCTTATTTGTACAGCTGCATGGACATCAGCAGAGCCAGGTTTGCATTTCCTCGACCGAAGTAACAAGCGCTCAAACACAGCATATTTCGAAACCTTAATCGCTACAAATCCTTGCGGAGAGCAGCCTCTTGGAGCGTGGGCAGTATGTAATTTAGGAGCCATGAACCTTTCAGCTTATGTAAATACAAAAGGCGAGTTTGAATACGATAGATTTGGAAAAGATGTAAGGGTAGCAATGAGATTTTTAGACAACGTAATTGATGACACATATTACTTCTTTAAGGAGAACGAAAAAGTAGCAAAAGATATTAGAAGAACTGGTCTTGGGATTCTCGGTTTGGCTGACGCATTAATTAAAATGAAGCTTAAATACGGAGCACCAGAATCTGAAGAGACTCTTAAGAAAATTTTCGCAACTCTTAGAGACAACGCATATGACGCTTCAGCAGATATCGCAAAGGAAAAAGGCGCCTTCCCTAAGTTTAATAAAGAAAAATACATGAAGGGATATCATATTCAAAATCTACCAAAAGAAATTCAAGCTAAGATTGCAAAAAACGGAATTAGAAATGCAGTTCTTCTTACGATCGCTCCAACAGGAACTACAAGTTTGATTTCAGGAGTGTCATCAGGAGTAGAGCCAGTTTACGAATTTGAATTTATTCGTCGCGATAGACTAGGTGAGCATAAGATGTATCACCCTCTTTATGAAGAATGGAAAAAGGCTCATCCAAATGAAGAAAAACCAGCATACTTTGTTTCAGCAAATGACCTGACACCTGATGAGCACGTAATGGTACAAGCAATTGCTCAGGAATATATTGACTCTTCAATTTCTAAAACTGTAAATGCTCCAAATGCTCACACAGTCGAGGATGTAAAAAATCTTTACATGTCAGCTTATGATAATGGTTTGAAAGGCGTAACTTACATGAGAGATGGATCTAGGGAAGGAGTTCTTTCAAGAGTTGAGGAAAAGAAAGAAGAGGTAAAAGTTCCTGATATTGCAAACCACACAGTTAGGGCGCCTCGTCCAATGATGATGGAAGGAGTAACTTACAAAACTCAAACTCCAGTTGGAGACACATATATTACTCTTAATCATGATCAAAATAGGGAGCCTTTTGAGATGTTTATAACTATTGGAAAAACTGGATCTGATGTAGCAGCAATGGCTGAGGCACTAGGGCGCATGATTTCCTTGAACTTAAGTCTCGCAGGCAACCTGCCGCCGCGCGAGAGAATTCGCCAGGTTATTAGTCAACTGTCTGGAATAGGAGGAGCAAGAAGTGTAGGGTTTGGAGAAAATAGAGTTCGATCACTTCCTGATGCGGTCGCAAAGATTCTAGCAAGACAATATGCATTTAAAGTTAATGGTGTAGTAGAAGATAAATTAGTGCCTCCTTCAAATGCTCAGAGCCAAACACCTGTAAATGTACCAGCAGATGCCCCGGTTGAAGTAAAGGGTGAGCAACAGGAGGAGATTGCAGTGCTCCAACAGCTTCCTCTTCAAGAAGGAATCACAATTGACACAAAACCTAAAACTAATAACTTTGATATTTGTCCAGAGTGCGGAACTTCAGCTTT
>CAYORA010000012.1:0-1641 GCA_964406285.1 uncultured Gammaproteobacteria bacterium
GCTCCGTGACTAGGACTCGAACCTAGAACCTTTTCGTTAACAGCGAATTGCTCTACCATTGAGCTATCACGGAATGTCAAAAGATTTTATCATAAATTCGTGGCTAGGGAAAGAGTGTCTAGGTTATTAATTTGGCATATTCGAATCTGGTTTCAAAAGGAAGCATAGATGGTTGGATTGGGTATAGATGAGCACTTACAACTAAGACTTTTATGTCAATGTTAGGAGGAATTACTATTCTTCTAATGTCAATATTATTATCAGTTGCATCGTTAAGTAATTTAGCTAGTAATCCAGGCCTAAGTCTTAAATAATCTAATAAATCGGGGAATGCAGAAATTTTATCTTTTAATGCTGTGATGCCGTTTTTCTTCCTGCTTTTAAATTCTGCCATCTCTTCAAGTTCAAGCGCCCCATGTACTAATTGGAATTTTAATGCATCAGGCCTTGCAAATTGTATTAATGGTGTACCGCCAAGTGCAATCGCCCTATCGAATAGGTGTGGGCCTATCGCTACTTGGTTATTTGGTAGCCTTTGTGTGTAGTCTTCGAAACATTGCTCCTCATAAACTACGCCATTATTATTTCCGTGCTGTCTATTTATACCATTGACTAAATCTATTCCCCTAGGAAACCGTCTTATTTCAGGGGGAGTTCTTAAGGGAGATGGTCTTTGAATTTGATCGGGAGACATGACTAAAGATCTTTCTAATTCAGCTGGACTTGCCATCTAACTATTAATATTTACACAAAATGAAAAGATTAATCAATAAGATATTATTTTATGCATTGACAATTAGGGCTAAACGAGCGAATATTGTTTTATGTCAAAACCTGACATGGCTCCTCAGATTGAGCATCCCGCTCTTTCTCCCGAAAGAGAGGGTATGACTCGTGAAGACAGGATAAAGCATAATATTGCACGGCAATTTGCGCTGGGTCCACTTGGAGACCCCGCAGTTACAGGAATAAAATTTAGACGAGATCCATTTGGCGGAGATATAAATGACCACGTACCTATGAGCGCAAGTGTAGCCGAGTCTACTGATCCTTATAAAACATGGGATACGCAGGTATTAGATCCGCGAAGGGCATTTGCGAACTCACAGGAGCTTGCGCTTCTAGTTAGGCAGTATCGATCAGAATTGATCCAAGATCCTGTAATTGCAAAAAGAATTGCTATAGAAGAGGAGGAAATAGCGCTCGGAAAGCAAAGACAAGAAGAGATTTGGGCTATGGAAATCGCTGCTCGGGATAGAAGACTTTTAGAAGAGCGCAATCAGAATCTCGCAGCGCAGGAAGAGTCCGGCGAGGCTGCATCACATGATGTATTTGTCGCTGAGGGTTTTAGTGAGCAGCGGGCAGCTTAACACCTACAGACTTCATACATAAGATTTATTGACATTTTAGAGATAGTTTCCTATTATCATTCCACATGAAGCTTAGTATATTGTTTAATTTAATTCCTGAAAACACCGCTTACGCCCACTGTGATATTCCTTGCGGAATTTATGATCCACATCAGGCTCAAGTCGCTGTGCATACTATTATAAGAATGACTGAGCTTTTAAGTTTGATAAAGCGGGATGATGAATTAAAAGCAGAGCATGATGTTAGTCGTGTAACACATGTAAAAGAAGA
>CAYORA010000012.1:1741-5411 GCA_964406285.1 uncultured Gammaproteobacteria bacterium
ATGATGAATTAAAAGCAGAGCATGATGTTAGTCGTGTAACACATGTAAAAGAAGAACATTCAAATATTTTAGAACACGAATTATCAACCCTTCAGGACGATTATTTTAAAAATGATTTTTCAAAATTCCCGGAACTAGAATCTTTATTTGATGACGCTAAAAAATTAGGAGCAAAAGCAAGAACTGGAATTGATATGGGGTCAGCTAAAGAGCTTTTAGAAAAAGTTATGCAGATCGCTGAAATATTTTATAAATCAAAAGATCTTGATTCGCACAGAGTTAAGGCACCATTCCCTACCGGCCTAGAAATAGTGGTACAAAGTTAATGCTTTTTTTATCCCGCTTTAAAATATCTGGTCACTCCATGACACCGACTTATTCAGAGGGGGATAGTGTTTTGGCAAGTTCTATTCCTCTTTTATTTAGTAAGCCAAAAAAAGGAGATGTTGTGGTTTTTGAAAAATACAACAGGCTTTATATAAAAAGAATAGGAAAAATAGATAAAGAAAAATATTTTTTAGTAGGGGATAATAAAAAAGATAGTCATGACAGTAGAAGGTTTGGTTTGGTATCAGATAATCAAATTAAAGGGAAAGTGATTCGAAAAATTTAGTGATTATAAATTTAATTTTTCTTTTAGTAATAGCTGTTTCTTTGATTCTCTTGTCATGGATTTGGCCCCCTGATTCTCCCTGGTCTCCCAGATGGAGAACTCATAAAAAAACTGCAAGAGCTGCTTTTAAGCTAGCAAATGTTACAAAAAAAGATGTTGTTTATGAGTTAGGATCTGGCGGTGCTACCGCATTAGTTGTCGCTGCCAAGGAGTTTGGAGCAAAAGGTGTTGGGATAGAAATTGAACCATTCAGATTTTTATTATCTAGATTTACTATTATGCGTTTACATTTATCAAAAAACATAAAACTTATAAGAGGAAATTTTTATAAACAGGATTTAAGTGATGCAACAGTGTTATATGTGTATCTTGTTCCTCAAACTTTAAATCGCTTGATACCAAAATTTAAAAAAGAATTAAAAAAAGGAACAAAAATAGTTTCCTATAAATATAAAATGAATTTAAAAGCTAAAAAAGTTGATGAGGAAAATGAGCTAACGCTTTATATTATCTAAGCTTTTTTGTTTTTAAATAAGCCCACCTTACCTTGTCTGCTACAGTTAGAAGTCTATAATTAAGGGGATTAATTATTAAATCATAACTTCCTACGAACTCTGTTAAAGTTGCGCCAAATCCTTCTTTAAATCTATGGAATCCATAATATGGATTGTCCGGTTTTGGATTCGGAACGTTGGCAGCTCCCCACATGTCAAATTTTTCTAGGTTTAGACTTTTTCCAAAGCGCACTGCTTCCCACATGGTTAAGTGAGAGGCCATAACTTCCCGATTTTCGTCACTAGATGCTCCATATGGATAGTAAAGTGTATTTTTAAAAGTAAATAAAACAAAAGTAACTAAAGTTTTATTTTTATATTCCGCTCGAAGAAGATGCGCCTGCAATTTATTTGGATTAAATTTCTCATTGTTTTTATTTCCTAAAGTTTCCCACATTAATTTATGATATTTTTCGTCATGTGCATAAAATCTTTGTCTCTTTGTAGTCTCGCGAGTTAATCTTAGGTAATGTTTAAAGCTTTCTTCACTGTTATCAATTTTTACACTTACTCCATGTCTTTGTGAGAGTCGTATGTTATAGCGGGTTTTTTGGTGCATGTTCTTTAGAAGTTCATCTTCTGAAAGAGATAAATCTAAGATAAAAGTATACTTTGTAAAAAGTGGATGAAAAGAAGGTTTTAGATTTTTACTAACTCCAGATTTTTGATCTGAAAAAATATCTGGTTCTAATTGAATAAAGCTTAAATTGTTTTCTTCACCAGTTTTTTTAAGATCTGAAATTTCCTCTTCGGATGGAAGTTTTCCTTTTGGAAAATATCCAATAAGGTAAGGAAAATTTGGGGTTTTATGAACTGAAATTTGATAAGGATTGGTAACTTTGTTTTTTTCAACTACACCACGCCTTATAATTCCCACGCCAGTTTTTTTTCTAAACTCACCCCACTCAAAAGATTGAAGCGGGTGATGCGCATCTTGGTTAAACGAATCAGCTAAATTTTCCCCGATGTCTGAGAAGGTCATAGATATTCAGGAACTTCATCTTCAAAAGAAGCGTTCATAATAATTGTATCTTTTGGAATATCTAAAATAAAGCGAGATAAAGTGTTAGATGATCGTTGTCCATAAATTAGGCGATTTTTTGAGTAGGTTAAGAATAGTCTTTCTTTTGCCCTCGTAATTCCTACATAGCAAAGTCTTCTTTCTTCCTCAAGTTCCCCCTTTTCCATAAGAGATCTGGAATGTGGGAAAATTCCTTCTTCCATGCCGATCATAAATACATGCGGAAATTCTAATCCTTTTGCAGAGTGAAGAGTCATAAGAGTTACTGCACTTTTTTTATCTTTTTTGGCTAACTCTGAAAGCTGTTCTTGTTCCACAAGTGAAACATTTTCTAGGAAAGTTGAAAGATCAGGAAACTCAATAGCAACAGAACGAAGTTCTTTTATGTTTTCAAGTCGTCCCATATCTTGTTCATCTTTTGGATCATACAAAGACATATAGTCAACTGCATCTAAAACTTTATCCAAAATTTCAATTGTTTGGAGATTTTCTTTATCTAAATTTTCAATAAATTCCATAAACTTTTTAAGTCTTGTTTTTCCAAGTTTTTCAATTCTTCTAAATGAAACATTATCTTTTTCATTATCGATAACTCGAAGGTACGCTAAGATATCTTTTATTTCTTTTCTTTCATAAAACCTTGTTCCTCCAACCAGTGAATACGGAACACCGTGGTGTAGAAATACTTCTTCAACTACACGGGATTGCGCATTTGTTCTATATAAAACTGCAACTTCCGACGGATTAATTCCTAAATTTATAATTTGAGAAATAATATATTCCGCTTCATTATGTTCGTTATTTGCTTCATAT
Organism: uncultured Gammaproteobacteria bacterium; assembly: GCA_964406285.1. Classification (GTDB taxonomy): domain Bacteria; phylum Patescibacteriota; class Microgenomatia; order Levybacterales; family UBA12049; genus 2-01-FULL-39-10-A. The sequence goes on from CAYORA010000012.1 coordinate 4,743, forward strand.
AAAATTATTTTTTCTCCTGTCTTGTTTTCCGTCCAAAGTTTTAGAACTGGGTGAGAAGTATTTTTTGAAATAACCCCATATGCGCTATCTAAAATTACCTGAGTAGATCTGTAGTTTTGGGAGAGGTGGAAAGTTTTTACATCGTTAAAGTCCTTATTAAAAGTAATTAAATTTTGAAAATTTGCTCCTCTAAAACTGTAAATGCTTTGAGAAAAATCTCCTACAACACAAATATTTTTCCATTTCTTAGAAAGCATTTTAGTTAACATATATTGAGCCTGATTTGTATCTTGGTACTCGTCAACCAAAATATACTGGAATTTATCTTGATACTTTTTTAGAACCTCAGGATTTTTTTGGAAAAGTTCAATGGTCTTTAGTATTAAATCGTCAAAATCCAACGCATTATTTTCTTTGAGAATTATTTGGTAAAAAGGATAAATTTTAGCAACATTTTCCTGGAAATATCCTCTGGCTAAATTTAAATATTCGAGCTGATTTATTAACTGATTTTTTGCTTGAGAGATAGTAGCTTGAACAGAATAAGGTTTAAAATCTTTAGTGGAAATGTTTGCACGCCTCATTGCTTCCTTAATGGCGTCAACGCTATCTGATGAATCATAGATTGTAAATTTTTCAGAAAAACCAATATATTTCCCCTCAATTCTT
>CAYORA010000012.1:5511-7322 GCA_964406285.1 uncultured Gammaproteobacteria bacterium
TGAATCATAGATTGTAAATTTTTCAGAAAAACCAATATATTTCCCCTCAATTCTTAAAATTCTTGCACAAAGAGAGTGGAACGTTCCTATAAGCGGTTTGTCAGGACTATCAGAGAGCTTTTGAATTCTTTCCTTCATCTCGGTGGCAGCTTTATTTGTGAATGTTACCATCAGGATATTCTGGGGGTTTATCTTTTTTTCCTTAATAAGATAAATTACTTTATAAGTTAATACTCTTGTTTTCCCGCTTCCTGCTCCAGCTAGAATAATCATGGGACCATCACTATTTAATACGGCTTTTTTTTGTTCTTCATTTAGATCCTTGAGAATAAGATTGTCCATACTTTATAATTAGTCTTGGCCCATTGTATCACATGAAAAACATACTTCTTGCCGCCAATTGGAAGTCAAATATGACCAAATATGAGGCTAAAGATTGGCTGGTAGACTTCTCGAGCTTGGAAGTTCCACAAGGGGTTGAAGTTGTGGTTTTTCCTCCCTTTACCCTACTAGATGTAATGAATGGATACGTAAGAGTTAACTCTTTGCCTTTTAAAATCGGAGCTCAGGATTTATCGCCTTTTGACAAAGGTGCATTTACGGGTGAGGTATCTGCTTCTCAGATTAAAGAGTTTGCAGACTACGTTCTAATAGGTCACTCTGAGAGAAGGAAGAATTTTTCTGAGTCAATGGAAATGGTAAAAAACAAGGTAGTTAAAGCGCTTTCATCAGGCCTAAAACCTATTGTGTGCATATCGAATATTGAAGAGTTGGAAGGGTTAGATGGAGATTTAGTCATAGCTTATGAGCCCTTAGAATCAATTGGTACTGGAAACCCAGCTGACCCAAATTTGGTTGAAGAAATGGCTAAGAAAATTAAGGAAAAATTAAATAAGGATGTTATTTACGGTGGAAGTGTAAATGCGGAAAATGTCAGATCGTTTATTGACCTCCCGTCGATAAATGGCGTTCTTGTGGGCGGAGTAAGCCTTGATCCTAAATCTTTTACAGCTCTCATAAAAAATGCTATTTAAGAAAATACTAATTTCTCTATTTTTTATAATTACCTTAGGTATTGAGGTTGTTATAAAAGGCGGTAATCTTTCTCCGCTTCTATTTCAAATCATTTTTAATAAGAATATAGAATTAAAAAAAACTGATCAACAGACGATTAATATATTGCTTCTTGGTATAGGTGGAGGAAAACACGAAGGCCCAAATTTATCAGACACTCTTATTTTTGCAAGCCTAAACATTAAGGAATCAAAAGTTACCTTGGTTTCTTTGCCTCGAGATGTTTGGTCATTTGATGTTGATGGAAAAATTAACACAGCTTATGCTAAAGGAGAACTTAGAAAAGAAGGCGGAGGATTAGTGCTGGCAAAATCAGTAGTAGGTAAAATTACAGGTCAGAATATTGATTATGGCGTGGTTATTGATTTTTCTGGATTTGTAAAAGCTGTCGATTTAGTAGGTGGACTTGATATTGATGTTGAAAGAACGTTTGATGATTATGAATATCCGATTGCTGGAAGAGAAGATGATCCATGCGATAACAAAGAAGAAGATTTAGATAAGCTTGCCACGGTTTCTTCACAGCTTGAGGTATTCCCTTGTAGGTACGAGCACTTGCATTTCGATAAAGGAAAAAATCATATGGACGGAGAAACTGCGCTTAAGTTTGTTAGATCTCGTCACGCAAAGGGTGAGGAGGGGACAGATTTTGCTAGATCACAAAGACAGGAAAAAGTAATAAAGGCATTTATGGATAAAATATTCTCGCTACAAATTATTTTTAATCCAACAAAAAT
>CAYORA010000012.1:7422-20122 GCA_964406285.1 uncultured Gammaproteobacteria bacterium
AGATGTAGGTTGACCCAAGAAGAATGTATAGTTTCTCAAATTCCTTAGCGAATTTTATAGATTCTAGTGGTGCCTCTAGCATAAATTAAGAAGCCAAGTTTGGAAAATTTATCTTCAGAAATTCTATATTTTTCTTTTTCCATATCTCCAATATAAATATAAGAAATATTATATTTCTTAATTATCTCTTTAGTTAAATTTTCATTAGGAGATTCATATAGATTTTGTATATCTGAAAATCTTGCAGACGGAACATCATATGTTCCTCTCCAAAGCCATTCGTGGACAGTCCAACCAAGAACAGTTGGAAGGCCTGTGTTTGCAGAAATTCGTGCAAAGTCAGTGTATGAATCTCCCTGCGCTTCCAGGATTACAGGTTGGCCTTTTATGTTTTGATTGAGCCAGATTATTGCATCATGATCTGATGGCTTAAGAGTCTTAAGATAGTTAGTACCGTTTAGTCCTTTATATGTTTTTAAATCGCCATACCCAGATGGAACAGCAAAATATGGATAAATGGATACAACAAAAATTAGAATAATTCCTGGAATTAAAAATGCGATTATGTAAAGTTTTGAATTACGCGACTTGAAATCAGTTTTTAACGATAAAAGTATTCTAAATAAAATATAAACACTCGAAAAAGAGAGCATTATAAAAGCTTGATATGCAAGCTTAAACATTGTGTTCGCTCTAAAGTGGCCAGTATATATGTCCTTTAGGTAAATAATTTCTGGAGCTATGAGTAAGAGAATTGAAAAAAATGAAATAAGTCCTATAAATATATCCGCAGGAATTATTTTTTTATTTCTCATAAAAATTACAAAACTTATTAGCATGAATACAAAAAAGCCGTAGAGAATTCCTAGCTGCCACCATGGAGAATGTTGGCATTGTCCTGTTTCAAATACAAAAGGCCCAATATTTTTCATATCCAGTAACAGCTTAGGCGCACAATTAAATCCAATTTCAGAAGCAAACGGAACAAAATTTTGACTGAATACAAATGTAAATGCAAAGAATAAAACTCCAATTATCGGAATATACTTGATAGAGTTCAGCAGAGAACTAATAAATCTTTTTAAAAATTTTCTATCTTTATTTTTTATAAACTCTAAAGCGACAAGAATATTTATAAATAACCCGAGATATATTAGTCCGTCCCATGCGTTTGTCATATATGCAACTGAAATAAAAAAAGTAGTTAAAATTATTAATGAGATTTTTATTTTATTTTCTAAAAACATCAATAGGGCAAGGGCGATTAAAGTTATTACAATAGGAATATCTAAAACGTGTCCATGCAGATCTGCTACTACAAATGAATATGAGGGAAATTCATGTATGGTGTGATATATAAATCTTGTTGCATTAGGATACCAGTATGCATTTGGAAATGTAAAAAGAGAAAATGGCAATTCCCAGAATGGTACTGGAGTTTCGCCATTGTAGTTTTTAAAAAGAGAATAAATTGTTTGTAGATTTCCAGATAAAGAAAGAATATATGCGAAAAGAAAGCCAAGGATAAAAGTTTTTTTAATAGAAATTTTTTTGATTTGCTGGATTAAATTAATTCCAATTGAAAACGAAAGGCTAAAAGTAAAAGCAAAAATTGTAGCAATCATAAGATTGAAAGTGATGAAAGAAGGAATATGGGAAATCTTAGTAACAACTGCTGTAAACAAATGACCGAAGTAGTAATAGTTAATAGATAAAGGTGTTAGCCACATGTCTTTTGGAGGAAAATACTCTGATCTTAAAATTGAGTTTATGAATCCATAATCCATAAATTTTTCAAGATCATGAATGTCTGGTTGATGTGCTCTTACAAATGACCAGATTATAAGCGCTATTAAAAATACTAACTCTTCAAACAAAAATATCTTTATGTATTTTTTAAAATTAAAAGTTTCTTTTCTAGCAAATATTAATGAAATAGAAGCGCATAGGAACCACACTATTAAGATGTTTAATGTTGTGAATTTTAATAAATGGAACGTGCTGAGTGCATAAATTAAATATGAAACGAAAACCATTCCTATTACTTTTGAAAATATATAGCCTCTGTCTATGAAGGAGTTAAATATTTTTGATGTTAAGGGAAGAAAAGAGATTCCTAGGAAGAAAAATACTAACCACCATTTAAAAATGTATAAAAGATCAAGTGCTGGCATTGTTACCTAATTTGAATGCAATATAAAGAATGATTATGTTTAAGTTCTCTCAGCATTTTTATTTCATTGTTTGGGTCAGGGAAAATCCACCTACAGTATCCGCTGGCTATTCCGTCTCCCTCTGCGTTTTTAATTAACCCAGATCTTTCTTCCGCAATTAAAAGATATTGTACATTATATGTTATGCCGTCATTTCCTGCTAGGCGATCGTTAGTGGCATAAATGGAATTATTAAAAATATTAAAATTTCCCCAAATTCTTTTTGCAACAGGATCAACTGAATAAAAAAGTGAAATTGAGATCAATATAAATATTAATACTCCAGTTGTTTTTATGACAATGTCGTTTTTAAGTGCAGTTATGCTTTTGGATAAACCAATTAGCAGGAAAGGAATTACCGGTAAAGCATATCTTGGAATTGTGTATGTCTGTAAAGAAAGTACAGTTAGAAAATAAGACGTTATAAATAGTATTACTACAAGTAGTGTTTTAAAATTGTCTGAGTTCTTATGAAATTTTATCTTTTTGAATTTAAAAATGTATATCATGATTGCTAAAAAAATAATTAATATGTATAGCCAATTAAAATTTAAAAATATGACTTGTTTCCAGTGCCATTCGGAGTAAGGGTTTATAAATTGTAATGTTATTAGATTATTAATAATTGTAAAAATTGCACCTTTGTCACCGGTATCTGTAAATATCCATTCGCCCCAGGAATCTTTTCCAAACAAGTTTAGAACAAGTTTCCATAGATAATAAACTACAGTCGGAATAAGTAGGAGAAGATAATTTAATATGTTTTTTGTGTTTAATTTTCTATTTTTAATAAAAAATATAATTTCAATAAAGATAATAATTATTGGCAAAAGGAGGGCGGTTTCCTTGGTCATAACTGCTAAGGAAGATACAATTGCATAAAGAATAAATTGATTTCTTCTGTAAAAAAGAATTGAGCAGAGAATTAAGGAAGTTAAAATTGCATCTCTCATTGAGAAAATAGAGTTTGCTATAAAAAGCGGATAAATGGAGAAAAACATTACTGCTAAATTTCCTGCATATTTTCCAAATAAATCTCTTGTTAGGAAATAAATAGAAGTAATTCCAATAACTCCAAAAATAATTCCGAGTATAGAATAGCTAGCAGGAGAGGTTCCAAATATTTGGTAAATTGGTTTTGTAAGGATTAGTTTTAGCGGGGGATGGACTGTATTCCAATTTGAAAAATATTGGCCTAATCCTCCTTCATTAAAATCCAGTGTTTGTACGAAGTCAATATTTCCATCCATGTAGGGAAGTATATTTATAAATTTAAGAGTTAAGCCGAGAAATAAAGCTAAAGCAAGCAATAAAAAGAAGTGATTTTTTATTTTTTTCATATTAATATTTTTTAATTTTATAAATTGGAATTTCTTTAATAAATATTATTACGTAAAGAATTACCAGAGGCAACAATTGAAAGAAAGAAACTATTTGCCAGCCTTTCATGGTAGGATTTGGGCCATAAACAGGATCCATTATGAATTCAAAGTTGAGTAATCTTAAGATAAAGAAAACTGTAGGAATACAGGTAATTAGTATTAGTATTTTGGAAATTCTTATTTGAAAGTTAGGGAGTGTTAAAAGACAAATAGACAGTATTGGTCCTAAGACACTAAAGTGATATTGGAAAAGATGATCGTAAAAGAATAGAAAATATGACACAAGCAGAAAAATTAAAGTTAATATATGAGTTTTTCTATTCAATGCTGTTAAATAGATTGAAATTAATACAAGATATTTAAAATACTTTATGAATTCAGGAGAAAGATTGAATGTATATCTTAAAAAAGCTTCAAGAGACATGTAGTCGATTGATTTTCCTTCTTTGGGATTAAATAAGTGATAAATAAGATTGTCTGTAAAATAATTTCCGATTCCTAGTATGTTAAATGTTAGTGTTGAAACTCCAAATATCGTTATTCCTATTATTGCTTCTCGAAAATGTTTTTTTAGTATTAAAACAGGTAACCACAGAAGACTAATTGGTTTTGCTATAAGTGTTAGAAAAAATAAAATTCCACTTTCTAGTTTATCTTTATTTTTAACGAGTCCTATTAGAAAAAGAAGAAGAGAGATATTGAATAAAAATTGATATTGAGATATACGAATTTCGTTGTACTGTGAGAAGTTTGTCAAAAAGATAAAAATTGAAAGATTTAAGAATTTATTATTAGAGAAATTTTTGTAAATGTAGTAAACGATAGGAATAGTAATTAAAATTTTTGCTATCATCCAATAATAAAATGAATCATTCGGATCAGAAATTATCAATAAGCTTCCTACGATTAAGGCTGTTATTGGATGGTAGTCATTTGGATTGCTAACAATATCTTCGGAGTAAGGGAATATATTTTCCGGCAAATTTGCTCCACTTAGTTTTCCGCCATTGATAAATGAATAAACGCCATTTGGAATACCATAAAAATCTATTCCCTGGCAGCAGTAATGTATTGAGCTACCAAAAAAGAAATAATCAAGCCAATTAGTTTTTAAGGAAGATAGATTAAAAAGAAAATAAATTAAAAAACCAAGTATTAAAAGATTACTTCCGAGAACATGATTTAAGAACTTTTTTACGTCGGCAATCATAATCCGCAATTTCTACTTACGTTATAGATTGAATAATTATTATTGGTATTTTCATAGGACTTAGTGAATTCATTTTCATAAAGATCTGAAATTAGCGGAACATTTGGATCAGGTGGATTTTGGATTTTTATTTCTACATAATCTATTTTATTTTCTAAAAGCAAGCTACACGCTTCGGCTTTATTATTTGAGCCCAAAATTTTTTTAATTATGTCTCCTCTTATGTAAGTATCATAACCTTGAGACCATGCAAAATAAGGCCACCCTAAGAATATTTTTCTTCCAGCTAAAGATGCAGGATTATAAAGAAACGTAGTATTAAGAAAAACTGAATCCTTGGGTGTGTTTTCTAAAATCCATTTAGATTCCATGTTTATCTCATTATTTTCCAATTGATATTTTCGATCATTAATAATAGGGAATAGGTCTATGATTCCTCCGAATATCATTAAAAAAAATAGCAGTGTAGCTAATATGGATATTGATTTTCTTTTTAATAATTTAATAATAATTAACGCAGAAAACATGTTTCCCAGGATAATAAAAAAATTAAAGAATTTATGATTCGCAGCTATTTCCGGAGAGAACTGAATTGAATTGCCAATAATAAAAAGCATGAAAAAAGAAAGTAATAACTTTTTCTGAAATTTATTTGAAAGCATGAATCCTAATGGAATTAGAAAAATGCTTATTCCTAAATTGAAGATCCAAAATTCCAAAACGTTTTTAATATCTAGATTTCCTGAAATTAAGTAGCCTAATTGGATATGCGGTGAGAATCCCTGAGAGGAATTTAGATAAAGATATTGTGGTAATGAAAAAATTGCACTAAGTACCAGGAGAATAAAAATGTTTTTTCTAAAACCACTTAATTGAATAAAAAGTGCTCCAAAAATAATAATTGTCATTAAAAATACTGCAGTGTGGAGATAAAAACTTAGGCCTAAAATAATTCCTAAAACGGAGTAAATCCAAAATTTTGGTTTTTCTTTTCGAAGAAATGGTTTTATTGCTAGATAAATAATTAATAGAGAAAGTGCAAATGAAATCGCTAAGTGTCTTTGATTTGTGTAGATATTTAAGTTCCAAAAGGCGGATATAATTCCCTCTCCATAAGGAGCAAAAGAAAGAAAATCTGTGTTTTTAATAATTTGATTGAGAGATCCAAATGACAGTGGGTATTTTTGAATAAAATAAATATATGAGAGAGTAGAGTTAAAAAGAAAAAATATAATACTTAAAATACCTACCCCCTTTGATTTAAAAACTTCCTTTGCAAAGAAATAGATCATGAATATCAGAAAAACAAATCCTAGAAATGAGGGGATATTTAACGCTAGATCAATTGGTAGTCCAGCTTTTTCTAAAAGTCCTACCATATAATAAAAAATAAAATGATACTTTATTGGTTCCCCAGGAAATAGTGGGAATTCTGGCGGGAAATTATATCCCAATGAAAAAGATCTAATTAAAGGAATATGGCTTGCAAAGTCACTCCAGGCTTTAGATGCAATAAAAATAGTGTTACCTTTTATGTAAAATGTTTGGAAAAATAAAAAGAAGCCAAAGAATGATCCGATAAGAAACACTAGTATTTCAGGTGCATATTTATTAATAAGATTTAGAAGCCTCATTATTTACTTATTAAATCTGCCACTTTTTTACCAAGTTCTACAGCATAGTTTGTTCCTCTATCCCAAGGGTAAACTTGCTGAATATTTGCTAAATACACATTATCCAGTGGGGTTTCTACGGGAGGTATCATTTTTGAATAATTAACGGGAATTATTGGTTGAGCAAAGGGAGCTTTAAATGCTTCAAAGTCAATTATGCTATCTCTATAGTTTGGATTTAGTTTTTTTAAAAAGGGGTCATATTTTTTTAATATATCTTGTTTTTTCATCGAAAAGTATGGATGGTCAGCTGGCAAGTAATTTCCTAAATAAAGAAGATTTTCATTGTTATAATTTTTTTTGTTCATAAAATTTGTATGCTCAACAATTGCTAAGATTGGAGCTTTTTTATCGCATACGCTTAGCCAATAGGTTGAATCTTTAAAGAAAGGTTCTCTTAATCTTAATACAAGATTTATAGCTCCCAAGCCTTTTAATTTAGTCATTTTATTTAAATATTCATCTGGGAGATCAGCAATTTTTGAGAAAAAGAATGATGGGAGAGTGACAATAACTTTATCGAATTCATGTTTTTTCCCATCAGCTTTTATAATTACTTTTTTATCACTTTCAACCTTTTCCACTCCAGCACCGAATAATACTTTTCCATTCATTTTTTCAATCTCTGTTACTAAGTGATCGGCAAAATCTAGAAATCCTCCTTTCGGATAAGCAAGCCTTGTTGTTCTCTTGTGAACTCTTGCCCAAAACCATGCAAGAGAAACATCGTGTTTGTATTCGCCAAATTTACTGAAGAGTTGAGGTTCCCAAATGAGATCGTATGTTTTCTTTCCCATTGAAGATTTAAGAAATGGCTCGGCGTTTATTTTTTCGAGGGGTTTCCAAATTGGATTATATTTGAAAAATAATCCAAGAACTGCGGCCATTCGAAGTCTTTCTATAATTGATAGTTTTGCAAATTTTAAAACTGCAATTGGCGAATCAAGCTGGTATATTTTTCCATCATTTAAATAAACAGAAGTAATTGGTCTTTTAATAAGGACTTCATGATTTATTTCTCTGGCAAGATCTAGTACGCTCTTATCATTTGTAAACCAATGATGATAATGTTTCTCAAGTGTCCATTCCCATGTTTTTTCTTTAAATCCAAGCGCTAGTCCACCAGGGATTTCATCCTTTTCAAAAACAGTAACATCATGTCCAGCTTTTCCTAAATAGTATGCTGCTGAGAGTCCAGTAAACCCGGCCCCGATAATTCCAATTTTCATATATATTTTTTTCCGCGAATTAGAAAGAGTGTTGCTAATCCAAAAAATGCGGTAATAAAACCAAAGATACTAGCAATTATAACAGAAGAATTTCCTGTAGGCGGGAGGGTTGGGACCGGGCTCATTTCTGAAACAGATGGTGTTGGGGTTTGAGTTGCGCTTGGGGATGGGCTACTCGTAGGAGAAAGTGAATTGCTTGGAATAGGCGAAAGTGATGGGCTGGGGGTTGGTGTCTGGGTAGTATTATCGCTTGCTCCGCCCTGAGATCCTCTCTGCCCAAACTGCGGAAACGAAGCTTCTTCATTGGTGTTTTCTGCACTGTCTTCATTTCTTTTTGAAAAGTCATAACTTCCAGATAATGTGATTAAGGGTACTGGGCTAATTTCATTTTTCGTAACACTCGCTGTTGAGAATTGTGAATTTGCATAGATATCAACAGTGATTAGAGTATTATCAGAAAGTTCAAAATACTCATCCACAAGAGATTTTCGTAGAGTATTAAGTGGCAGAACGTAGGTTCCATCATTTTTTAATAATGTTGATGTTAGTTCTGCGCCTTCAATTTCCACATACACGACTCCGTCATTTGGAGCTGTTCCATCTGGTAAAACGACCTTTCCGCTAATAGGGAATTGAGAAGAAGGAGTGTCTGATATTTCTCCTTTTGTTAAAACCTCAAATCTAGATTTTGTATTTTCATATTTTTTACTCCCAGAGGTAATACTATAATAGTATTTGGTATTAGGATCTAAATTTCTTATCGTAATTGAATGATAATTATATTTATTAATTTGTTGTGATAATTGGTCTCTGTCGTCAAGCGAGATTCCATCTAAATTATTTGAGTCAATTCCGTAATTAACAGTTCCGATTACTTTATCATCTGTTTGATAAGTGATCGTAAATGAGTTATCTGAGACATTGGTTATTTTTATGTTTTTTGGATCTTCTCCCGGGCCTGCTCTAATTTGAAAAATCGTATCGCCTCTAACTAAAAGTGTAGTGACTAAGGTTCCAACTATAATAAAAAAGAGTCCGATAAATGTAGGAATTTTTCTGCTCCATAAATTATTCATAATTAATTTCCGGAACTATCTTCATCAAGGTTTGTAGCGGAGGGGCTTGCTGTTTCTTCTTCATCTGGAATTACGGATGGCGTTGGTATTGGAGAAATTTCTTCGTCATCGTTAACTGGAGCTACAAATAAAGGCTCTGTTCTTTTTCTATTTTTAATACTTTCAATTGACGCTTTATTAAAATTTCCATCGATTGGAATAATTTGAACGGTTAAGGGATCAGTGATGGTGGAGGTTACGTGATTATGGTATATGTTAAAAATAACCCAAAGAATGGTTACTATAAACATTGGGGTTAAGAGTATTAATAAGTCTTTTTGTTTCATGGTTTTTTGTAATAAGCTGTACCTTGCAAGTCTAGTTGTATAGACTCGGTGTCAGAATTTTTAGTTAACGTAATTTTTTCTAATGAAACTATTCTCTGCATGATCACAAGTTCTGAGATAAAGTTTTTTAAATTTTCATATGTTGAAGTCGCCGTTAAATTAAAATTAAATTTTGAACTTTTAGAAGCACCTTCATCTGTCAAGCCCACTTCAGAAATATCCAATTCTTCTATGGAGATGCTTGTCGTCTGTGCAATTGTTTGAATTTGCCCAACCAGAGTAGGTGCCTGTGGTTGTTCAGGAATAGCATCTAGTATGACAGGAATGTCTGATTGAATTTCAGAATATTGTGTAGATAGGCTAGATAAGTGGTTAATCTTATTTGTTAGAGCAGATTCTACAAATCTACTATCTTCAATCTCTTTTCTTAGTTTTACTATTGTTGAAAGTGTAGGGTTAATTGCAAAAAGCGCAAAGAATATGGTCGCTCCTAGTGTTAGGATTACCATGAAGTATTCTTGATTTTTTTGTTTTTTTAAATATGGAAGAATATCCTTGTAATACTTTTCGTATTTTATGCCTTTAAATACCTTTTTCATTCTACGGCTCCTTTTAATTTAATGGTAATCAATACGTTTACTGAGTTGGTAAGTGATTGATTATCTATCCTGTCTATTGTTACAGAGCTTGTTTCTGGATAATCTCGTATAATTGCAAGAAAATTCGTTAGGGAAGAAATCGACTGAATATTGGAGTCGATTGAAACTTTGCTGTCACCAATTTCAAAGGAGTTAAATGTTATTTCTGAAGGGGTTGCCGCGATAAGATCATTTAAGATTTTTACATTTTTATTACCATTTGTTGTAATATTTGCAGCATCATTAAGTCTTCCTTGAAGATTTCTATAGCTCGCTTCTCTGTCTTTTAAACTGGCCACAATTGCCTGTTCCTGTTCGATTTTGTCATGAAGATCTATTAGGGTTCTGTCTAAGGTGAATCTATAGATAAAAGTTGAGAAGGCTACGATTTCAGTGATTATTATTAAAAGTCTTCCTACGCTTAAGGCCCACCTTAGAATTTCATCAATAAGATTAGATTTACTCTTAATTAGGTTGATAGAGGCAGAAGATTGCATGCCATTTTAAGTCTATGGGTTTTTAGTGATTTTGTAAAGTAAAATGAGGTTAAAAGAGTTACTTTTTCTTTTTCTCAGGAGTTGGTTTGCTGGTAGTTTTTGAGCCTGATAGTTTAGCGAGCCTTGATTTGAGTCTTGCAGCTTTATTTTTGTGAATTACATTTTTCTTTGCAGCTTTATCGATCACCTTAGCGGCTTCTGATAATTTTTTTGCTGTAGGACTTGTTCTCGTATCTTTAAGAGTTTTTTTGAATTTTGATTTTAAATCTCTGTTCTTTTTTTCTCTTTTTAAGTCCTGTCTAAGTTTTTTTCTGGCCTGTTTTGTTACTGGCATGCACGCATTTTAGCATGATATACTGATATTCGCAAGCTAATTTGCTCTTTTTATGCCTTTACGTTTTTTTCAAAAAGGTCTTTCTCTTCTTTTAAAAAAACAGACAAATATTCTTTCCGCCGCCTTAGTTTTAATGGCAACTGTTATTTTCTCTCAAGTCTTAGGACTTTTTAGACAGAGATTATTGGCTGGAATTTTTGGAGCATCAGATACTTTAGGGGTTTATTTAGTTTCTTCAAAGCTTCCAGATTTTTTATTTCAGTTAATTATCGCGGGCGCTCTTTCATCTGCTTTTATTCCGGTTTTTGCGGAATTTCTACATAGAGGTCGGGAATCAGAAGCAAATAAAATGGCTTCCACGTTAATGCTAATGGGGTTTGTATTTTTTGGTATCGTATCTTTAGTTTTATTTATTTTTGCTCCAATATTTCTTCAACTTTTTAATTTAGGGTCAGGATATCCGCAACACCAGATGGAGCTAATGACAAATCTTATGAGGATAATTATCTTCGGTCAAATGCTTTTCTTAGTAGCAACATTTTTTTCAGCAATACTTCAATCCCATAATCATTTTTTTATTCCAGGTATAGCAGCTGCTTTATACAACTTAGGTATAATAGTTGGAATTTTATTATTTTCAGATCGAATTGGGATCTATGCTCCTGCAGTTGGAGTTATTTTTGGAGCCTTAGCATATACACTTTTTCAGGTGCCACTTATTAGAAAAGTACATTTTTCTTTCCGCCCAACATTTTCTTTGGAAACAGCAGGGGTAAAAGAAGTAATTAAATTAATTTGGCCTAGGACGTTATCATTATTTATTTTCCAGATTGGAACTATTATTACAGTTTCTTTAATTTCATTTCTTCCGTCTGCAGGTAGAAACTATGTGATTTTGGATTTTGCTCAAACTCTAGCTTTTGCGCCAATTGTTTTGTTTGGTCAGTCAATTGCACAGGCAGCTTTTCCAGTGTTGTCCAGAGAAAAAGATAGGCTTGATGTTTTTAGAACCACATTTCTAACGAGCTTTAATCAAATGCTTTTTTTAGTGCTGCCTGTTTCCGTACTTTTTATAGTACTCCGAATTCCAATTGTAAGACTTATTTTTGGAGCTGCAAGGTTTGACTGGGAAGCAACAGTTTTAACCGGAAGGACATTAGCTTTTTTTGCATTCGCAATTTTTGCGCAAGCATTAATTTATCTTGTGTCTCGAGCTTTTTATGCGCTTCATGACACAAAAAGCCCTCTTATTGTTGGTGCATTTTCAACGGTAATTATGCTTTTACTAAGTTTCTTTTTCGTAGCTTATTGGAATACGAATTTAATAAATGTTGCAGAATCACTTGAGAGATTCAAAGTCGTTCCGATTGGTGTTGAAGGAATCGCATTTGCGACATCTATTGGAGGGTTTATAAACCTTTCTGTGCTGCTTTTTATATTAAATAGGAGAATTAAAATATTTAATCTAAGAGATTTCTGGGTTCCACAATTAAAAATATTCTTATCAGTGATTTTTATGGGTTTTGCTCTTTATATTCCTATAAAGCTTTTAGATCAGTTAGTTTTTGATACCACAAAAACAATTAATTTAATTGCCTTAACTGGTATTTCAAGTATCGCAGGGCTTTCAATCTATCTTTTCTTAACTTGGCTTTTAAACGTAAAAGAAGCAGAAACATTCTTATATATGTTTAGGCGACTAAGTGGATATAAAGAAATCGTAGATAAAAGTGAAAAAATTATTGATGTAAAAGCCAGTCAATAATTGCTTTTAATCTTCAGGCAAATTATACTTGCAGCTTATGAATTCAAATATTAGAAATTTTGCAATTATCGCACACGTCGATCACGGAAAATCAACTCTTGCAGATAGATTTTTAGAGTTAACAAAAACAATGACTGTAAATAAAATTGGAGAGCAGTATCTTGATACGAATCCGATTGAAAAAGCGAGAGGAATAACTATTAAACTAGCTCCGGTTAGAATGAATTATAGTCTTGATGGGAACGACTATGTTCTAAATCTTATTGATACCCCCGGTCATGTAGATTTTTCCTATGAAGTGTCGCGTACTTTAGCAGCATGTGAGGGTGCGATATTATTAGTTGATGCGACACAGGG
>CAYORA010000013.1:0-20083 GCA_964406285.1 uncultured Gammaproteobacteria bacterium
ATATCCTGATCTTCATATTGATCAAGTATAACTAATGATTTTCCGGTAACACCTTGCGATAATGGACGTGAAACATGGAGTTGTGAGATTGGTTCTACAAATGCTCCGATACTTACTAATCCGTTGCTGCCTGGTGTAGTAGAAGATTCTACGTTAAATACACCAACTCCGCCATTTACATATATTTGAAAATCACTATCAGTATCTGTGCCTATATACGCCTTTGAAGTATCTATATAGGAATTCAAGGTCGTTGTACCGTTTGTGTGCGTGAAGCCATAAGAATCATTAGGTGTAGATAGGATTAATCTACCGCTTCCGCTCAATTGTAATCTAGTAGTGCCGGATGCGGATGCAGTGAAGATATCCTGATTTTCGATTTGATCAAAGATGACCAGAGCTTTACCATTTGCCCCGAATGATAATGGGCGCGTAACGTAAAGGGAGGAGGTGGGTGCGTTTGACCCAAGACCAAAATTTCCATTTTGATCTAGTCTAGCTGCTTCAAACCTCGAAGCAGTGCCATTTTTATTTACTTCAAACGTCATATTAGTGCCTTGACTTGTATCTGTCCATAATTCTGACGCTTTAAATTGTATTGCCGCTCTTGCTATAGGTGAAAAATCAGATGTTCCGAAGCCTCTTCCGTACAAGCCAGTTATAGTATCATTTGCTAATATAGCTGTAGGGCTGAGCTTTGTACCTCTTGCTTTGTATCCAACAAATACACCACCGCCTGTATTGTCTGAATAATTTGTGGAATATATTCCTCCATTCCCGCCTTCATAAACTACGTCAAGTGCGGTTCTTGCACTGATGGTACCAATACCAACATTTCCGGCAAAGTAATTAAGTGCATTTGCGTCACTGGCATAGAAAGAGAAGGGGGTATTGGTTTGGGTTCCTGTTGTTATGTCTCCTACATATACTCCGTAAGTTGTTCCTATAGTTCCTGCATTTGTAATATCGGGAATATCAATTATTTTAAAAGTGCCAATAGTTCCTGAAGCATTTGAATTTATAGCAGAAGCTT
The DNA here is from genome assembly GCA_964406285.1 of uncultured Gammaproteobacteria bacterium. Taxonomy (GTDB): domain Bacteria; phylum Patescibacteriota; class Microgenomatia; order Levybacterales; family UBA12049; genus 2-01-FULL-39-10-A. Next base: position 1,034 of record CAYORA010000013.1, read on the forward strand.
GCCAAACAACCGCATTTGTAAAAGTTCCTGCTCCAATCATTTGTACTGATTGAGCATTAGCTATTGCAGTTCCGATTGTCCCGGTTCCCCGATAAATAATATTTCCGTTTAAAGCTCTTAAATTAACATCTGGAAGGTTTGCTGTTGAAGAAGTTGGAATTACAACTGATGAAGTAAAGCCATTAACTAGTTTTGTGGCATTAGTGATCATATCAAGCCCAGATTCGATTGCAAATCCTCTAATTGTAGTGGCACCTGAGTCCCTAAGAGTTTGGTTAAATTTATATGAACTTAAAATTGAGCTTCCATCAAGACTGGTATATGAGCTCTGACTATTTGATGTTGCCTCTATTGTAGTTAATGGGTCTACTACGCCTACTCCTATTTTTCCTCCTTCTCCATTAGTTGGCATAACGATTAGATTTCCAGAAACAGTAGCTGTCGCAGGACCTGTGCCATTTACATTAAGAACTGCAAATTTTGCAGAGGCAGTTGATTGGCCTCCAACTAAAAGATCCACTGTTGCATTATTTGGAAATAAAATTCCTGCTGATTGGTTCCAATACCCAGATCCTCCGCTTGCAGTAAGGCATGAAACCCATGAAGGAGTAGTACCATTTGAAGTTAAGCAGGTTCCATTCGAGCCTATACTTAGTTTGGAAATCACAGTTGAATCGCTAGCATATAGCATATCTCCAGTCGAATATGATGTCTGGCCAGTTCCGCCATATGGAGCGCCGATTGCAGTTCCTTGCCAGGTTCCTGAAGTTACAGTTCCAGAAGTCATCGCCAGACCATTAAAAGAACCATTTGCTGTTATGTTTCCTGCATTGTCTACCTTAAATCTGATGTTTCCTGAGGTAGAAGCTATTATTAGATCTCCTGTAGAGCCTTGAGAAATACTCATCACTGCATTGCCTGAGGAGGTGGCTATCACTGAGAAAAGATCCTCGATAGTAACAGATCCTGGAACTTGTATGCCACTATTTGATGTATTTTGTATCGATTTTTGGATATCAATTATTCCTGTGCCGTTTGGAGCAAGTCTTATGTTTCCATTACTTGAAGTAGTCAGCACCAAAGTTCTACCAGATACCGTAAATGTTCCACCCGTTGCTTGAAATGTTGGATTAGCGGTTCCGCCAATTGTTAGATTTCCAGATGAGTTAAGCGCTAATACTACATTTGAGGTTGCAGTCGTATTAGTAATAGGAGGAAGTCCTTGAAGTGTTTCAGCGTTTGCAGCAAAAGCGACCGTCGCAATTTGTTGACGAGGTTTAAGTTCCTGAGTTTTTTCCACTGTTATACCTAACCAAAGTCCTGAGTTTTGTGCAAAAAGACTTTGGGGAATTGGATTATTATTTCCAAGTAGAATAGAAAAGATTCCTTCTTCGTCAGGAGTTGGGCTAACTGTTTCTTGCCAAAGTAGAGCGGAACCGCTTGCGGTTTGATTATTGTAAATTGCCATTCTTAAAGTTGTGCCTTTTGTAATTGGATTATCATTTGCATCCGTTAATCTTCCCTGAAATGAAAGAATTCTTGGAGGTGCGCTTGGTAGGGCAGCAAGAATTGGAGCTTGTTGTTTGGTGTTAAAATCGTTGAATACCATATATCCCATGGCAGAAATAAAGAGCATTAATATAGAGAAATGCAGATACGATGCAAATGCATATGAATGATATGTTTTATACCACTTAGGTCTTGAATGTCTTGCATGATGTATGACTTTTCTGTGAAGAGGGAAGTTGGCAGTAGATATGAATGCTGGTGCATAGAATGATTTAGGCACATTATTTATTTTCTTGGGATCAATCATCTTCAGGCTTGGGATTTTAAAACTAGCCTTAAGTCGATCCTTAAATACAGGGTGTCCTTTTAGATTCCAAATAACTTCATCTGATTTATCTAGTACATCTGCCAACGGAGCCGTAACTGCTGTATCAAAAGCAGCAATTCCAGCATCTTTAGTTTTTTGATATACGCGTAAAGGAGGGAACGCTGAGTATCCGTTATTTGCTGGTGTCACCTCTGAGCTAATTGACTCCATAGCTACTGCCGCTGCAAGAGCATCAGAGGGATTAGTTTTGAAGCCGGATGTGTTTGAAGGTAAATTGACTACCTCGGCGTTATCTTTAATTAAACCTTCTTCATTTGCCCATGATATGAATCTTCTTATTGAAGATAACTTTCTATTTACCGAGATGGGAGACAGATGCGCTTCGTTTAGTAGTCGGTTTTTGTATTCTTCTATCAATCCGGAGGTTATCTTGCTAAAGTTACTAGATTTGGAGATTTCCCAGGTCTCATCAGTTTTAACAACTTCATCTGCCCAGGTTAAGAACTGTTTGACGTCAATGATATAGTTTTTTATAGTTAGATGGGATGCGCCGAAAACATATAAATGATTCTTAAATTCCTTAAGTCTCCATGGATCAGGTGCCTCTGATTTAACAGTTGATACTTCAAACGGGGTTTGGGATATTTTCCCTTCTAGCTTCAAAAAATAGAAAAATTTACGAAGGGACGAGAGTGATCTGTCTACCGAGCTGGCTGAGTAGCTTTTAAGGCTATCTTCTTTGAAGCTGTCGATTAGATTTTGATTTATATCAGTAGGGTTAAACTCATAGCCTAATTTAGCTTCAATCCAGCGTATAAACTTATTAATATCCGAGAGATAATTTTTTACAGTTATCCGGGAAGGAGGATTGCTTTGTGAAAATAAATATTCTTTAAACTGGGCAGATAAATTCATAAAATTAATTACCTAAAAGGCTTTTAGGTTTTCGTGGCTTTAGCCACGAGATTATACGGATTATACGCATTATTTTGGTTGTGAAAAAGTTTTTCTCCATACAATTAGAATATGTGAGTATATACCATGCTGTCAAGGACCTAGAGTCTTAAAAAATGAAGCTATGTTTTATAGTTTGATACACTTATTAAGCACATATCTTTTTTTGTGAAAACATAATAATTATCCCTGCTGCAGGTGTTTTAACAATAATAGAATTTTCACCAGTATTTTTAAAAGTAAAACAGAAGATTTAGCAATTAAAATTATCAAGTGATAGGATTTTGCGTTTGTTCAGTTAATGCTTTTTTGATATAAATTTATTAATGAGGAAGCTTATTTTTTTAATTGGGTTTTTGTCAATTATTATACCCAAGGAGGTTAACGCTCAAACCACTAATGTTTCAGCTTCAGTGGGTAAGTACTATGTAACCATATCTGGTTATGTTTCGCCTTTTGCTTCAGTAGTTATGAGCGCTAACTCGATTTTTATGGCTTCAACCGTGGCTGACCCCGAGGGTAATTTTACGCTTAAGAATGTATTTGTAAATGAGGGTTTCACTGATTTCTGCCTGGAAGCTATTGATGTAAAAAGAGTTGGGGATTCTTATACATGCCTAAAAATAGACGCGGTTTTTAAAGATACCAGTAAGGAGGAAATATTCCTGCCGCCTACATTGGGCCTTTCAGGTCAAAAAATAAATCCCGGCTCTTCCGTTTTTGCATCAGGTTATTCAATGCCAAGCGCCAAAGTAATAATAAATATATCAAAAGATATAACAATAGATGTGTCAGCTGATGAAAATGGATATTATAAATATGAATTGAAAGATCTTCCGGCAGGGAAGTATAGTTTATTTGCTACGGCCAGACATGGAGATAAAGATTCTGAGAAACCAACAAGAACAAAAGATCTTGAAGCGCTTTCTTTAGGCGGAGTTATCAAGCAAAATCTTTTCTTAATCTTGCTTTTCGTTTTGCTTGTCATTGTAGCCATTATCCTACTTCTTATACTCCTGTCCAAGAGGATCAGAGATAGGTTTAAAAATATTATATTGAGAAAGCCTAAGTCAAAGAAGAGGTTGGCGTCTCCAAAGCATCACAGCTGGTTTTTAGGCTACTAGCTTAAGGTTCTGGATCTTGCTCTCTTGATCATTCCTGCGGTTACCAGGATTACGATTAATAAGCCTCCAATTAACTCCACAGGGAATGCGAAGAAAGTAAAGGTATCCTTAAATATTGGTCCTTCCTCAGACAATGCTACGGTGAGTTCAGCTTTATATATTCCGAGCAGAAACTTTTCATCCCAGATTATCTTCGGGTTAGTGATATTTTTGTTATTGTCAGATTCAATAAATCTACTTGAGTTTGACAGAATGTTCGCAGGCACAAAATTAATATTGCCGACTGTTTGACCAAACACGTTTTTTATCAGTAAGTTACCCGAAGTGTTAACAAAATGCGAGCTTTCATTTCTGATTTTTAGCCTGAATTCCTTAGGTCCTTTTGTAGAAAACTTCTCAGAGTTAAATTCTTCTATGTGTCCTTTCGCAGGGGATTTAGGTCCAATTGAAAGTAAAACGTTGGTCCCGATTCCTGCGCGGGCTCCTACAAAGCTTTCTTTATTTGCTTCTCCCACGGCTTCAGAAACAAATATTACGGAGAAATAATAGTCCTTAGGAGGCTCGCCATCTTTTAATCTGATGGATAAAGTAAGATCTTTTTTTTGCTTTGGAGCGAGGCTAATTTGGGTCAATGTTCCATTTTCATCAGATACTTTAATTCTTCCAAAAATATCTTTATAGCTATCAAGTAAGTCTCTTTCAAATTCTGGTTGTCCATTCGCTAAGCTGCTAGCCTTAAAAGGAACCAAAAAGATACTGTATGTTACATTTTGGTTAGATTGGTTTTCGATACTAATAGGACTTTTAACTAGGGAAGGCGAGGTAGCTTCTATTTGAAGTATTGAAGGGTCAACTCCTACTGAAATTTCCTGAGCGTTAGCTTTGGTTACAGAGCCTAGTATTAGAAAAACAACTAATAATATTTTTATTTTCATATTAGAAATTAGGCGTAGCTATATAAGTAACTGCGTTAGTATAATTTCCTGTAGCCTGGGAAGAGGGAATATTAACTTTATATGTTACTGTAGCTTTTTGGGATTTTCCAATGCCACCTTTAATGATGACCTGTGAGTTTTCTTTTTTAGAAGCATCCGCGAATTGCTTAAAGTAATTCTTGTTCGAGGAAAAGGAAGAGTCGCCTGTTACGCAGGATGGTTCTTGAGTTCCAGATGAGTTTATGGAAATACTGTCGCATCTATACCCGAAGCCATATGTTAATGTATTTGACCATTCGCCAGCCCTAGTATGGTTACAATTTCCGGTATCACACGTCGTATCTGGGATGGTCGCGCCAGTTTTATTTACAATCAATTGATGATTCTCTGAGGCTGTAACTTGATATGAAGAAGCCTTTGAATTTGAAATAGTTAAAGTTGTAGTTCTTGTGACAGGATTTGTGGGTGAAAGAACGCCAAAATCTATAAGCGTGTTTGAAATTGAAAATGAAAAAGGTGTACCTCTGGGGATATATTGAAAACCAGCTCGGACTTTATAATTTGGTCCGCTATAAAGACCAGAAGCCGTTTCACCAGAAGTTATGCTTAAGTTATAGTTTGATCCACTGCTTTCTCCAGCAATTGAGTTCAGATTTCCCATCTCAATCCTAAAACTACCGTTTGACATAACCTGAGCGAAACTTTGATTGGTAAATGAGCCTAATAATACTACCAAAAGTAGAGCCGCCGAGGCTAGAGCAGTTTTCATAATTATTTCTTTTCTTCTCTTAGGTCTTTGGTTTCTTCCAAGATTTCATTAAGTTTGTTTAATTCTTTTGAATTCAGCTTACTTTTTCCACTTTCTATTACTTCTTTTACATCTGAAGATATTTCATCAGCTGAAGCTGCTGCGCGCTCTTTTGCTTGTAGAATCTCGTCGCTAGTCTTGTCATTTTTCTTAAATTGAACTCCGAAGAAATAGGCGAGAGGCGAGAGAGCTGAGATTGAAGCCATTTTTATTATATTTGCGGTCATGTCTTTTTCAAAAATCTGAGACCAGAATATTACGATTAAAGCTAAGGGAATTATGAAAACGCTCTTTGGATCCATAATAAAAGCAGCTGCAAAAAGGAGAAAATATATCAGAAAGAATAAGTTTGATTCTATTCCGCCTGTGGAAAAAATAAATAAGAGTAGTATTGTATTTAATATAAAAAAGTTAATTGGACCTCCCAGATTCAGGTTTTGTTTTCTTTTGAAAGATATTAAAAGGAAAAGGAAAACTAAAAATCCTACAAATGGGATTGAATACTGCGCAAATTGAGTATTTTGCCAAATAAAAACAAGTATAAAAGAGCCTAAAACGAGAAGATAATCTATATAAAGCTTCATACTCTCATGGTAGAAAAATAAATACTAAATTACAAGCCCGCCTGCGAAGTATGCTTGCATTGCGGGCAGGTGTGCTATACTTGTTTTGAGCCTGAATTATAAGTTGTTAACCATGGATAATAAGAAAAAATATAATCATAAAGAAATTCAAGATAAATGGAATAAAAAATGGAGTGAGACAAAAATCTATCACCCGGATATGGAGGGCGCTAAAAATCCCTATTACAATCTCATGATGTTTCCGTACCCTTCAGCTGAAGGTCTTCATGTGGGAAATATGTATGCATTCACTGGTGCAGATGTTTATGGAAGATTCATGAGATTAAAGGGTAATGAGGTTTTTGAGCCTATCGGGCTTGATGGTTTTGGGATTCACTCAGAAAATTATGCCTTAAAGATAGGCGTTAATCCTTCGGATCAGGCTAAGATTTCAGAAAAAAGATTTTATGAACAGCTAAGGATGATTGGAAATAGCTTCGACTGGGATAGAACCGTAGAAACTTACAAGCCCGATTATTACAAGTGGACTCAGTGGTTATTTATTCAACTTTTTAAAGCTGGGCTTGCTGAAAAGAAAAAAGCTGAAGTTAATTGGTGTCCTTCGTGTAGAACTGTTTTAGCGGACGAGCAGGTTTTATCAGGAGAGTGCGAGAGATGTTCTTCGAAAGTCGAAAAGAAAGAGCTCGAGCAGTGGTTTTTTAAGATCACTGATTATTCGGATAAGCTTCTGGAGGGTTTGGATAGGATCGACTGGACAGAAAAAGTTAAGATTGCTCAGAAGAACTGGATAGGAAAGAGCGATGGAGCAATCATATCATTTAAGACTGAATTAGGCTCGGTCATCGAAGTCTTTACAACAAGGCCAGATACACTATTTGGAGCCACATTTTTAGTTTTATCTCCCCAGCACCCTTTTATAAAATCTAACCTAGATAAACTAGATCAAAATATAAAAGAGTACATAAATATTACTTTGGAGAAAAGCGAAATTGATCTTGAGAAAGAGAAGACAGGTGTATTCTCTGGATTTTATGCTATAAATCCAGCCACTCAGGAAAAAATCCCAGTCTGGATCGGGGATTATGTTCTGATGGGGTATGGAACAGGAGCCATAATGGCAGTACCAGCTCACGATGAGAGGGACTTTGAGTTTGCAAAAAAATACGAACTTCCAATTAAATACGTTTTGGCCATGCCTGAAGGAGCAGAAAGCAATTTAGAGTGCTACACACATCGAGGCCAAATTATTGATTCAGGTGATTGGAGCGGATGGGATAGTGCCTTTGATTTTCACAAGATAATTTCGTGGCTGGAGGAAAAAGGAATTGGCAAGAAAGAAACACATTATCATTTAAGAGATTGGCTCATTTCACGTCAAAGATACTGGGGTGCTCCAATTCCTATGATTCATTGCGAAAAATGTGGCTGGCAACCTGTCCCTGAGGCAGATTTACCTGTAGTTCTTCCATATGTAGATGAATTTAAGCCATTAGGCACGGGTGTTGCGCCATTAGCTCAAGATCCTGAATTTGTAAACGTTAATTGTCCTAATTGTGGAGGACCGGCTAAGCGTGAAACTGATGTTTGTGATACATTTTTAGATAGTTCGTGGTATTTCTTGAGATATCCATCAACTGAATTTGAAAATAAACCATTCGATGATTCAATAACCAAAAAATGGCTTCCTGTAAATATGTATATTGGAGGAGCAGAGCATTCAGTGCTTCATTTACTTTACTCCCGTTTTATTACTAAGGTTCTTTTTGATCAAAAACTTTTAGATTTCGACGAGCCTTTTTCTAAATTCAGAGCTCATGGGTTATTAATTAAGGATGGGGCAAAGATGAGTAAGAGTAAAGGAAATGTAGTTAATCCTGATGAGTACATAAATAAATACGGAGCTGATACTTTAAGAAGTTATTTGATGTTCTTAGGTCCATATGATCAGGGAGGCGATTTTAGGGACTCTGGTATTGAGGGTATGGAAAGGTTCCTTAGGAGAGTAAGGAAATTCGTGGAAACAAATTTAGCCTCAGAAAATCAGTCAAAAAATGAGAGCGCTAACATTTTGACTGACTCTAAAATTGAAAAAATATTTAGTAAGGCTGTTAAGGGAGTGGGAAATGACGTGGAAAACCTGCGTTACAACACAGCTTTGGCAAAAATAATGGAACTTGTAAATGATCTAAATGCATCAAAATCTAGCATAAGCCCAGAATACCTTAAAAAGTTGGTAATAATGCTTTCTCCGTTCGCTCCTTATTTAACTGAGGAGCTTTGGGAGATGCTCGGAGGAAAAGATTCGGTGCATGCTCAGTCATGGCCAGAATTTGACGAATCTGCTTTAAAAGAAGATGAATTTAAAATAGCAGTACAGGTAGGCGGAAAGTTGAGGGGTTTGATTTCAATAAGCTCGGATGAGGTTGATGATCAGGAAAAAGTTGAATCATCAGCTCGGAATGATTCTAGAATAGCTGCATATCTTGAAGCTGTGAGAATAGTAAAAGTGATTTATATTCGCGGTAAGATCCTTAATTTTGTTGTGATATAAAATGAACAGGATCAAAGAAAATTTATTGCCCCTTGCTTTGGGAGGGATCGGCCTCATTCTTATTATTGTCGGGATTTTTCAATATATATTCCAGAAACCTGAAGAGCCAGCTCTGGTTGTTGAGGAGGCTAAAACTCCATCTGAGAAAATCCTCGTAGATGTTGAAGGTGCAGTAATTAATCCTGGTGTTTATCAGCTGCCAAATGAATCACGTGTTGTAGACGTGCTAGCTGCTGCTGGAGGAATGAGTGAGGTGGCAGATAGGCAATGGATCGAAAAGAACATAAATCTCGCAAAAAAGGTATCTGATGGTCTTAAAATTTATATACCTAGAAATGGAGAAGAGATCTTGGTCGAAGATTTAACGGGCGAAGCGAGTGGTGGTCCAGTCATAAATATAAATACTGCTTCAAGTACGGATCTTGAGTCTTTGCCGGGAATTGGGTCAGTGACTGCGGCCAATATAATTGAAGCAAGGCCTTTTACCCAGATAGAGGATCTCTTATCCAGAAAAATTGTTGGTGAATCTACTTTTGAAAAAATAAAAGATAAAATCTCGGCAAATTGATGAACTCGAAGCTAATTTTTCTTGCCCTAGCCTCGTTATCACTCGTGCTTATCTTGCGCTTAGCAATTTTCTCTGCTAATTTTACGCCTTATCCTGAGGGACAAATTGTCAGCTTCGAAACAAGAGTAACTTCACAGCCTAAAATATCTAGCAGGGGTCAACAGGTAAACTTAAATCTTCCTAATTCGCAAAGAGTGTCAGTAAGATTTGCCTTGATTCCTGAAATTACCTATGGAGATACGTTAAAGGTTGAGGGTAAAATAAAATACTTTGAGGTCGATAATGGGAATAAGGTGGCTTCTATAAATTATCCTGAGTTTGAATTGATAGAGAGGGGAGTTGATTCAAATTTGATACTGAAAGTAAGAGAAGATATCATTAATCTTTTTAATTCGAGTCTTGAGCCAAAATATTCAGCCTTGGTGCTTGGTATAACTTTCGGTATAAAACAGGAAATGCCTCAAGATTTTCATGATAGGCTGGAAAAAACTGGGCTTCTTCATGTTATTGCAGCCTCGGGAATGAATATTACGATGGTAGGGGGATTCTTAATGAGCCTGTTTGCTCTGTTTTTAAAAAGACAATTAGCTTTAGTTTTAACAATGCTGGGTATAGTTTTTTATGCTTTTATGGCTGGATTAGAGCCTTCGATCGTTAGAGCTTCAATAATGGGAATTTTAGTATTTGCAGCTCAATTTACCGGAAGGCAGAATAGTTCATTTTTAGGTTTATTTATCGCTGCATTTTTGATGCTATTTAAAAATCCTAGCCTCATTTATGATATTGGATTTCAGCTTTCATTTATGGCTACGTTAGGTTTAATTTACTTGCGACCCTTGTTTTTCATAAAACACAGGTATAAGAAAGTAATAGAAAAATCATTTATTGGCGATGATTTAGCTACGACTATTTCAGCACAGATATTTACTTTACCGATTCTGTTACTTAATTTTGGTTCTTATTCTTTAATTTCAGTCTTAGTGAATGCTTTAGTTCTTTGGACAGTGCCTGTTATCATGATAATAGGCGGAGTATCAGGAATAGCGGGTTTAATATTTGATCCATTAGGTTACCTTTTATCGTATTTAAGTATTCCTTTTTTGCTTTATTTCGAAAAAACAATTGATCTATCTTCAAGATTTACCGGAGGAATGAGTGTTTTAAGTATTCCTGCTCCTGTAATTATTGGTTACTATTTAATTCTAGCCTCACTGATTAGTTATATTAAGAAAAAAGAATGAAAAGAGCTGTTTTCATATTTTCCACAGCCTTGATAATATTAATGTTTCTAGTTATTTTCGCATTTTTTAAATACAATGATAATAATCTGCATGTGGTTTTCTGTGACGTGGGTCAGGGAGATGCAATTTTTATTCGTACGGCTCAGCAGGCTGACATATTGATCGATGGTGGTCCAGATGAAAAGGTGTTAGGGTGTCTGGGTAGGCACATGCCTTTCTGGGATAGGAGCCTAGACATGGTAATAATGACTCATCCGGATGCTGATCATTCCACAGGCTTGATCTCGGTGGTTGAGCGATATAATGTATCTAGTTTTTATACTGAATCTGTTCCGGGAAGGACAGATGTTTTTAAACGCCTTGAGGCTAATTTAGCAAAGAAAAAACTGAGTGCTAAATATTTACACTCGGGAGATAGGATTTCGGATGGTGACGGGTTTTCGCTTAATATTTTATGGCCGAGCCTGAGAGAAATTTCTCAAATAGATCAAAACAGAGCAAATCTACGCTTGAACGAAGTTTCAGTTATTCAGCTTCTTGAATATGGTGCTTTTTCCGCTCTTTTTACAGGTGACGCTGGATCAGGGGTTATGGATCAGATTGCGAATTCAGCCCGTTCGATAAATATTCTGAAAGTCCCTCATCATGGGTCTAGAACTGGAATGAGTGATTATTTTCTTTCAATCATTAGACCAGAGGTCGCTGTAATTTCCTCAGGTGCTGGAAATAGTTATGGCCATCCTGCTAAAGAGAGTTTAAATTTGCTTAAATTTAGTAATGTTAAAATTCTTCGTACGGATGAAATGGGGGATATAGAAATAATAAGTGATGGAAAGATATATTTTTTAAAAAATAAAAATTGAGATCTTTTAGGAGTTAACTGGGAGTTTAATTGTAGTGGTGGTTCCTTTTCCCACAGTCGAATCAATGTGTATGGTTCCTCCATGAGCATCTATTATTCCCTTAGTGATATAAAGACCTAGTCCGCTGCTGGATTTTTGGGATTCTTTGCTTGCGTTAGAATTAAACTGTCCAAACTTAGTAAACAACAAGCTCTGCTTTTCGGGAGGAATTCCGATTCCATTATCAGCTACTGTTATAACTATATATCCTTGGGTTTTTGTACTCTCGTATTCATCATCCGCATCGACAGTAACTTTTATTATGCCATTTTCATTTGTATACTTAAGGCTATTTGAGATTATGTTTGTCATAGCTTGAGCGATTCTGATGCTGTCAAAAGAGATCATTGGCAAATTATTTCCCACTTCTGCAACTAGCGTGATATTCTTTTTCTTAGCTTCAGGTAGGAAAAGAGATACTTCGTCTTGAACCACTTTTCCCATATCATTGGGTGTTTTAGTTAAAATAAGTTTTCCTCCTTCAACTTTTGCAGCGTCAAGAATACTGGATATTTGAGTTAATAGCTTTTTTGATTGGTCATGAATTAAATTTAGCATTTTCTTTTCATCTTCCTCGCTTAGCCCATCTGCAAGCATTAAAGAGGCACTATCTTTTATAGCTGTTACGGGAGCTCTGAGTTCGTGAACTACTGAGTGTGAGAATTCTTCCTTAGTTTTCTCGATAGATTTTTCTTCAGTTATATCTTGAAGTAAAATTGAGACTCCTGTAATGGGGGTTTTATTTTTTCCACCGATAGGATTTATGAAAACTTGGAAAGTTTTACCATTAATCATTACCTCGTGAAGAGTTGTGATCCTGTCGAACTGCATAACTTCTTTAATTTTTTCTGATATATTCATCTCCTGGGTAAAAGAAAGGGAGATGTCTTCAAATGTAGGAGATTCTTTAGTTATTCCCAAGAAAGATCTAGCAGAATCATTAATTGCCCAGGAATTTAGTTTATCGTCTAAAACAATAACGCCGTCATTTAGGCTACTTATAATGCTTAAAATTTTGTTTTTTTCCTGATCTGATATGTCTTTCAGCTTTGAAGAGTCAAATCTAGATTTGAATAATACCAAAAGGGAAATTCCAACAGAAACTCCTGTAATTATTAAAAAGAGGGCAGTGGCAGTAATCATAGAACTTAGAGAGGTTGTTCTCTATCTGGTTGTGTTTGCGCCGCCTTGGTTAAATCTCTTATTTTTAAATCTAAATCATCTGGTTCTATGAGGTATTTAAGTATGTAATCTGCTGCTCCTGTGTTTATGGCTTTTTGGATTAATTCATTCTGGCCGAAATTAGAGAGCATGGCAACTGGGATCATTTTTGTAGCTAGATCATCTTTTAATGTTTTAAGAACTTCATTTCCCTGGATATCGGGGAGAACTTGATCTAAGAAGATAAAATCCGGCTTTTCATTTTTTGCTTTCTCAAGCCCCTGCTGACCATTAGATGCAGTTATGACTTCATAGCCATGTTTTTTTAAGGTTGTTGCGAAAACGGTTAATAATGCTTCATCATCATCAACCATTAATATTTTCATTATTAACTATATGGTAGTACTAGAAAATTAAAAAAGCAATAGCTTTGAATTTACTTAATTGAGGCTGAGTTTGAAACTGTGGTTTTGCTATCTCTTACTTTTCCAATTTCTTCAAGTTTTTTCCCAAGTGCCTTATCTTGGACGAGCTTAAGATCAATAGCTTCTTTGTTGGCTTGCATGAGTCCAGATATAATTCTTCTGGCCTTTTCTGCATCTTTCTTGGCCAGCCAAGTAATTTTTACAAGATTTTCTACAAATCCTGTATCCACTATGTTTAAGGTAGCAAATAGCGGCACTGTTTCTATGTATACGTCAGTAATATCCTTTACAGAGATTGAATGTATACGTTCAGAGAAGGGGAAGGGTCTGTAAACTACGCTTACTTTTGAAGGGTCAATAACTACGTCCGTGGTAAGAATAGGCACTATATTGCTTACTTTTAAAAACACATGGTCAGTTTTATCCACTAATCCATCAAGTTTGGTTTTATTTTTAGGATCATTTTCTAGGTTTTTAGGTCTTTCAAGAGGTTTTTCTTCCGGCTTAGCTTCATTTTCTTCTTTATTTTCTTTTGGCGTTTCCTGGGCTCCTTCTTTTTTCTCAGCCTCAGGTTTTGCTTTTTCTTCTAAATCAGCCTTAATAGCTTTCCGGTCAATATGAGTTGGCTCTGTAGGATAATCACGGATGTCTGTAGGATCTATGAAGATTTTATTACCACTTAACATCAAGCAATTCTACGTTTAAGCAGTTAATCTGGTATTAAGGAACTGTAAGAATACGATTTGAATTTTCTGTGCTACAATTCTCTTATGGAATTACGAGGAGAATTAATTAGTGAAATTCAAAAAATCACAGCTGGATTAAGCGATAAAAGCGTTGAAATAAAAGTAGATGTGCCTACAGATTTATCAAAAGGCGATCTTTCTACGAATATAGCCATGAGATTGGGCGGAAATCCAATAGAAATGGCTGAAAAGATAAAGACTGAGCTTGAAAAAACACAAATAGCCTTAAAATTTAAAAAAATTGAAGTTATTAAGCCTGGGTTTATAAATTTTTATTTATCAGATTCTGAGATCATAGCTCAGAGTTTGAAGATCTTAAAGCCACAAAAGGCTGACAAAGACGAAGAATTGATCCTGGAATTTGGAGATCTTAATCCATTTAAAGAGCCTCATTTGGGCCACGTCAGAAATCTAGTACTAGGAGAATCTTTAGCAAGACTATTGGAGTCTCAGGGGTATGAAATTATTCGCGCAAATTATGAGGGTGATGTGGGGATGCATGTGGCTAAATGCATTTGGGGAATTATAGGCTCGAAGGATTTTGAGGAATTTAAAAATAGAGATTTAGAAGAGAGGGCGAAATATTTAGGCAGATGTTATGCGAGTGGAGCAAAGGCATTCGATGAAGACGAAAATGCTAAAAAAGAGATTACCGAAATTAATATCAAAGTGTATCAAAAGGATCCGCAAGTGATCGAAATTTGGGAAAATGGGAGAAAGTGGTCGTTGGATTATTTCGAAGAACTTTATAAAAATTTAGGGGTTAAATATAAGAAATATTATTTTGAAAGCGAAACGGCGCCAGTTGGAAAAGAAGTGGTAGAAAAAAATGTCGGGAAAGTTTTCAAAGATGATGAAGGCGCGATTATTTTTAGAGGAGAAGACTATGGACTTCATACAAGAGTTTTCATTACTAAAGAAAAAAATGTTACCTATGAAGGAAAAGACTTGGGACTTGCTGTTATGAAAAGTGAAGATTTTCCAAATGCCAAATCTATAATAATGACAGCAAATGAACAGACGGAATATTTCAAAGTTTTATTAAAAGCAATGTCGTTAGTTGATGAAAATATTTCTACAAAAACCACACATTTATCATATGGATTTATAAATCTTAAAGAGGGAAAAATGTCGTCACGTACTGGAAATATTGTTTCAGCTTTTTGGCTTATTGAGGAAGTGGAGAAAAGACTAAAAGAGGGTTTTAAAGAGGTCCCAAGTGATGTATTAAGGAGTCTTACGGTAGCATCTGTGAAATGGGCGATGTTAAAGTTTTCACGAGAATCAAATATTTCATTTTCTATTGATGAATCTATCCAAATTGAGGGTAATTCTGGGCCATATATGCTCTACTCGTATGCTAGAACACAGAGCTTATTGGAAAAAGCGTCAAATAAGGATTTCGAGGCTAATCTTCGTGAAAAAATACAGCCAGAATTGGTAGCACTTCTTAGAATTGTCTGCCAATTTGAAATGGTTATAAAAGACTCATCCAGGAGTTTTTCACCAAATATTTTAACTAATTATCTTTATGTTTTGGCCCAAAACTTTAACCATTTTTATGAAAAAGAAAAAGTAATAGGAAGTGATAATGAGAATGAAAAAATGGCAGTAATTAATGTCGTCGGTCAAGTATTAAAAAGTGGACTTTATCTTTTAGGAATTGAAGCGCCCAGGAAAATTTGATATGATCCATGATTAGTAACCGCTAGATTTTTCCTGTCCAAAATAATAAATGAAATATAATAAAAAAACTCTCCCAAATGGACTTCGAGTTATTACAGTTCCAATGCCATCTTTTGAGTCAGCAACAGCCCTAGTAATGGTCGGAGCTGGGTCAAGATATGAAAATAAAAAGAATAATGGTATTTCTCATTTCTTAGAGCACATGGCATTTAAGGGAACAAGAACTCGTCCGACATTTATGGATATCGCAGGACTTATTGATGGCATTGGCGGAGAATTTAATGCTTTTACTAATAAGGAATAC
Organism: uncultured Gammaproteobacteria bacterium; assembly: GCA_964406285.1. Taxonomy (GTDB): domain Bacteria; phylum Patescibacteriota; class Microgenomatia; order Levybacterales; family UBA12049; genus 2-01-FULL-39-10-A. The sequence continues at coordinate 16,860 of CAYORA010000013.1, forward strand.
ACCGGTTACTATATCAAAGCAGCTAAAAACAATATCGAAATATGTCTAGATTTGCTTTCTGACATGATCCAAAATTCACTTCTTGATCCAGGAGAAATTGAAAAAGAGAAGGGGGTAATCATTGAGGAAATTAATTTATACGAAGATACTCCAATGAGAAAAATCGGAGATATCTATGAAAGGCTGCTTTACGGAGATACGCCTCTTGGTTGGGATATAGCAGGAGAAAAGGAAATTATTAGAAGTATAACTCGCGAAGATTTTATGGATTATCTTCAAAAATATTATAGTCCATCAAATATGACTGTGGTTTTAGCTGGGGGAATTGATGTAAAAAAGTCAGAGGATATGGTGCATAAATACTTTTCTAACATGAGACCCTTTAAAACGGGAAAATTTTTGAAGATTAAAGAGGCTCAGAAAAAACCTCAGATATTAATTAAAAACAAAAAGACAGAACAAGCTCATTTAGCCTTAGGATTTAGGACAATTCCAATTGATTCACCTGAGAAATATCCGCTTTGGGTTTTGGCAAATATTTTAGGTGGGGGAATGTCGTCTCGATTATTTTCAGAAGTAAGAGAAAAAAGAGGACTTGCATATTATGTTAGAGCAAGCTCAGAGCAGTATATGGATGCAGGCTCGTTAACTGTAAACTCTGGAGTTGATCCTAAGAGAGCGCATGAGGCAGTTGAGGTTATCATTTCTGAGCTTAAAGATCTAAGAGATGGTAAAAAGCCAATTACCAAAGATGAGCTTAAAAAGGCTAAAGAAAATATTAAGGGCCATGTAGTGTTGGAGCTTGAGGATAGTAGATCAGCTTCGATTTTTTACTCAACGCAGGATATTTTAGAGAAGAAAATTCTAAATCCCGATGAGGTTCTTAAGAAGATTGATAAAGTAACTGAAGCTGAAGTAATGAAAGTAGCAAAGAAATATATTACAGAAAAAACTCTTAACTTAGCTTTAATTGGGGATTTCACAAGTAAAGTTAAGTTTGAAAAGCTTCTTTCGCTTTAGGAATTCTTATTATATAATTGAGATATGGAACAATCAGTAGTAATTGTAAAACCAGACGGAGTTCAAAGAGGTCTAATCGGTGAAGTGATTCACAGATTTGAGCGAAAAGGACTTAAGTTAGTTGGAATTAAAATGATCTCATTGGATACCCAGCTTCTTGAAGAGTGGTATGTTCATCACAAAGATAAGCCTTTTTTCCCAGGCCTTCGTGATTACATGAAATCATATCCAGTGGTTGCTATGCTTTGGGAGGGATATGAGGCAATTGAGACGATTAGAAAAATGACAGGAGTTACTAAGTCCCGCGCAGCAGAACCAGGAACCATAAGGGGAGATTTCGGAATGAGCCAGCAATATAATTTAATCCATGCTTCAGAAAATAAAGAAGCAGCTGATAAGGAAAAAGGGCTAATGTTTAATCCAGATGAAATATTTGATTGGGTTAAAACAGAACACGGCCACGTTTATCTCCCAGACGAAAGCTAAGTTAGCGTATAGGTTATAGCATATAGCGTATAGTTTCTCGTAACAATAAGTAGTTAGCCATTTGCCATAAGCTACTGTAGGGGTTTGGTGGTAGGCTTTGCGCCTGAGTTTTTAAGTTCTTCATCAACTAACTTTTTTAAATCATCGTAATTTGAAACACTAAATTGCTTATTTCCTATGAAAAAGCTTGGGGTAGAGTTAAGTCCAAGTCCAATTGCTTCTTTCTCGTCGTCTTCAACTGCTTTTTTTGCCTCCTCACTGTTCATAATAGTTCTAAATTCTTCGACATTTAGCCCAATTGAACTAGCATAACCTTCGAAGATCTCTTTTGGATCTCCTTGGCTTTCCCAATCAATTTGATTTGAATACAGAAGATCTTTCATTTCTGTAAATTTACCTAATTTATGCGCTGCGTATGCAGCTTGGCCCGAAATTAATGCGTTTTTATGAATTCCACGAAGAGGGAAGAATCTATAAACTAATTTTATTTTTCCACTATATTCTTCAAGAACGCGATTTGTAAGTGGATTTACAGCTGCACAGGCAGGGCATTGAAGGTCTGCATATTCAGTAATTGTTACCTGGGCATTTCTATCTCCAACAACTATGTCATCTTCAGTCATTTTTGGGAGATTAGCATTTTCTACAGGAATTTCAGTAGTAGATGTGCTTTTATCTGCAATTAATACTAATCCTGCGAGACCAAGAATTGATACTCCAATTATCGCGCCCCACATTGCAAGTTTTTTTAAGAGATCGTTTCTTTCTTGTTTTTTGATTTCATTTTGCCAGTTGGAAGAGGTTTCGGAAGGGTTGTGATTCTTTTTTTGCATTTTTATATTTTAAATTTGAAAGAAGGAAATTGCAATAGGTTATTAACTGCTTAAAGGTCCAGGTCCACCTGGATTACTCCAGTCTGGTGGAGTAGCGGGCGTCGTAGGAATTGCTGTTGAATTTGGACTGGTATCGATAGGAGTTGTAGTGAGGGGGATTGGTTCATGCGAGCCTTGAGTATCAGTTGTTGCTGGGGCTGAAGTGTCGAGTTTTGAAAATTCAGATATATCCATAAGCGGACCTAAAATATTATCAAATGTACCTTCTTCAATAGCTTTTGTAAATGCACCCTTGATCTTATCTCTTCCTTCCGGAGTAAATTCATATCTAATTAAATCTCCATCTGCCACTTTTCTAAACAGAGGAGGTTCCTCTGCTGTTTCGGTAGTAGCGACTCCTACGTCTTCAGGTTTTGCAGCTGGTGTTACAGGTTCTACTGATGGTGCAGATGAAGGTCTCATGTCCGGTTCAACTGCGGTAATGGGTTGCGCTGGTGAAGCATTAGAAGTCCAAACAGGCGATACTGTAGGTTCTACAGCTGCAGCTGGAGTAGGGGTAGGCTCTGATGCGGGAGCCGCTGCTGGAGTTGCTAATGTGTCTAATGAAGTAGGTGTCGCAACTGGTTCCGGAGTGACAGCAGGTGCTGGTTCAACTGGTGAAGCTGCCGCAGCTACTGGTTCAGGTGTTACTCCAGCTGTGGGCTCTGAAGCGACAGGAGCTACTGGCTCAGGTGTTATTGTCGCAACAGTTTCAGAAGTGGGAGCTATTACTGGTTCTGCAGTAGTAGCTGCAGTTGGTTCGCCTCCAGGAGTAAATGTAGGAGCAGGAGATTCAGCTACAGGCGCTGCAGCTGTAACAGTAGAGGCTGCATCAGGATTTGCCCA
>CAYORA010000014.1:0-7126 GCA_964406285.1 uncultured Gammaproteobacteria bacterium
GTTTAGATCATGCAGACGCGTTTGGCTTCGTCCAAAACTTCATCCCTTTTATTTATTGGAATAGAAATTTGATTTATTATCTGGGGATTGTCGCAAATATCTTTTACTAAAACTATATTTTTAGCGAGTAATTCCTGCTTTTGGGGCATGCTTAAAAAAGATAAAGAAGTTATAGGATAGAGCTTATGCTTTTCTACTTTTTCTCTAAGACTCTCCCCTTCTGGATGTTCCCAGCTTAAAATCTTAACACTTTCGCAATCAGAATATGCCAGAGCATCCACTGTTATTTTTGTGTTAGTAACTAACATGACTTTTGTAAATCCGTGTTTAACCTTAAGGTCATCAAATCTAGCCTTTGTATAAAGAGCTACCTGAATATCAGAGCGAGACCCAGGACGATTATGGAATTTACACTCAACCATGATTTTTTCAGTAGCGTTTTGAGCGATAATGTCAACCTCATGGTTTACGCATTTACCCATCAGAACTTCTCCCACTATGGTTTCGTAGCCTTCTTTTTTTAAAACTTCTGCTACATATGCTTCAAACGGAAAACCAGTTGGGCCAAGATCCATAAGTGCGCGTTTTAAAGAATATTTATTTTTATAATAGGGGCTTTTAGTATGACCCAGATACTCTTCCAGATGATAATAGATTTCATGAGTTGGAATATTATCGTAGAGATTTGATTTTACATGCTCTACTACCTCTGCCTGTAGGTTCTCGGGAATTCCAGCGCGTCTTATAGAGTCGATTAATTTTTTTTCTGAAAAATCTTCGCTTTCACCATTGGCTTTAATAACTTTGGGCATAGAAATATATTATCAGGAACTTATTCTTTTGAAAATATAAAAATTATCTTTATTAAATATAAGTATAAAATCTCGATCTTTTTTAATATTTTCCAATGCTTTTAATTCATATTCATTTGCAGATTTAGTGATCAAAAATAAAACCTTATCAGCATTAGCGATTCCATAAGGGACAACATAAATATTTTTCCTGTGAGAAAGATGCGAGCCTAAATTATTTGAAGCGCTTACTGATTCATGTTCTGGAATCTCCCTTATTTGTTCATCTACCAAGGTGCGAATAGGAAGAGGTTTTAGGAACATATCTAAATTTGGTTTTAATGCACCTGGAAGCGGGCCAAACGTGCGAGCGCTGATAAGTGTAGTTATAAGAATTAAAAAACCAAACGCCATATAAGGCATCTCTGGAATGTATTTTTTAATGTATTTAATTGCAAATACGGCTGAAATAAAAATAAAAGGTGTAACCGTAGAAGAATATTGATAATAAATTTGATGAAGTGTTGGATTGGTACTAAGCAAGTTTATTCCCAGATCAGGGCCTGCGAAAATTAAGTATAGAGGCGCAAGGAAAGAAAGATACCCAAGAGGTAAAAATAGTTGTTTTAGGTAGCCGATTCTATCAGGTAAAAGTAGTGTTTGGAAAGTCTGGACGGGATTAAGAAAAATATTCTTAATTATGTCTCCAGGTGAGCTACCAAAATCAGAATAATATTCTAAAGCGAAATGCGCACTTCCTAAAGAGGCTGGAATCGCATGCCAAATAAGATAGTAAAACAAAAATGCTGAGGTTATAAAAATAAAAAAACCCAGTTTTCTTTGTTTGGCTATAGCTAAAATATAAAGACCAAAAAGAGCATTTATGAACCAAACTTGTTCTTTCGTAATCCCAGCAAGAATTAAAAAAATGAGAGTGAGGGAGAAATATTTCTTCTGTATAAAATAGAAAGCACCTAAAAGAAATGTAGTAGCAAGTGTAACTGAATGAAAATCATAAAGATTTGTATATTGGACAGCGGGATTTAAGAAATAGCAGACAGATAGGACAACTGCTAATGTGCGGTTTTCTAAGACATGTCTTGTGATGAGATATACGAAAATTCCTCCAAGTGAAAGAACTAAAGTTTGGATAAAAAGAAGCATTCGTGGATCTTGCCACAATGCGTAAAAAGGAGAAATAAGAACTAAGATAAAATCGGCATGAAATGCGAGACGCGACACCTCGCGAGTTCCATTCGGATCAGTTAGAGTAAATATATTTCCTTGAGTAGTATTCCAGACAGTCTGAGCCATATTTCCCAGATCGAATCTACCTGTATAGTAATTATCATACCTAAGAAAGCTCGCAATATTGAAATATACGGAATAAATAAAAGCGAAAATTACAACCGAAATTTCCTGCCAGTGATATTTTATTTTTTTAAAGGTAATTTTTCCCATATCAATACTAAAACTAAAAATGTTAGTTCTGAAATAATTAAAACGATGCGGGTAAAAAGTGAAATAAAACCAGCATCAATAACGCTCATAATTTTCATTAGTCCTAATGTGGCAACTCCTTCTCTTACGCCAAGACCCATCGGGGTAATGAATGAAAGGTAGCCAAGTAAAAGTGAGAATGTAAAAAATGACGAAAGATAGATAAGGTTAGAAAAATCTAAAAAATGAACTGAAAGCATTGCAAAGTAATTCCCTACTCCGAAAATAAAGTAGGTTGCTAGGGATACTAATATAAGTTTAATTTTAGAATTATTATCATATCCAGGTAAGAATAAAGAGTTTATGAATTTGCCACCCTCAGACTTCTTATATAAAAATGCTGTGGCTAGAAAATAAACGATAACTGTAATGAAGGAAAGAGGAAGGAGAGCAAAGATTTTAGTTTGTAAATCTTTTGGAGAATCTAAAAGCCAATAAATCGCAGGAATAGAAGCAAGAACACTGCCAATTATTACAAGCTGTATATCAGAGATAATAGCAATGCTTACAGTCTTTTTGGGAATTCCAATTTTTGTGAACTGGTGCGCTCGTCCTAAAAAAGACCAAATGTTTCCCGGTGCATATCTTTTTAGTTCAGAAAAAGTAAAAAGATACGTGTTTTTCTTAAAACTTACACTATGTCCTTTTTCTCTTAAAAGCGTCGACCATAAAAAGCTTCTTAAGAGATAATAAATAAAAAATGTTATTAGTGCCAAAAATATATAAAAGAAATTAATTTCATTTAGGCTAATATTTAACTTAGAGCTTTTATCGATGACAATTTTAAAAATAAAGAACAGGGAGATTACTGAAAGAGGCCAACCAATTAAAAACTTTCCCCAAGAAATAAGCTGCGAATTTCTCACATTTAAATTATATCTGAACTGCTTTCTGTTGCCAATGACTATGGAGTTGGACTTGGTGTGGTAGTTGGAGTAAGGCTAACTGATCCTCCTGAATAGTTAAAGTTTCTTGTTAATGTTTTTTGCGAGGTATTTACAACGCTTTTTACTCTTAGATCAAATTTTATGTCTCCATTTGGAAGATTATATAAAGCAATTGAGCGGTCATCATATGAAGACCATGAGCCATTATTAATTCTATATGACCAAACTACTTCACAAAAACCTTCTGGCTCATAAACAATATCTACTGAAACTGGATTTCCGGTAACTTCATCATCTTCCTCAGGATTGACTATGCTAATGTCCCCTATCCCTGGTTCACATGCCTCGCTTGTTATTATTATTTCTTCTTTCTCTGGTGCACTCTGGGTAATAACTATAGTTTCATTTTTTGGTTGGTCTTTTTTATCGTCCTCTCTTAAGTTATTAAGATTAAGAATAATTACTGTTAATAGCACAGGAATAGTCAGAAGAGCTGTGAAGAACTCAATGTGAGGTTTTTTGGTATGAAATTCTTTTACTGATTTCTTAAACCGTCTAAAACCTCGTGAAACTTCTTCCATAATTTTTATTGTATCAAATTATATTTACTTGTGAGCCGCACAGGATTTGAACCTGTAACCGATTCCTTAAGAGGGAATTGCTCTACCGTTGAGCTAGCGGCCCATTATTAACTTTATTTTCTCACTTCTTGTTAATTTTTTTATCTGGGCTTCTCTTATAGAAGCTTCAGATCTGTCAATTAGCGTTTCATTATACACTAATTTCACTGGTAATTTCCCTAAAAGTGACTTTGAACCCCTTTTAGAGTTATGAGTCTGGATCCTTTTTTCTAAATTATTTGTTATTCCAGTATATAAGGATTTATCCTTGCACTCTAAAATGTAAACGTACCAGTTCATCTGTGGCGCGTCTGGCAGGAGTCGAACCCGCAACCCCTTCGTCCGAAGCGAAGTGCTCTATCCATTGAGCTACAGACGCACGCGTTAATTTTATCAAAAGCCTATATTTTACTCAAGGAAAGTGGATTTTCATCAAAAAAGCTCACATTGTGAGCTTTTAAGAATTTCGCCTCTAGAAATTATTATTTCTGGGCTCCAATGTTTACCATCCATTCGATCCCGAATTTGTCTGTAAGCATTCCGAATGTATCGCCCCACTGAGCTTTGTCTAAAGGAACTGTTATATTTGCTCCTTCTGAAAGGCCTTCCCAGTAGCTTTTTAGCTTTTCTTCATCGCTTGAATCTCCGCTTAAAGTTATAGTAACTGTAGCGCCTGGATTAATTTCCATGCCAGGTGGTGTGTCAGATGCCATAAGCGTCATTTCTGGACCAATCACGAGCTGCGCATGCATGATTTTATCAGCATCAGGTCCTTCCATATTCATTCCCTCCTTGAAAGTGCTTATGACAAGATCTCCTCCAAAGACAGATTTGTAAAATTCCATAGCATTACGACTTTCATCTTTAAAATGCATGTAAGGATTTAGTTTTACCATTTAATTCACCCCCTTTCGACTACAAAGATAATTATACAGTAGATTGTCTTGGGTTAATTATCTGGATTTTTGTAGGCTGATCTAACAAAAACTATCTTCTTAAAAGAATTGCTGCGTTATGTCCTCCAAAGCCACTTGAAGTAACTAATGCATTTCGAGGATCAAGTTTTCTTGCGGATTCTACAACATCTAAATCCTTGAATGCTTCGTCTCTTTCTCTTAAGTTAATTGTAGGTGCTACTACTCCAGATGAAAGCGCTGAAACAGCTTCAACTAAACTAACTGCTCCTGCTGCACCAAGTATATGACCAAATGCAGATTTATTTGCAACCATAGCAATCTTATTAATATGATCTCCATAAACATTCCTACCAGCAGTTATCTCGCTTTGGTCTCCAACAGGGGTTGAGGTAGCATGAAGATACCAAACATCTGGAAGAATTAAGTTGTTATCTGGAGTCTTTACCGTAGAAGCAATTAGTGCTGCCACTCTATCCTGATCTGATCTGGTTTTTTCATGTCCGTCCATTCCTGTTTCAGCTCCAGCAACTCTAGCGTAAACTTTAGCCCCTCTTTTATGTGCACTTTCTGCGCTTTCTAGTACCAAATATGCTGATCCTTCAGCCATAACAAACCCGTCTCTGTTTGTATCTAAGGGTCTACTTGCATAGTTTGGATCCTCGCTATGGGATAGTGCTCCAATTGCATCAAAAGAAGCAAATGCTAATTGCGGATAGTACTGTAATACTGTCTCTGTTGCTCCTACAATAGCAGCTGTATTCTTTCCAGAAAGAATACTATCCACTCCTTCAACAAAAGCTGCAGCACCCGATGCACAAGCTTGAGATCCGTAATTTCCTTTTCCTTTTAATCCTAGCGTTTCAGCTACTCTACCATTTGATTGTTCTGGAAAACCTTTGAATGGATCTGAAACTTTTACATTTTCTTGTCTTGTTCCTGCTGGAAGCGTTCCGCTTCTTATTCCTTCTCTTACAGCTTCATTTCTTCTTACTATATCGTTAATTCTAATAAATTCTAAAGAGGTGCCTATACCAGAATATCCAAAAATACCAAATTTTAATGGATCAATAGAATCAACTTTTCCGTCAGGTCCTAAAAGTCCAGCCATTTCTGTTGCCTGTCTTACGATGGATAGTTGAAGAGCTGTAAATGGCGAAAACCATTTAGCTTCTTTTCCAAGACCCAATCCTTCAAAAGGATCAAATTCTGATGGGAGTGGTGACGCAACATGAACGTTTTCATTTCCGGTGTCACCCTCAAAAAGAATTATTGCATTATCTCCTCTTTCTCTTGCTGCAATTGTCTCAGTGGTATTTCCAAAGCGAGTTCTCATTGCAAAACCAGTTACTACTACTTCACTTGCTGGTCTTTGCTCTAGGTCTACATGTCTTAGATTATTAGGAATTGAAATTGCTCTTTCAGCCATAAGGCGTGATAGTAACAGGTTGAGGCTGGGAAGTCAATTGTGTGCGCCTTAATTACAGAAATCTATTCTATGGAAGTTGGAAATTCCGAAATTTTTAATTGCGACTCTGTGTGCTAGAGTCCCATATCCTTTGTTTTGTTCGAATAAATATTCTGGATATAATTTTCCTGCTTCTCTCATTAAATTATCTCTGTGGACTTTAGCGATTATTGACGCTGCAGCAATTGATAAAGATTTCTGGTCTCCTTTTATTATGGCTTTTTGTTTTGGAATTTTAAGATCAAATCCATCAACCAGAATAAAATGATTCGGGAGATTAGCTAAAAGTTTGTCTAAAACTTTTCTGAAAACCTCAAAGTTAGCTTTCCCAATACCAAAATTATTTATAAAATCTAAATCAACAGATTCTATCGACCATACAGAATTTGCTTTAATTAATTCTGAAAGTTCTTCTCGGATTTTAGGTTTAAGAAGCTTCGAATCATTTACTTTTTCGAGAAATTCATGCTCAAAATTTGGTTTAAAAATAACCCCGGCCGCGACAATTGGTCCTGCAAAAGCACCACGCCCTACTTCATCTAGCCCAATTACGTTCTCTATTCCCTGAGTCCAGGAAATTATTTCTTCAGTAAATGTTGGTCTGGTCAGAATTTTCATCAGGCAGAAGTGGAGTTTCTATTTCTTCAAGTTCCGGCAAATTTGAGACAATTGCTTTCAGTTCTCCATAGAAATTTGTGGTATTCATATCAAGTTTATTTATTTGAACTTCCTGTTTTTTCCATCTTAAAGTGGTAGCTCTTTTATCTGCCTCCAAAGATTCTCTTAAAGTCTTAATGCTGTCAAAATGAAGTTGCATTCTATGCTTAAAATTGTCACTCATCATATAATCACGAATCATCCCCCACTCTTCTTCAGTGTGACTAATTGATGATTTGGCGTTAGCAACACTTGTTATTAAAAACCTTACATATCTACAAATGCTAAG
>CAYORA010000014.1:7226-9655 GCA_964406285.1 uncultured Gammaproteobacteria bacterium
TTTTAATTTGATCCATCTGAATATCTTTTTCTTTAAGTTTTAAGCTTTGGGCTTCTTCAGCCTGTTTTTGTGCTATTTTAATTGCTTCGGCTTTTATTTTTTCTTCAGCTTTTTCTCGCTCTTCGTGTTCTTTTTCAAGCTTCTCAAGAAGTTCTTCTTGTTTCTTTTTTGCTAGCTCTAAGGCAACATTTGTTTGTTTTGCTTCTTTTTCAAATTCTTCGCGAAGTTTTTTCTCGTTCTCGAGTTTTTCTTTAGCTTTTTCTTCTTCGAATTGAGCTTTAAGTTTTTTACTTTCTTCATCTCTAACCTGAGCTTGAAGTTCATGAACAATTGCTTCTGATAGTTCTACCTGCTGCCCGCAATGAGGACATTTAACTGAATCCATAATTCTACCTATAATACGCTTGCAGGCTTTTCATTTCAAGTCTAATTTGCTACGCTTTAGGTATGCGGGGAATAGTAAAAAATATTACATTTAATTCGATTTCTCTTTTCGTCTTAACTGAGTTTGTGTCAGGAGTAAAAATAACTGGAGGTTATCAAACTTTAATAGCAGCCGGCATAATTCTCACGGTTCTTAACATGATTGTAAAACCTATCATAAATATCTTTTCTCTTCCATTAAATATGGTAACCCTCGGACTTTTCTCTTTTATAACTAACGCCATACTTTTATATCTTCTTACTATATTTGCTCCGAATGTCACTGTCTCGGCTTTTACATTTAATGGATTTTCATGGGCCGGATTTATAGTTCCAATGATTAAGTTTAATACGCTCACAGCTTTTATAGTTTCAGCTGCAGTTTTAGCTTTAATAATAAATTTCTTCAAGTGGCTCACTAAAGATTAATTTGCTATAATACCCTTATGATTTTGACAATTCTTGAAGCAATAGTCGCAGTTCTTCTAATAGGAGTAATTCTAATGCAGGTTTCAGGCTCAGGGCTTTCCGCAAGTTTTGGTGGAAGTGGAGAAACTTTCAGAAGCAGAAGAAGTGTTGAAAAACTTCTAGTTTATTTAACTATAGTTCTTGCTATAGTTTTTGCAATTTTCTCAATATTACTTCTAATCCCCTAAAGTCGTTATGATTTTTTTAAAGAGAAAAAGACTCATTTTTTGGCTTCTTAGAGCCTACATAAAAAAATGGGGAAAGACGATCCTCGCATCTTTTGTATTTGGTTTTGCCATAATTCTTTTTTTGTTTCTAAATCGTAATTTTATAATTTCTAGACTCCCGATTGTAAATCATGAGCATGTTGGAATTGCAGGGATTTATTATGAAAGAGATTTGCCAAATAATTTACCTGAAGCAATTGCAGCTAAAGCTTCAAGAGGTCTAACGAAAATTTCTAAATCAGGAGAAGTAGAACCAGATCTTGCAAAATCCTGGGAAGTAAAAGATGATGGGAAAACCTTCATTTTTTATTTAAAAGAAGGTATAACATTTTCAGATGGAAAAGAATTTGATGCAAAGTCAATTAACTACAATTTTCAGGATGTAAAAATTGAAAGACCTGCAAAGCATGTTATAGTGTTTAAGCTAAAAGATAAATATTCCCCTTTCTTAGTAACCCTAGCAAATTACAAAGTGTTTAAGAAAAACTATATTGGAGTATCCAATTATAAAATTGGTGAAATAAAAACAAATGGAGACTTTATAAGAAGTATTGAGCTTTCATCAACTAAAGAAAAAAACAAAATTCAATATGTTTTTTATGACACTCAGGAAGCATTAAAGCATGCATATGTTTTAGGTGAGGTAACATCAATTGTTGATATTAATAATCTGAATTATGAAAGAGGAATTAGCTTGGATAATTTTAAAAATTCTAATATTTCAAAGAATATAAATGAAACAAAAATAGTTACTTTATTTTTTAATAATTCTGACTCTACCTTATCGGATAAGAAAATTAGAAAAGCGCTCGCTTATTCATTGCCGGATGCATTTAAGGATGGAAAAAGAACGCATACACCATATAAAGATGGGTATTGGTTTAATAACCCCGCAGAAAATTTTCAAAAAGATTTGGAGTACGTTGCGATTCAATTGGAGGATATACAAGCTTCAAGAGCCGGGAAATTAAATTTAAAAACTCTACCACAGTATCAGCCTTTGGCTCAAGAGATTGCTAAATATTGGAAAGAAATTGGATTTGAAACTGAGATAGAAAGAGTTGAGGGAGTTCCATCCAGTTATCAGATTTTCTTGGGAGAACTCCCTGTTCTTAAAGACCCAGACCAATATACTCTCTGGCATACAGGGCAACCAAGCAATATTACAAATTATAGAAATTTAAGAATTGATAAACTCCTTGAGGATGGAAGACAAATTTATTCCCAGAGTGAAAGAAAGAAAATTTATGATGATTTCCAAAAATATTTAATTGATGATATGCCAGCAGCCTTTCTCTTCTTCCCCTATAC
>CAYORA010000014.1:9755-15242 GCA_964406285.1 uncultured Gammaproteobacteria bacterium
TAAGTTATCGCAAATCTGTGAGCCTCATCTCTAATTCTTCTTACAAGTGTTAATCCTTTAGAGGTTTTAGAAAGTCTAATAACTTTAAAGTCAGTAGTAATTAGAAGCTCTTCTCTTTTAGCAATTCCAATTAAAGGGATTTCAATGTTACTTTCAAATAGCGCTTTGCTAGCAGAGGAAATCTGTCCTTTCCCTCCATCAACGATTATTAAATCTGGATATGGCCATTCATCATGTGTTAGTCTTCTTTTAATTACTTCTCTCATCATGGCAAAATCATTTGGAACAACTACAGGAGGTCTTTTAATTTTAAATCTTCTATATTCCCCTGAGTCTTTTTCGCCGTTGGTAAAAACCACCATAGAACCTGTCGCAAATTTTCCTGAGATATTTGAGATGTCATAGCACTCTATTCGTTCAAGCTTATTTACACTTACACCATTTGAAACGAGAGCTTTTTTAAGATCCACTAATTCCTCGTTTCGCATATCACTTCTTAAATTTGGGTTCATTTCGTAATCAAATGCAGTTTTTCTAGGAGTTGTAACTAAAACTATGGCATCAATTTTTTTCTGAAGTGCTGCCGCTTTTTCAAAGTTTTCGTTTTTGCTTTCCTGATCTCTTTCTTTTTCAAGTTCTTTAATAATTTTTTTTGTTTCTCCCTGGAAAAATTGAACGATATATTTAATATTTTTTCTGTATTCTTTTGTTTGAGTATCAGAGGTAAACATAGGGGGACATGGACAAAGACCTAAATGGAAATAGAGACAATTTCTTTTTGGATGATTTGCTACTCCCTGGTAAGGAAAAATTCGTCTAATTATCTTTAATACTATTTTTAAGTCATTGGAAGAAGGAAATGGGCCAAAATAAATTGATTTAGGATCTTCTTCGCGCCTAGCCACCAAAACTTTTGGTATTTCTTCGCCAATTGTAATTTTTGCTCTTATATAGCTTTTTCCATCAGTGAGCCTAATGTTATATTTCGGATTATATTTTTTAATCAGGTTCGCCTCAAGAAGAAGTGATTCCAGCTCTGAATCAGTAAGCATTGTTTCAATTCTGTCTACTTTTTCGACCAATGCTTGAGTTTTAACTCCTAAATCTTTGTTCAGGAAATATGAAGAAACACGTTTGCGAAGGTTTTTAGCTTTTCCCACATAAATAACTTCCCCTTCTTTATTATGAAAGAGGTAAACGCCTTCTTTTTCTGATAATGATTGATATGATAAATGTGAATAATCCAATTGATGTTACTCCCAAGATTCCTATTATAAAATAAATGTGTTGGTAAAAGGGTGAAATGACAATGTTTTTTTCTATTACTTCTTTACCGATCGATATTTTAATAGTATCTGTATCTTTTGTCAAAAGAGGTTTAGCGTCAAACTTTACCGGAATTACAATTCTGCCATATGGAGGAATTTTATCAAAGTAAAGATTTTGAATTTTAGGACTTAGTGTATCTGATTCAACTTTAACCGTTTGATTTGGAGAAATAACTCCTGAACTATTACTTATAATAATTTCACCATTTATTCCAAATCCAGCGATATATTTCTCTGAAAAATTAGTAGATGCCCTAAGCGTGGGGAGTTTCTCCTCAAATTTATCAGTGGTAGTTACCTTAACATCTTGTGTGCTTTTCTGTCCGGGAATTTTATATCCCCCAGCCGGTACCGGATACTCACTGTCTGCGCCCTTTATAGCAAAGGTGAAATGATCAAAATCAAAAACATTAAAATAATCAATTCCTTCAGTTGTATTTTCCCAAGTAGGATCAACCATTATCCAGGATTTTTTTCCATCATCATAATACTCGGGCCATGCATGCAACACATCTTTCAAAAGTGATAAAGGTCTTTTGGCAGAATTATTTGTATTCGCATATCCTTCAACTGCTCTAGCTGGGATTCCTGCAGATCTAGCCAGAGTTACAAATAAATCTGTAAACTCTAGACAGACTGCAGAGTTTTTATTTGAAAGTACTCCCCTGCCTCCTGCTCTTTCCTGGGTTTCTTTAACTCGTCCTGTATCATACTTTAAATTTTCTACAACGTATCGGTAAATTGCTTCAGGGGTCTTTAATTCTTTCGCTAATTTTTTAATATCCGGATCATTAACTTCCCAGTATTTCTGAGGCTTTAAATATGTTTTTCGCTCATTGTCAGTTAAAACTTCTTTCTTGGGTTTGTAGGAAACTTTTGCTTTTCCTAAGACTCTTACGTCATAGTCCTCTGATGGAAGAAGTCTGAATTTCGCAAGCCAATTTCCATCCGAATCCATAACTACATCAATAGGTTTTGGAATTATACTTTCGATATTTATTTCCTGGTAATTGTTGTTGGAGGGAATTGCGATTTCGGTGACAATTGGATAAAGATTTCTATTTCTTAAATGATAAGTTAAATCAAATGAATAAATTTGTGCCTCGCCATATGCTACAGAAATTCCTGCTTTTCCAAGATCTTTTTTTGTAAACTTTATAGTGTTTCCAGAAGCCGTGGCATTTGGAATAAAAGGCTTTATTATCGAAGGTTTGCCAAATGAGGGAGGTACCACAAGAGAGGTATTAAAAGAAGCATACTCTTCCTGATTTGAAATTCCAGGGATATTTACTTCCCAAATATTTCCGTAATTTTTTGCTATTTCTTCTGAATCAAAGCTAACAGTAAACTCCTGAGTTTTATTAATTCCAACTATTTTTTCTATGAAATCAAATGATAGCTCTGTTCCTTTGTCGTTTTTCGAAGATTTAACATTTAATTGCCCGCCTAGATCTGAAGCCTTGATGTTAGAAATATTTTCAAAACCAGTCTGAATTTTATAACTCCCAGCATAAAAACCTGTTGTGTTATTTCTAAGGTCAATATCCATAATGACCCTAGTTTTTTCATTTTCATTTACCTGATAGGTGACATTATAAAAAGTAGAAAATTTTTCCTGAGCATTTGCAATACTTGGTGGAAATAACAACAACGCTAAAAGAAGAATAGGCAGAATTTTTTTCATTAAAGACCCCGTTAAATAATTATAACTACATTTTCTACTGAAGCAAAGCTTGATTTAACGGGATAAGACTTTTTTCAAAAATTGCCCGGTGTATGAAGCGGGATTTTTAGCAATTTCTTCGGGAGTTCCAGAGGCTATTAAATTCCCTCCACGTTCTCCTCCATCTGGACCTAAGTCTATTATATAATCTGCGTTCTTAATAATATCAAGGTTATGTTCAATAACAATTACAGTATTGCCTATATCTACTAAACGTCTTAGGACGTGAAGAAGTTTTTCTAAATCTGCAAAGTGAAGCCCAGAAGTAGGTTCATCTAAAAGGTACAAGGCATGTGTGCCTCTTTTTGAAAGTTCGGAAGCAAGTTTTACCCTTTGCGCTTCTCCACCAGATAGAGTCGGGGCTGGTTGGCCAAGTTTTACATAAGAAAGTCCTACATCATTTAATGTTAAAAGTCTGTTGCTAAGCGGTGTAATAAAATTGAAAAAACCTGAAGCTTCTAAAACACTCATGTTTAATACTTCTGAAATATTTTTTCCATTAAATAATACTTCTAAAGCTTCTTTGTTATATTGTTTTCCCTCACAAACTTCACAAGTTATATAGACATCCGGTAAGAATTGCATTTCAATTTTAATCTGACCTTCTCCCTCACAAGCTTCGCATCTTCCTCCTTTAACATTAAAAGAAAATCTACCTGGACCGTAACCTTTAAGTCTTGCGTCTTTTGTTTTAGCAAAAATATCTCTTATGTAATTAAATGCACCAGTATAAGTCGCAGGATTACTTCTTGGAGTTCGTCCAATTGGAGACTGGTCAATTGAATAAATATGTTTTATATTCTCGTATCCTTGGATACTATCGTGTTCGCCGGGTTTTTCTCTGTGAAATGGATCCTCTAACTGTTTAAGTCCATGGTAAAGAATGTCATTAATTAGTGTTGATTTACCACTTCCCGAAACTCCAGTTACAACTATTAATTTACCAAGAGGAAATTCTACGTCAATATTTTTTAGATTATGTTCCCGAGCTCCCTTAATTATTAATTTATCATTTATGCCATTTGGATTTGCGCTTTCTACTTTTATTTTTTTCTTTCCAGAAAGATAAGCTCCGGTTATAGAATTTTTATCTTTTTTAATCTCGTCAACTGTTCCTTCAAATATAATCTGTCCTCCACCTTCTCCCGCAGAGGGTCCAAAATCTACGATATAATCAGAAGCTTCCATCGTTTCTTCGTCGTGTTCTACTACAAGAACTGTATTTCCAAGATTTTTAAGCTTTACTAGTGTTTCAATCAGTTTTTTATTATCTTTTTGGTGAAGTCCAATTGATGGCTCATCTAAAACATATAAAACGCCGGTTAATCCAGAACCTATTTGCGATGCAAGTCTAATTCTCTGCGCTTCTCCACCCGCTAATGTTTCTGCACCACGAGAAAGAGTTAGATAATCAAGCCCCACATCACTCAGAAATGTGAGACGCTGATTTATTTCTTTAAGTATTAGCTTTCCGATTGATTCTTCCCTGTCGCTTATTTTGTTATTTAGTGAGGTTATAAATTCTAAAGATTTATCAATAGACATATCAGATACATCTACGATCGATTTTCCATCAATTGTTACTGATATTGCTTCTTTCCTAAGTCTTGAACCATTACAAGATGGGCATGTTTCATATCTCATGAACTTTTCAATTTGAGATTTAAAGAAAACAGAATCAGTATTTTGATACCTATTTTTTAGCTCTTCTAAGACTCCGGGAAAAGTTTCGCTAATCGTAGTATTTTTACCCCATCTATTTTCTCCGTGTACGTAATATTCTCTGTCTCCTGTTCCTTTTAGTAAAATATCTTTTTTATCATTTGAAATCTCTGAAAGCCTTACATTTACAGGAATTCCGTTAGCTTCTGCAAACGTTTTAAATGTTCTCGTGAACCATGTGTCATGTGATAAAAGATTTGAGAAAGGTAAAATTCCTCCTTCTAAAATTGTGAGATTATTATTGAAAACTAATTCCCGGTCAACCGTAAGAATTGAACCAAGACCATTGCAGTTGGGACATGCACCGTGTGGAGTATTAAAGGAAAATATACGTGGCTCAACTTCTGCAATTGAAATATTGCAAACTGGACACGCAAATTTTATAGAAAAAAGGTGATCTTCCATTTTTTTAGGAGTAGCAGGTATTTCAAATCCCTGGTCTTTAATCACTGCTAAAATTATTTCTCCTTCACCAAATTTAAGAGCCTGCTCAACGTCTGTACTTACTCTAGAGCGATCTGTTGTGTCAGTTAGCATGATCTTGTCGATTATGACCTCAATTGAATGCTTATTGGTTTTTATTAAAACCAATTCTTCTGATAAATCAAAAACATGTCCGTCTACTCTAACTTGCTTGTATCCCCTTTTTCTTAGATCTTCAAAAACCTGACCATATTCCCCTTTTCTGTCTTTAACAATTGGAGCCATGATCAT
>CAYORA010000014.1:15342-19734 GCA_964406285.1 uncultured Gammaproteobacteria bacterium
CTTTCTACATAACGTCGTTGACCTTCTGCATAAATAGTGTCAAATGCTAAAGAAGATTTTCCACTTCCTGAAAGACCAGTAAAAACTACTAGCTTATTTTTAGGGATTTTTAAATCAACGTTCTTAAGATTATGCTCGCGGGCACCTTTAACTGTAATGTTATCCATTTTCTTGAGGTAATATTATAGTTGAGAAAAGCTGCGTATGGCAAGTAGCGCGTGGCGTAATTGCAATAAGCTATGTGATATTCGCCATCTGCTAATTATGGCCTCCAAGATTCGTATGCATAATAATTTCCTGAATTACCTATACAAGCGTAAGGTGTATTTTTTAACATGTTTTCGTTATGTCCAGGAGAATCTATCCATGCTTGAACCACATCAGCAGGGTTTGATGACATTGCTATATTTTCTGCAATTTCTGAATATGATGGATAAGGAAGATTTTTTGAATTAATTCGACTGGAAAATCCATCATGGTTAAACGTAGATGTAATCTCCACTGCTCTGGTGTTTGCAAATTCACACGTATGTGGATCCGTTGATACTGGTGGCAGGCCTTTTGTAGACCTGTATGCATTTACCTGAGAAAGAAGATCTCCGGAATTGTTAGAGGCTACAGTATTGGTCTTGGGGCTTGAGTCTTCAGAGGCAGGAGCTGGGGTAGATGTAATTACAGCCTGTGTTGCGACCGTTATCTTGGGTTTGGGAATTGTAATTTTTGCTGTGCCTATTTCCGCTGAAGATTTAGAAGCAACTGTTACTGTTTTGGGTTTATCAAAAAGTAGAACCGTAGAGTTTTTTTTGTTTTGGATATTTATTAGAAGAAGAACATCTAGGATTATTATACAAGTAATAAGAAAGCTTTTATTGATAGTCCAAAACACCAATTGATAATAACAAAATGATTTTATATTTCAAGACTTATTTAGGATATTTATAGGATTTGAATTTTATTGATATATTTTGTACATATTGACTTGATATTTTTCACATTTTAATATGGTGAAAAGTTAAAAAGTTTAGTTATCAAGTACTGACAAGCTTTTTAACATAGAGTTCTGACCGCAAACGGAGGAATATGAAAACTGTCCAAATTAATTTAGACTATTTAAAGGCCTAGTATAGAAATATACGGGCCTTTTTTGTGTTCATCCTGAAGAAATGAAGGATTTAAATTTTGAACACAGAAAAACCATAGCTACGGTTGCGATTGCTGAGTATATTTGGAAATTGAGAATTGGAAAAGAGCTGCCCTCTTTTTCAATATATTAATTCTGCAGGGGCGTGGCCTTGCAGATACGAAAGGAGGTGAATAATGATGATAAATAGAAAATTTTTAATGGGTGGAATTTTTGGTATTACTGCTGTTGTACTTATGATGTCTCGCGTATCTTTTGCTGATACGACAATCATAGTATCGGGTAACACTTCAATTTCTGAAAATTCCCCTGGGTGGATGTTCAACAGGGATGTATCAACTTCCACACCATATGTTTTTAATTTATCCGCAGCAAGTATTGGATCTGGGAGTCTTTATGTTCTCCCTATCGGAGCAACTGCAGCAGATAAATTTATAGGCGAATTATTCCTTAATAAACAAATTGCAGATTTAAATTCTATTAAATACGATTTTAAAATCGGTAGCGGGGGAGAGGAAGCTGATAAGGTACATTTTTATATGAATGTGTATGCTAACTTTGGTGCGTCAGATGATTTTAAATTTTATGATTGTAGATATAGTGTAGTTCCAACTACTGGATCAACAGGTTCATTTACAACTGTAACTTTTGATCCTACTATCGCCTATCCGGTTGCAACACGTGGTGGCGTTAATGCCTCGCCTTATACTTGTCCAGCAATCCCTGCGGATATGAACGGATTAAGTGCGGGATCAAACATAAGAGCGATTGCCCTGAATGTTGGAGATACGTCTATTAATGATCAAGGGCTTGACGGGTATTATGATAATGTTAAGGTTGATCTTGATAGTAATGGTGTTACTACATACGACTTTGATCCTGAAATAATTTCAACACCTATTCCTTCCCCTACAGTTACACCTAATCCTTTTGCTGTACCAGCGGAGTGTACGGGAACATATGGGGCTCCTATTGTAGGAACAAATGGTTCGAATAATATAAAAGGGACCGGTGGAAATGATTTGATCTTTGCTTTAGGTGGTTCAGACAAGGTCGATGGAAAAGGTGGAAATGACTGCATTGTCGGCGGAGGCGGTTCAGATTCAATTGATGGAGGCAGCGGAGACGATGTAGTCCTAGGAGGCGACAGTGCCGATACGCTTAAAGGCGGAGGCGAAAATGACAAGCTTTACGGTGGAAATGGTGCAGACTCTTTAGACGGAGGTAGCGGAGACGATTACCTGAATGGAGAAGCTGGCACTGATAAAGCCGTAGGCGGAACTGACACAGATACTTGCATGGCTGAATCGCAAAAAACGTGTGAGTTATAACGTTTTCCGAATCGTAGATCGGTTGTTGAGAGAAAAGCTCTCATTAACAAACTAAAACAATCGCAAAGAGATGGATAAGGATATTCCCCTTTGCGAGATCAATAAAGGAAGAATCGTTGGGAAAGAAACGTTAGTTTCTGTCCCACGTGAAAGGAGGTGAATAAAATGACAAATTTAAAGATGAAATTAACTTCAGGAATTGTAACAGCAGCTTTCGTAGCTGGTGTAATTGCTCCAGCTGGAGCTTTTGCAGCGACTAATGTAACAGTTTCTGGAAACGGACCTGACTCTACTAATAAAGTAAAAGTCAAAAACGTTAAGAAAACTAAACTCAAGCAATCAAATACTTCAAGTGTTGTAAATTCAATTGGAGTATCTCAGAATACTGGTGGTAATACAGCCAATAAGAATAATGGTGGGGACGTTACTGTAACTAGCGGGAATGCTACAGCAACAGTAAATGTTACAAATACTACAGGTAGTAACTATATGACTTGGGATAGTGTTTGTGGATGCATGGTTCCTGATACAACAGTTGATATCAAGGATAACGGTGCAGATTCCTACAATAAGGTAAAAGTCGTAAATTACGACTCTGTAAAAATTAAGCAAAATAACACTGCCGCTATTGTTAACTCAATTTCCGTTGGTCAAACAACTGGAGACAATGAAGCCAATAAAAACAATGGAGGTAATGTTGAAGTAACTAGTGGAGATGCTAGTGCTGAAATCACAGTTGAAAATACAACTGGTGACAATGTTCTTGGACCTATGACCCCATAAGGTTTAGAACTACTAATAAACCCTGCCTTGGTGTACAACTAGGCGGGGTTTTTAGTTAAAACCTCCCTGTCCTATAGTTTGACTTCTCCCACTAAATGGTTTAAAATTTGCGACTATGACATGGGTAGAAGATGAATTAGGTCGGCAGCGAGAAGAAGATTTAGAGCATGAAGCACAGAGGCTTAAGGCATTGCGAGAGGCTGATCTTGAGACAGCTAGGAAAGCCTTAGCTGAGCAGCAGAAAGTTATTGATCGGCAGAGGGAAAATGAATTAACTGTTAGTCGATATCGCCAGATGTTAACAGAAAGAGATGTTACAGGACTTTTACAAGAGGTGCAGAGAATAACTGGTGGACATGTTGTGCATCAGGAAGGATCGCTTCCTTATTCTGGACACTATGCTGCCAGCGCATTAATAAATGTTAGTTTTGGTGAAACAACCTTTCATGAGGGTGGAGGCTATACTAGGAGATGGACAGGTACTGGTGGCTCTAGGGAGGATGCAGGATATTATTCTGGAGGGAGTGAGTATGTTAAGAGGTTTAGGCACTATTTAACTCCATTTGAGCTTTGGGTATTAGGTGTTGGATTTGCAGGTGGTAGTTCAAACTCAGAAATGTATCTGATAGCAAAAAAAGGCACTAGGACTCTTAAGCATAATCTTCTCAAACCTGGGGTTTTTGAAAGATTTATGACTAATATCGGTAAGGCAGGAGATGTAAGTAAAGTTCCTTACTATCTTGTTGGAGAAGATAGGGGCCATTTGTTTCAAGATTATTATTTTGATAGAAAACCAGTCCAACATGTTACTAACGATGGAGCAATTGATTTGAACACGGTAAATTTATTTCCAGATAAAAGTCTTGGAATTGTACCCACATCTAATGCAGCTAAGGACAGAAGTGGTTTACAGAATTTAATGATTGAAGGGCTGAGAATTATTCAGCCTCACCAGAATAATCCAAGTTAATTATGTTTTTGCGAGGTAATCTCTTAAGTGTTATAAAAAGTCATCATTTAAGACTAACATCAAGATTTAAACTTGCTTTGCAAAAATGAGGAGGCGTTTAAGAGAAGTTCCGATTGGCCAGCAGGTTTGGAGGATCAATTGATCTTTCTTTTGTTCAAGATACTCTA
>CAYORA010000015.1:0-3578 GCA_964406285.1 uncultured Gammaproteobacteria bacterium
AGAATTTCTTTAGTAATATCTTCAACTGATTGCTCTCCATCAACTTCTACTAACTTTCCCTTTTCTCTGTAATATTCGATTACTGGTTCAGTAAATTTATGGAAAAGATCAATTCTTTTTCTGATAGCGATTAATGTTTCGTCTTCTCTTTCAGCTTCTCTTCCTGAGATTCTCCAAAGAGCTTCCTTATCAGAAATCTTTAGATAAATAACCTTATCAATTCCATTCTTAAATTCCTTAGCCTGAGTTGGAGTTCTTGGATATCCATCCATGATATATCCCTTTTCATATTCTGGACGTGAAAGATATTCACTAACAATTTTATTTGTTTTTTTATCAGAAATAAGAAGCCCCGCATTCATAACCAATTTTATTTGACGTCCTAAAGTCGTATGTTCTTTTGCGATATTTCTAAAAATGTGTCCCGTTGAAAGATAAGGTACTCCTAATTTTTCAGAAAGAATATTTCCTTGAGTTGATTTTCCTGATCCTTGAATTCCAATTAAAATTAATTTCATAAAAATCACCCCTTTATTAGGCTACTTCTGGTAACCTTCATAGTTTTTCATAACAAGCTGCGCTTCAATTGATTTAATGGTTTCCAAAACTACTGAAACGACGATAAGTATTCCTGTTCCTCCAAGTAAAAGAGTTTGAACATTTGTAACAGATCTACCTAATACAGGAAGAATCGCAACAAGTCCTAAAAATAATGCTCCTCCTGAGGTAATTCTCGAAAGAACATATCCTAAATATTTTGCAGTTTCAGTCCCAGGTCTAATTCCAGGAATAAATCCTCCCTGCTTTTGAATCTCTTCAGAAATCTTTTTTGGATTAAATACAACAGCAGTATAAAAATATGTAAATACCACAACTAAGACAAAGTACAAAACGTTATAAATGCTCCCATCTGGATTAAACCAAACAGCAATATTTGTAGCAACATTTCTTAAAGCTGGGTTAGTTGAAGCAGTTAAATAATTAGCAAAAAGGCTTGGAAGTAGCACTAATGACACAGCAAAAATAATTGGAATTACGCCAGCTTGATTTAGGCGAAGCGGCAAGTGAGTGGTTTGACCCCCATACATCTTATTTCCCCTAACTCTTCTTGCATAGTTTATAGAAATTCTTCGAGTTGCTTCATTTACAATTACAATCATCGCAATTACTGCTAATCCCATTACTGAAAAACTTAGAACATTAAAAAGATTTTGAGAAGATGTGGTAGTTAAAGTTTGACCTAAAATAACAGGAAGTCTTCCTACGATTCCAGCAAAAATAATAATTGAAATTCCATTCCCAACACCCTTTTCCGTAATTAGTTCTCCAAGCCACACTAGTAGCATTGTTCCCGCGGTCATTGTCAAAATGAAGGAAACAATTTCGATAGGGTTATGCATTGAGATAATTCCCTGACTCTTAAGAAGAGCAAACATTCCTACCGCCTGAACTGCGGCTAAAGGTACAGTTAAAAATCTTGTGTACTGATTAATTTTTTGCCTGCCTGTTTCTCCTTCTTTCTGAAGCTCTTCCAATTTCGGAAATACCAAAGCCCCAAGATTCATTATGATTGACGCATTAATATACGGATTAAGTCCTAACGCCATTACGGAAAAATTAGCTAAAGTTCCACCTGAAAAAATATCGAGAAGTCCAAGTAGTTGGTTTTGAGCAAATAATGCTTTTAACTGAACGAGATCAACTCCTGATACTGGAATGTGTGCAAAAACGCGGAATACTATGAGAATAAATGCCGTAAAAAGAATTTTTCGTCGGACGTCTGGGGCCCTGAAACTGTTTTTAAATAATCTTAAAAGATTCTCCATTTAAACTCCGGGCTATTTTTTTTCGCTTAATTCAAATTTTCCGCCTGCTTTTTCTATTTTCTTAAGCGCACTTTTTGAAATTGCAACTTTTATAGTTAATGCTTCTTTAATTTCTCCGTCTCCTAATATCTTAACACCAAATTCTTTTGCATCCTGGGCTTTTACAATTTTATTTTTAATTAAAGAATCTAAATCTACCACTTGACCCTTTTTATAAACTTCAAGATGTTTTAAATTAACTATCAAAGGAATATTTCTAAAGCTTTTATTTCTTCCTTTTCCTCTTCTAAAAGGCATTCTCTTAATTAATGGAAGCGCTCCTCCTTCAAAATATGTAGGAACCTTATTTCTAGCTTTTTGTCCTTTTGTTCCACGTCCAGAAGTTTTTACTTTTCCAGAACCATGTCCTTGTCCAAGTCTTTTTTTAGTAGGATGTTTTATTTTAACTAAACTGTGAAGTGCCATTATTTATTTTTCCTTTCTTGCTCTCTTTTATATCTAGCTGATAAAAGTCTTAATGCTTCTACTGCAGCATAAACATTACTTGCCTGATTTTTTGTGCCTAATACTTTTGATGAAATATTTTGAATTCCAGCAGCTGAAACCACACTTCTTACAGCTCCTCCAGCAATTACACCTGATCCAGGAGGCGCTGGCTTAAGAAGAACTTTTGCTGCTCCAAGTTTTATGTAAAATTCAAATGGAATTGTTCCATTAATAATAGGTACTTCTACTAAATTTTTCTTCCCAGCTAAAACTCCTTTTTTAATTGCTGAAGAAACATCAGGAGCTTTTCCAAGACCAACTCCAACTTTTCCTTTTCGATCTCCTACAACTGCGATTACTGAAAATCCAATTTTATTTCCTCCTTTTGTCTTTTTAGAAACACGGCTTACCTGAACGATTTTTTCTTCAAATTCGTCTGATCTTCTATCAATTTGATTTGTAAATTTAGCGTCTGCCATTAGAATTCAATCCCTCCTTCACGTAATCCTTCTGCGATACTCTTAACTCTACCATGATATGCATAACTTCCTCTATCAAAAACTATTTTTGTAATTTTTTTAGCTTTTAATTTAGATGCCATTTCGATACCAAGTGCTTTTGCATTCTCTGTTTTTGTCCCTTTAGTTTTTAATGCTTTTTGACTCATGCCAATTAAAGTAACTCCCTTTACGTCATCAATAAGCTGTGCTGAAACATATTTATTTGATCTTGTAACTGAGAGTCTTGGTCTATCAACGCTAGACGTAATATTTTTTCTTGTTCTTAATTGTCTTCTTAACTTTCTAGTATTCATAATTATTTTGCTCCTGCAGCTCCTACTGCTTTTGCTGCTTTTCCAACTTTTCTTCTAATTCTTTCTCCTTGATATTTAATCCCTTTGCCTTTATATGGCTCGGGTGGACGAACTGCTCTAACTTCTGCAGCCACATTTCCAACGATTGCCTTATCTGGACCTGTTACTGTTACAACATTTTCCTCTACAGCAAAAGTGATTGTTGGATCTGCTTTTATAACTACTGGATGAGAAAATCCAACCGCTAACGTTAAAGTATTTCCTGATGCTTGCGCTCTATATCCTACTCCAGTCATTTCAAGTTTTTTTGAGAATCCGTCGCTTACTCCTTTTACCATATTTGCCACATATGCTCTAACAAGACCTGACAATGCTCTAGATTTTTCACTTCCATCAGTTGTCGTAACTAAAACATTTCCTTCTTCAATTTTTACAGCAACTCCACTTGGAAT
>CAYORA010000015.1:3678-4941 GCA_964406285.1 uncultured Gammaproteobacteria bacterium
TTGCGCCATCTTTAGTTTCCTTAATTTCCTGTAAATATCCTTCTTTTTGTAATACCTTCCCTATCTCTTTATTAATATTTGAATAAGGAAGATCAACTTCACGTCTTCTTGCAAGTGAAGCATTTTTTATTCTAATTAAAAAGTCTGATACTGAATGATTCATAATCTAAAAACTTACCAGCTAGCCTTTATTACTCCTGGTAATTCTCCTTTCGATGCTAATTCTCTGAAACAAATTCTACATATTCCAAATTTTCTCATGAACGAGCGGTTTCTTCCGCAAATATTACATACGTTTTTACTTCTTGTACTAAACTTTGGTTTTCTTCTTGCGCTAACTGTATTTGATGTTTTTGCCATATATTATTTCTGAAAAGGCATTCCTAATGCTTTTAGGAGAGCCATTCCTTCCTCATTTGTTCTTGCACTTGTTACAATTGTTATTTCTAGACCTTGTGTTCTTTCTAATTTTGATGGATCGATTTCAGGAAAAACAATTGGTTCTGAAAATCCTAATGAATAATTTCCGCGTCCGTCAAAACTTTTTACTGACACTCCTCTAAAGTCTCTTAAGCGAGGGAGAACGATACCAACTAATTTTTCATAAAAGTCATACATTCTTTTTCCTCTCAAAGTTACCGCTGCTCCAATCTTATCTCCCTCTCTTAATTTAAAAGTAGCGATAGATTTCTTAGCTGCAGTGACTTTCGGTTTTTGTCCAGTTATTTGAGCTAAGATATTTTGTGCACTTTCTACATTTTTCTTATCAGCTAATGCATCTTTTACTCCAATATTAACTACTATTTTTTTAAGCTTAGGAGTTGCATAGAAATTATTTATATTTAATTCTTTCTGCAAATCCTTTGCTATCTTTGTATTATATTTTGTCATTAAATTATCCATAGTTATATTTTTTTATTGCACTTTCTGCAAATCCTTACCTTCTCTTTATTTTCGATTTTATATCCGATTCTTGTTTCCTTGTGACAATTTGGGCAAACTAACGAAACATTACTGACCTTAAAAGGCTTTGTTATTTCAATAATTTCTGATGGCTTATTTTGTGTTCTAGATTTATAATGTCTTTTGTAAAGATTTAAACCAGGAACCAAAACCATATCAAGTTTTGAAAAAACTTTTTCTACCTTTCCTCTTTTTCCTTTATCTTTTCCCTTTACTACAATTATTTCGTCTTCTTTTTTAAGTTTCATATTATAACACCTCTACAGCCATACTTGAAATTTTCATAAATCCTTTATCTCT
>CAYORA010000015.1:5041-8110 GCA_964406285.1 uncultured Gammaproteobacteria bacterium
TAACCAAACTTTCTCTTGGATCCATTTCTAGCTTGAATTACTTGTAATATTTTTGCGCCACTATTATCTGCGACTTTTAACATTGTTCTATGCTGTACCATTATTTATTTACCCTTCGAAGCCTTGCGCAAAGAAGGGGTCTCCTTTCCTTTTTTCAAACCTGTACTTTTCCTTACTGATACTTCTGCTTTTACTTCCTCTTTAGGTGCTTCAACTTTTTTAACTGTTTTTTTAACATTTATTTCTGGAATTATTTCTATAATCTTAAAATACTTATCCTTAGACATTGGTCTTGTTTCTTGGATTTTTACTTTATTTCCAATCACAACTTCAAAGTTACCAGTATCAGCTTTAAGCTTTTTACTAAGTCTCATAAGTTTTCCATATAAAGGATGAGGAGTACGTCTACTTACCTCAACCACTACAGTATTATTTTTACCTCCGCTTACTATTATTCCTTCAAATATTTTCATTATTCTTTAACCTCCACATTTTTTGATTCTTCTACTGCTAATTCTTTTTCTCTAATTAATGTCATAACTCTTGCGATTTCTTTTCTAGTATTAAAGATTACTCTAGTATTCTTTAATTTATTTTGCTTATTATCTAAATTTAATTTAAATAATTCTTCTTTTTTAGTTTTCAAAAGATCTTTTAAATCTTTTTCAGTTTTACTACTAATGTCTTTAATATCTTTTTTCATAATTTATCCTTTATCAACTATTCTTGTCTTTAATCCTATTTTGTGTGATGCAAGACGTAGTGCTGCGTGTGCGACTTCACCACTTACTCCTGCCATCTCAAACAAAACTCTTCCTGATTTAACTGGTGCTACGAATTCTGCAATATCTCCTTTTCCTCCACCCATTCTAACTTCAGGTGGTTTCTTACTAATTGGCTTATCTGGAAAAATTCTTATCCAAACGCGCCCACCTCTTTGAGTATAATGAGTAATCGCTCTTCTTGCTGCCTCAATTTGGCGAGCTGTAATCCAACCTGTTTGTTCAACTACTAATCCATAATCTCCAAAAGAAATTTTTGTTCCAGCATGTGCATAACCGTTTAAATTTCCTCTAAATTGTTTTCTAAATTTTGCTCTTCTTGGTGTTAACATTATTCTTCCTTTCTATTTATCCAAACTTTTACTCCGATGTATCCTTTTTTTGTTAATGATGGAACACTTGCATAATTTACGTGCTCTCTAATAGTTGATAATGGAACTGTTCCTTGCTGAAGTTTTTCTCGTCTTCCAATTTCAGCTCCACCAATTCTTCCTGATAAAATTACTCTAATTCCTAATGCTCCTGACGCCATTGCTCGATCAACTGCTTGCCCCATAACTCTTTTATGTGGCATTCTTCTAGCTAATTGATCTGAAATATTTTTCGCTACAAGATACGCATCTAGATTTGGTTCTTTAACTGGTTCAATTCTAATATCCATTTTTGGTAAATTCTTCTTTGATTTATTTTTTGAAAGAAGTTCTACTAAAAATTTCTTTAATTCCTCAAGACCTGCTCCTCCTCGTCCAATAACCATTCCTGGTTTTGAAACATAAGCAGTTATTTTTATGCTATTAATACTTCTTTCAATTTCAACAGTTGAAACTCCTGCTCCTTTTAATCTTTCAGTAATAGATTTTCTTAAATTGTAATCATCTAGAAGAGTTGCAGCATAGTTTTTGTCATCAAACCATCTACTATCCCAGTTATAAAGTGGACCTATTCTAAATAATTTTGGATTTACCTTATGACCCATATCTTATTTTGCTACCTCCTCTAAAGTTATTCTTATGTTTGTACTTCTTTTCTTATATCTATGAATTCTTCCTCTCGTAGAAGGCCTAAATCTTTTTAAAGAAGTTCCTTCGCCGATATCAATACTTTTTATTTTTAAATTATTTTTTTCCATTTTTGAATTATTTACTGCATTCGCTACAGCGGAACGCAATGCTTTTTCTAAATCATAAGCTCCTCTTTTTTCAATCACTGTTAAAGCATCCAATGCTTCAGGAACACTTAAGTCTCTTATAGCGTCAGCTACTAATCTCACTTTTCTTGTACTTGTTCTAATTTCTTTTAATCTTGCTGTTTGTTGCATATTAATTTATTCCTTTATGTCTTAGAAATTTCTCGAGCCACTATTCTTCCGTGTGATCTAAATGTTCTAGTTGGAGAAAACTCTCCTAACCTATGGCCCACCATTCCTTCTACCACAAAAACATTTATAAAATTTCTTCCATTATGAACCGCGAAATTATGTCCTACAAATTCTGGTGGAATTTGACATGCTCTTGCCCACGTTTTTATTGCAGTTTTGTCACCAGTCTGCTTTTGCATGTTAACTTTTTTAACTAATTTTGCGTCCACATATGGACCTTTTTTACTTGATCTTGCCATATTATTTCTTTCTCTTCGCTCTTCTACTTAGAATCGAAGAATTTGAATATTTCTTCGGATTTCTAGTTTTTCCAACAGCTTTTCTTCCTGCATATGTTTTCGGACTCTTAAGTCCAATTCCAGAACGTCCTTCTCCTCCTCCATGTGGATGAGCTCTCGGATTCATGGCAATTCCTCTTACAGTAGGCCTAATTCCCATGTGTCTTTTTCGCCCTGCTTTTCCAAATACTTCGTTTTTCCAATCCAAATTAGAAATTACTCCAACAGTCGCCATACATTCCCCCCTGACTCTTCTAACTTCTCCTGAAGGAAGTTTTAAATGCACAAACTGCCCTTCTCTTGCTTGAATGATTGCTCCTGTTCCAGCTCCTCTTGCGATCTGCCCACCTTTACCTGGAGTTAACTCTACATTGTGAACAACTGTTCCAACCGGAAGATTTTTAAGAGGAAGACTATTTCCTACTTTTACATCCACATTTTCTCCGGATTTAATTTTAGCGTTAACTTTTAAATCGTTGGGCGCTATTATATATCTTTTTTCTCCATCTGCATAGTGAACGAGTGCGATATCAGCAGTTCTATTTGGATCATATTCTATTGAAACAACACGACCCACCACTAATGATTTATCTCTTTTGAAATCAATTTTTCTAAGAAATCTTTTATGCGC
>CAYORA010000015.1:8210-19697 GCA_964406285.1 uncultured Gammaproteobacteria bacterium
ACTGAAAAACTTTTCTCAACTGCATTTTTAATTTCAGTTTTATTAGCATTTTTTGCAACTTTAAAAGTAAATTTTCCAGCTCCTGCATCTAACATAGACTTCTCCGTAATTAATGGTGAAATAATAATGTTCATTATTTAGATCCTCCCGATAAAATTTCTACTGATTCTTTCATGAATAATAAATTTTTATGTTTTAAAACTTCATATGTATTAAGAAGTTTTGCATTAACGATTTCTACATTTCCAATATTTCGTGCACTCCTATAAACATTTGGAAGCTCTTTTGGAGCAGCAGATGTAACTAAAAGAACTCTCCCTTTTCCTTTCTTGTCTTCTGTAACTTTTGAAATTAGTTGGTGCATATTTTTTGTTTTTCCTTCAATCTTTGTAACCCCAGATAAAACTTTAATGTCTCCATCAATTGCTCTTTGTGATAATGCTGAAAGAAGTGCTGCCTTTCTCATTTTTTGTGGCATTGATAGAGAATAGTCTCTAAGTTTTGGTCCATGAGCAACTCCTCCTTTAACGAAAATTGGAGCTCTCTTTCCTCCGTGTCTAGCTCCACCTGTTCCTTTTTGCCTGTAAATCTTTTTAGTTGATCCTGTTACTTCTCCTCGGGTTAATGTTACAGCAGAACCAATTCTTTGATTAGCTAAATAAACTCTTACAGCTTGTGCCATAAGTGCGTTATTTACTTTTACTCCAAATACTTCTTTTGGAAGCGAAAATGTTCCAGCTTTAGCTCCCTTTACATCAAACATAGGAGCATTTAGACCTGATGATTTTACAGGTTTTACGCTTGTTTCTACTTTTTCTGTCTTAACAGCTTTTGGTGCTGCTACTTTTTTAACTGCTGCTTTTTTAGGAGCTGCTTTTGTTGTTTTACTTGCTGCCATCTTCCTTGTCATCCAAAGCTTTAGCGTCGGATGATTCTCCTTCCTGTTTGTTTTTCATTTCTTCAACCTGTGGTTCTTCTGTGTTTTCAGAAGCTTCAACTTTTTCTTCTTCCTTTGCCTCTTCTGCTTTTTCCTCAACTACTTCTTCGGCTTTTTCTTCTAAAACTTCTACTGGTGCTTCAGCAGCTTGCGCTTCTGCTAGTGCTGCTTCTTCAGCTGCAACCACCTCTGGATCTTTAAAAAGTGGAACAAACTTCTTATCTTCCCCAACTTTATCAATTTTTATTAATGCATTTATTACTCCCGGAACTAATCCCTTAATTACCAAAACTCCATCATTGGTAACGTCAACTATTTTTAAGCCTCTTACTGTTACTGTGTCATTTCCCATATTTCCAGCCATTCTTTTTCCTTTATAAACTCTTCCTGGAGTGGTTCCTTGTCCGATAGATCCTGGGGCTCTATATCTATCTGATTGACCATGGGTTTTTGGTCCTCCACGGAATCCATATCTTTTTACTCCTCCTTGAAAACCTTTTCCCTTAGATGTACCTGTAACATCAACTATATCTCCTGGTTGAAACACTTCTTGAGGATTTAGGGAAGTTCCAACTTCTGGAAGTACCTCAGAATCGTCCTTGATTCTTACCTCTTTCAAAAATTTAGGGGCATTATCTCTTTTAGCCCCTTTTGCGTGTCCTAATAATGCTTTATTTGCGTTCTTCTTTATGCCAAAACCAAGCTGTACAGCTTGGTAATGATCGCGTTCATTTGTCTTTACAGACATGACCCAGTTATCCTTAACATCGATAAGGGTGACCGGAATTCTCATTCCGTTTTCTAAAAATCTTTGACTCTGTACTTTCTTAATTCCTATTAGAGACTGCATATAAATTCAAGGCAATTTTTTGCAAACAAAAAAGCGACCACATAGTGTCGCTCTATTCAGGTAAGAATAAAAACTCAAACAGTAACTATGTAGCTATCACCTCCTGTGTTTGTAAAGCCATTTTGTACCTGTAATTATATATAAGCTTGAGCCTAAATGCAAGGGGAACTACGACAATTTTCAATTCTTAATTTTCAATTTTCAATTGCTTTATGAGGGGGGGCAATTATAGCAGTTAAAAGTATGATGCTAGGCTGCTCCACGAGCTTTTCTTTGTGCTACTGATAAAACAGTTGAACCGGTATGTTTTCCTATGTATTCATAAAAATCAGTTACTCGTGCGGGATTATAATTTGGACCAGGCACAAACTCAACATTAACACCTCTTCTCCTATTCAATTGACCTGGATTATAAAGAGAAGCTAAAAAACCTATCATCTGGTCTGGTGTTTCTGCGCTAAATCTCCAACTGTCCCCATCTGGAGCAAATCCTTGATATGTATATTCTCTCCCCTGAATTCGATCAAACGATAAAAGAGGCTCGTGATGTAAATGGCCACTGCGAACCACATGAACGGCGCTTAACTCATTCTCATCTCCGAATTCATGTCCCGAATAGCGCCTCACTGTTAAATGCGCTTTGCTATCTGGAATTTTTATTACAGCTGATTTTCTACCAAAACCTTCATAGCTTCTAATTGATCGATCCGGAGAAATATTCACTAATTTACCAAGACCTAGGGAAAAATTTCTTAAAGTTCTATATTCTGCACTCATAGTGATGTTTTGAAGGAGGAAAGCTAATAAGCTTACATTCGGATTTCGATGTTGACTCCTGCTGGGAGTTCTAGATGACCAAGAGAGTCCATAGTTTTTTCTGTAGGGCTGACGATATCGATTAATCTTTTGTGAACTTTAATTTCGAAGTGATCTCTAGCGTCTTTATCGATGAATGGGGATTTGTTTACTGCGTAGACTGATCTTTTAGTAGGCAAAGGTATTGGTCCCACAACTTTAGCACCGGTCCTGATGGCCGTATCTAAAATTTGCTGACAAC
Source organism: uncultured Gammaproteobacteria bacterium (assembly GCA_964406285.1). GTDB lineage: Bacteria > Patescibacteriota > Microgenomatia > Levybacterales > UBA12049 > 2-01-FULL-39-10-A. The sequence continues at coordinate 11,055 of CAYORA010000015.1, forward strand.
TAGCGTCGATGACTCTAGCGTCGTAGCTCTTTAAGCGAACTCGAATTCTACCTTTTGGCATATACTAAAAAATCAAAGGGCTAAAGTTATTTAATAACTTTTGTAACTACTCCTGCTCCAACTGTTTTTCCACCTTCGCGGACAGCGAATCTTACTCCCTCTTCGAGAGCAACTGGAGCGATAAGTTTTACTGTCATTTTTGTACTATCTCCAGGCATAACCATTTCTACTCCTGATGGAAGTGTAGCTTCTCCAGTTACGTCTGTTGTTCTAACATAGAATTGTGGTCTGTATCCTGTGAAGAATGGAGTATGACGGCCCCCTTCTTCTTTTGTAAGAATATAGATTTCAGCCTCAAATTCTGTGTGTGGAGTAATAGATCCTGGCTTTGCGAGAACTTGTCCTCTTTCAACTTGATCCTTTTCAATTCCTCGAATTAATACTCCAACGTTATCTCCAGCTTGTCCTTCGTCTAGCATCTTGTGGAACATTTCTACTCCAGTTACAACTGTGTTTTGCGTAGCTTTAATTCCAACGATTTCTACTGCTTCATTAACTTTTACTACTCCTCTTTCGATTCTGCCTGTTACAACTGTTCCTCTTCCTTTAATTGAGAAAACGTCTTCAACAGGCATTAAGAATGGTTTTGCTGTATCTCTTACTGGAGTTGGAATATCCTTATCAACAGCTGCCATAAGATCCAAGATTTGCTTTTCAGCTTCTGCATCTCCTTCAAGAGCTTTAAGAGCTGATCCTCTTACGATAGTTACTTTGTCTCCTGGATATTCATACTTAGTAAGAAGCTCTCTAACTTCCATTTCAACTAGATCAAGAAGCTCTGCATCTTGAACCATATCTACTTTGTTAAGCCAAACTACAATTGCTGGAACTCCAACTTGCTTTGCAAGAAGGATGTGCTCTCTAGTCTGTGGCATAGGACCGTCTGGTGCTGAAACTACTAAGATAGCTCCATCCATTTGTGCTGCTCCTGTGATCATGTTTTTAATGTAATCAGCGTGTCCTGGAGCATCTATGTGAGCATAGTGTCTATTAGCTGTTTCGTATTCTACGTGAGTAATATTAATCGTGACTCCACGAGCTTTTTCTTCTGGAGCATTATCAATATCTTCATACTTCATAGCTTTTGCTCCACCTGCTTTTGAAAGCACGGTAGCAATTGCTGCTGTAGTAGTAGTCTTACCATGGTCAACGTGACCAATAGTTCCTATATTTACGTGTGGTTTTGTTCTGTCAAATTTGTCTGCCATATTAATCTAAAAAAACCATCAGCCATTGATGGTAAAAAGAATATACTACACTTTTTTAAAATCGTCAATAGGTATTTTAGGAATTTCTCTTACTAAAATCAGGAATCGTAACAATATCTCCCGATGTATCAGGCAAATCCTCAGGTGAAGCTGAGATTGGCCTCCTTCTCAAGGGAATCCTAATAAAATCTACTATTACTAAATCTGTTCTCTGAGTTACTCCTCTTTCTCGTGCTTTTAGGCCATTACCTAGTTCTCTTATGTGATAACTTGAAGCAGCCTGAGAATCTCTATCAAATAAAGTTACACTCTGGGGTTTAGTATGAAAATAAGCGCCAGCTTCTCCAAGTCTTTGCATTTGAGCAAAATGCTCGGCTCGTGCCTGCTTCAAAGATTGAGTTTCTAATCTTACAAGATACCTTAACCCTCTAAGCTCCATTATTGCTTTGGTTCTAGTTTTCTTTTTTCTATTTTCTTAAGGGAATAGATAAGAGCATCATGAAGATTTATCTTTTTAATGCGTGCTAATCTGAGAATGGAAACCAAGATATCACCTAGCTCTTGCTCATATGTTTCATCTTTTTGTGCTGAGAGATTAGTCCCTTTTCTTCCTTGCTTTGCGAGATAAGCTCGTGACATTTCTCCTACCTCTTCTACGATTTGAAGAATCAAAATTGAACCAAATTCCTTAGAATCTCTAACTCCCTTATCTATATCATCTAAATATTTGAAATAATACCCAAAAGGCTGCATTTTTCTCTTGCTCATGTTGAGATTATAGCAGAAGCTATGAGAAGTTATTTTTTCTTAAAACCAAAGTCGATCACAGTATAGTATTGGCTGTAGGTAGGAAATCCTTTTACTTTAATTTTTGAAATTCCCATTCTAGTTGTATCATTTGGATGATTTTGATCTCGATATGTTAATCCTGTGATTTTATATCCCGAGACAGATTTAATACCAACTGTTAGCTCTCTAGACTTAGTTTTAATTCTTATTAAATCAGTACAGCCCCAAATTCCAGGAAATTCACGCACCTTTTTACCATTATCCACAAATATCGTCACGTCTTTATCAAGACATTCTTCTTTATATTCATCAAATTTGCCATCTGTTTTTTTATTGTCTACAAAAACTCTAATTTGATGAACAGTATAACCTTTAGAAGCTGTGGATTGAGCAAGAGTCTTTGCTTCGCTTTCTGAAATAATTGATATTTCATCATCTGAAGTTGAAGCTCCCTTGACCTGATTTGTAGAAAGCGTAATCTGATAAACAGTTAGCACTGAAAGAACAATTACTCCGAAAACCACAAGCTTTGGGAAAGTAAATATTTTTTCGAGGAACGACTTTTTAACAGCCCGTCGCGCCGGTCTTTTTTTAGATCTGGACAGTTTTTTCGGCATCTAATCTAGTGAACCATAAAATATCAGATAGTGTCAATTAGTATTTATTTTCATTGACTTTTATAACCCCTAGTTGGTACGATACTTTCATGAATCCCGCTCGAATTCTTATAGTTGAAGACGAAGAATACTTAAGGGAACTTTATCAGGAAGTTCTTTCAGACCAAGGCTATTTCGTAGATACTGCAGAAAATGGAAATGAAGGATTAGCAAAAATTCAACAAGGTGGTTGGGACTTAGTTCTTCTAGATATTATCCTCCCTGGAATTGATGGAATTTCCATAATGAGGCAAATTAAAGCGTCCCCCGCAAAACTTCCAAATAAAAAAATAATATTTTTAACCAATCTTGATAAAGATAAAGAAATGCAGGAAGGTTTATCTCTGGGAGATGGATATTTTATTAAAAGCCAGATTACACCCGGAAATTTAGTAGACCAGATTAAAACCTACATAAATATAGAACAGGCTCCAAATCATAATGCGCCTCAGGCGCCTGTCGCACCACAAATCCAAACTCCTCCTGCGAATCCTCCAGCTCAACAAGCACCTATCCAACAGGCTCCTCAACCTCAGCAGCCTCCAACACAGCAAGTCCCTGCATCACAACCTCAAGCTGCAAATCCTCAACCGGTAGCTCCAGCGAATCCTTCAAAACCTACTCAGTGAGTTAAAAATGGAAGCGTAAAATTGAAAGCTGCTCCTTTCCCTTCCCCTTCAGACGTAGCCCACATTTTTCCTTTGTGCATTTCTACGAGCTTTTTAGATAAATAAAGACCAAGTCCCGTTCCCTGGGCTTCCTGCTTATGAAGATAACTTTCACCCATAGTACCAAACTTTCTAAATAGTTTTTCCAGATCCTCTTTATTCATTCCGCGACCCGTGTCTGTAACTGTGACTAATAGGTCTTTTTCTTGTGGTTTAATATTTACACTTATGGAACCTCCAGTTGGAGTAAACTTTAAAGAATTTCCCACTAAATTAATAATCACCTGTTCAATTCTTTCGTGATCTGCATAAACTAAAGGCATTGGATAAGATGGCTTCACAAACTTAAGCTTCAAGCCTAACTGCTGAGCACGAGGAATCAACTCTTCTATTTGTTTTTCTAAAACGTCTACTATCTGAATCGGCTTTAATTCAAGAGAAAGCCTACCGGATTCAATTCTAGAAACATTCAACATGTCATTAACTAGATTTATAAGTCTTTCGGTAGATCCATAAGCTCTTTGGAGATAGCCTAGTTCTTTTTCAGTGAGTTGTCCTTTTTTCTTATCTATAAACAGCCATAAATAAGATTTAATAACTGTCATAGGCGTTCTTAACTCGTGCGAAGCAAGTGAGACGAACTCATCTTTCAATTTGTCCAGCTGCTTTAACCTCTCATTGGCATCTTGGATAGATTTATATAAAAGTGAATTATCCAAAGCAATTCCCACAACCCCCGCCAATCTGTCAATTAGGGCTTTTTTTTCTTTAGTAAGATCTCTCTCTGCTTCACTTAATCCAATCGTTAATGTACCCATTACTTCAAGTCTAATGAGGAGTGGGTATGTAATTATAGTTTTAATTCCCCCTTCTCCCTGTATATCCTTTGAACTATCTAAAGATAAGCTTTCCCCCATAACATCCACTAAATTTGTGGTTATCTGCACTTTCTTTTTTTCAATTGTCTTTACAAGGATATTCTCCTTTTCGTTCATAGAGATACTAGTGCTTAAGAACTTACTAACAACGTCTTCTTTAAAATTATTGGAAGAGAGTGAAAGAGAAATAGGGAATAATTTTTTTTCAGAAGTATTTGTAATGTGGATTGCTACGAATTTAAATTCCTCTTTAACCAATAGATCTGATACCTTCTGTCCAACTTGATTAATATCTGTTACGGCAGATAAAACAATCTCGTCAATATTTCTTAAAAGTGCCAGGGTTTTATTTCTATCATTAAGCTCCTGGTTCTTCTTGTACATTTCTTGCATGATGTGTTCAATCGTGGAAACCTGTACAGACTTCGTGTCATTTGAGTTAGAGATAGACTTTTTTTTCTGGGGCAGATCCATTAACTAATTATAAATTTAATGACTATCTGAGTAAAGCGGGGAGACTATCAGCGGGAACTGAAAGACCTTTTATCGCATCTTTACATACCTCAACAGAAGTCTTACCAAATAAATGCTGATATTGTTCAACTAAATTTTGTATCGTTGCCTGCTCATTCCCTGTAATCTTCACTTCTCCTTTTGACCAATCCACCGAAAGCCCTGGAACTTTCTTAGCCTGTTCCAGGGCTATAGGGCCTATTATAGACTCCTGTTCTTTAATTATTTTTACAGCGATTTGGGCATAAACACTCATAGCTTGTTTAGTTCTGGGACTTTAAATTCAAAACCACATCTCTTAACTGGAAAATTGCAAGAGCCATGAGGAAATAGGCTGATGCATAAATATAATCCAGCACACTTCCCGGATAATACTTATCACTAAAGAATATAAACATGTAGTCAGCAATAAATTGAGCAGCAAATGCGAAAATAAGTGCTAATATTCTTGGTTTCATAACTCCTCCTAAAAGATTTCGGGTTGCTACATAGGTTAAAATTCCTAATGATATATATATTGCCTGCCCGAAAGGATAACCAAAATTTAAGAATGTCTCTAAGGGTTTTGATAAATCTACTGAATAATTTCTTAAAAACAAAGCATATGCAATTCCCAATATAATAATTGGAATTACCAGTGCCTGAAGCTTATTTTGAAATGATTTAAGTGAAATTTTTACCCCTGCTACCTTAGCTAACAGATAAGCCGCATAAATATAGAATGGGATTGTACCGAAAAATCCAATATCCCCAATGGATGGATAAGGCACATTGATCTTTAATATGAAGATATAAAATGTATATGCGCACTGTCCGAACTCTTGAGCAAATAATCCTAGTGAAAGCATAATTATTGCTCGCCCTAATAGACTTCTGAATCCACCCCAATATCTTGAAATGTAAATGCCGCAAATTCCACCCCAAAGCGCAATTACACCATAAAAAATACCATAATATTCATGCGCTAAACTATCATGAGGGAGAAAGAAATTCATGTAGAACCACCAAACGCTAAAAACAGCATAGAGGACTAATAAAACTAAGTAGGCCCACTTATTTTTAACAAGTTCCACAAATTTAGCATATATTTCTGATCAGGGCTTGTCAAGCTAACTATTCTATGCATACAATTAATTCAAGTTGATACCTAAATTTCCAAATTTTAAAGATCTCGAACTCGAAGATAAAGAGGAATTGGAAAATATAACAAAAAAATTTGAACCCTACTCAGACTATAACTTCATAAGTCTTTGGGCTTACAATACGGAAAAAGATACAAGGATCACACTTCTCAACAATAATTTAGTTCTAAGATTTCGGGATTATATAACAAATGAACCTTTTTATACATTCCTGGGCAATAACAATCCCCTTGAGACAATTCACGACTTACTCGAGTTAAGCAGAAAGGAAGGATTTAAAGAAGAATTAAAGCTTATTCCAGAAGTAAATATTAAAGACTTAAACGATGCAAGTTTAAGTATTTCAGAAGATAGAGATAGCTTTGACTATATTCTTTCCATTGAAGAAATATCTAATTTAACAGGAGACAAATACCATACTCATAAAAATTTCGTGAATAGATTTAATAATTCTTATTCTAATTATCGTCTTCATAGCTTAAATTTATTAGATCCACTAATTCATGACCAAATCTTAGGAGTATTTTACAATTGGGAATTATCCAGAAACAAACAAAGGAGTGAAACCGAACATGAACTTCACGCGATCCAAAGAACGTTGCATGATGCAAATAAATTTAACTTAATAACTCTAGGTGTTTACGACAGAGAAGTTTTAGTTGGGTTTATTATTGCAAGTCTTGAACAAATGGATTATGCAGTCAGCCATTTCGCAAAAGCAGACGTTAATTATGGAGGAGTTTTTTATTTTCTATATCACCATCTCGCAAAACAATTACATGACCTAGGCTACAAGTATTTAAACAATGAACAGGATATGGGTATACCCGGGCTTAGAAAATCAAAAGAACAATGGAACCCCGCACATTTTTTGAAGAAATATATCATTACTCCTGCGACTTAGCAATCTGGAACTGCTGCTCTAGATATTTATTTATGTCAATTGTAAATCTTGTTTGGGGACCGACTTCGGGCCAATATTCATGATCAATTGCTTCATCAATACTATCAGTGTAATGCTTTGCTACTTTTGCAGCATATCCGTTTCCTATCATTGAGTCCCTAACAACTTTTTCATATCCTTGCTTACTTAATTCCTCAAATAATGGGTCAGTGATTTTACCTACCAATCCTTGTCCTCGATGATCTTTATCTAAAACCGTAAAGTAAATATATGCGGATTTAGGTTTTCCAACTGCCCCTTGTGGATCCATTTTTTCAAACGGAACCGATAAGCTATAACCCAACAAATCTCCTCTTCGATCTCGCAATAACACAGCAGTTGAATCTGAACTTGTAAAAGCTGCTTCAATATTTGAAGCTACCATAACATCATCAGTCTGACCAAGCATAGGAGTATCTTCTGTCCAACCAACTCCTTCCTCAGTCATAGGCAAAATCTGGTCCTTTACTCTACCCCATGCTTCAGGACTTCTATCAAAAACTTCTGCTTTAAACGGAGGTGGAGATTCTCGCTGCTCAACTAAATCTGCCATTTGAATGTAATTGTACAATAATGTTGACTGGTATACTATTAACTTAATGAATTGGATATTAATTTCACTTCTCGCCCCTGCAATATATACATTCAATAACTTTATTGATAAATATTTAGTTGCAAATAAGATAAAAGATTATAGAGCAATAACAATTTACACTGCTTTAGTTGGATTATTTGGAGGCACGATTTTCTGGCTCCTCACAGGGATGCCTACACTTGAAACAAGAGACGCTTTAATCGTCATACTAACTGGAGTATTAACTATATGTGGTTTGCCGCTATACTTCAAAGCATTATCTGAAGAAGAAACAACTACGGTAATAATTTTATTTCAATCCATTCCAGTCTTTGCATTAATATTAGGTTATTTTATTCTTGGTGAAACTATTTCTACAGTTCAAATTTTGGGATTTACATTAATTCTAACAGCAACGACTTTAGCAACTTTAAAAAAAACTAAAAAGAAATTCAAAATTTCATCTGTATTTTTTTATGTTTTAGCTTTTAATTTCTTGTGGGCATTAGCTGGAGTACTGATCAAATTAGCAATAAATGCAAATTCTTTTAAGGAAATCTTGCCATATGAAAGCTGGGGTATTGGAATTGGAGGAATTGCATTATTCTTAATTTTCCCAGGAATAAGGAATGCTTTCTTAAAAACTTTGAAGACTCTTAAAAAGCCAACCATTGGAGTTTTATTTGGCAATGAAATTGTCTTCTTAACAGGAAAAGTCACAACTTTTCTGGCATATTCCCTTGGCCCCGTTGCACTAGTTAGTGTAATTGGAGGAACTCAAGTATTTTTTGGTTTAATTTATGGAACAATACTAACGCTGTTATTTCCAAAATCATTTAAAGAAGACATTAGTAAAAAAACTTTAATTAGAAAAGGAGCGCTTGGAATTTTAGTTCTTCTGGGAATAATCCTTATTACCTAATTCCAATTTTCTGATTTATAAGCGGCAACTACTATAACTGATGCGGGGAGATCTTTTACTTGTGTAGTTTTAATTTTAACTCCCATTTTACTTTCATCAAATTCTAAGTTTCTATTTTTACATAAATCCATGATGGATCTTTTTACTTCCTCTTTTAAATCTGCCTCTACAGAACTTTCAACTTCCCCTGTTTCCTCATGTTCCACAAAAACCCCTCGACCATCTTCTAACTGATACCATCCAAGTGCTGCTCCTATAAATCTTCCTGAATCCCTACTTCTCATTTCTGC
>CAYORA010000016.1:0-1355 GCA_964406285.1 uncultured Gammaproteobacteria bacterium
GTGAGCCGGCAGGGGATCGAACCCTGGACCAAGAGCTTAAAAGGCTCCTGCTCTACCGCTGAGCTACCGGCCCGCTCGCCATCGCTACGCTCAGTCGTTAGCGGGCGAGCCCGTCCAAACTGAACATAGAGTTGGTCTATATTCGGGTTTTTAAAAATCTTCTACCGAAACCAGTCTTAAAATATTTTTCCCTTTTAAGAGCATTTTTCTCATTAAGACAAGCTTCGTAATAAATAAGTTCTAGTGGTCTCCTGGATTTTGTTGATTCCACTAAACCTTTATTATGCTTTAGAATTCGATTTTTAAGATTGTCTGTAAATCCGATATACAACTTATCGTCCTTAAAGCTTTTAAGAACGTATGTATAAAAGAACATACAGGCTATATTATATAGGATTAGGCATGAACTTGACAAGGACGCTTGGAAACCAATAAAGCTTAAATAGCTTTTATACTTTTTTTAGCTTTTGATTTACAAAACCCCCTGGATTTTCTATATCTTTAAGATGAGTTGGTTGATTTGCAATTAAATAATCTATGGCTGAAGCAATAGAAAATCCTCTATCTCTAAGTGTATTCATGGCTCCAAGCACAAATGAATATCCAACGAAATATGTTGACATAGTAATTCTTCTTAGCACGTCTTTCATTTCCATTACTGAGCTAATTTCAGAAGGGTTTCTTATGATTTTTTTACCTTCAGATAAAGCCTCTTTTAGAAGCAATCTAGCTCCATCTAATAAATATTGACCATCATATCTACCTGTATATATATCATGTTTTCTTTGAGCATGTTCTAATTCCCTTTTATTTCCAATTTCCTTTGCTGTTTTTATTGCGCTCCAGTCAGCTAACCCTTCATTAAAAGCAGCTACGGATGCAATTCTTTCCATTTCTCTTGGATCGATCTCTTCCCCGTTTATTCGATGGTGAACAAGATCTAACGCATTAAAAAGTGCCGGTGCTTCTGGTTCTGATGTTGAATCCATATATCCATGCATATTTTCATGCCATGCTACATATCTATCTCTTTCGCCAGGTAGTGTAAAAAAAGCATTGTAATGTCTGAAGTAAAAAGCATTAAATCTTCCTCTGTTAAAGGGATCGATGGTGTGTTCTCTTGCAAGTAGAACTAAACCATTTCGGCGAGTTAATTCTACCCTGATCGGAGGATTAGTAAATTTAATTCCAAGAACTTCTTCCAGATCACGTACTTCAGGATTTGGAGATGTAGTAAAACCTTTTAAGCTTTTAGATGCAAATTCTCGTCTTTCTGGTAACATGCGGGAAATTATATTACAATCGACTGGCATTTACAAACTATAAGACATGACTTAGGTTCAAATATTTGCCTT
>CAYORA010000016.1:1455-10033 GCA_964406285.1 uncultured Gammaproteobacteria bacterium
GCCGCGTTCGTCTAGTGGCCTAGGACACCTGGTTTTCAGCCAGGGAATCAGGGGTTCGACTCCCCTACGCGGTACTTAGTAGCTTCCTCCGTATCCACCTATATCTTCTTTTCTGCTTGGTTGTGGATTAGCAGGGCCTCTGCCAATTACTTTTCTTGGATTTCTAACTGCTTCACCAAAAGTGTTGGTAACTATAGCTGGATCTTGAATTAAATCAATAGGGGTTATTATTTTAGTCTCTGCACCTACAATTGTGAAAGTACTCTGATCAGCATCAACTATAGCAAAAACAGACGCGCTTTCAATGCCGATTGGTGGATTAGGACTATCAAAATAGTTTGTTAAAGCCATAAAATACTTTTCATCTTCAGTAACGCCATGGGAATATCTTAAAAAACCATCTGCAGTAAGCTGGAATGCTTCCAGAAGTCCAACTGAAACTGCTAGATTCATACCGCGATGCTTGATTCGCCAAAGATGATTCTCCCTCTCCCTAAGCTCTTCAGCTGTTGGAGCATTCGAACGTTTCCTTTTTAAATCCTCTAAATAGCCCATAGGAATTGGGATTATAGCAAATAATTATTTGATGTCAAACGTAATACCATTTATTTGATAAAATCTTTTTAATGTTAAGCATTAGGAATTTATTAGTTTTCCTCGTTTATATTTCTTTTTTTATTATTTTTTCCGCTATTTCTTTAAATAGGTATTTCTCAATTCAAATCTTTCAATATGATTTTGGGGTATTTTCTTCTATTATTTATCAGCTAAGTCAGTTTAAGCTAGCACAAATCGAGCACATAAGTCTGGGAAATATTATTTTTCTGGGAGACCATTTTCAGCCAAGTCTTGCGCTTCTTTCTCCGCTTTTTTGGTTACTTAAAGATATAAAAGTTTTAATTATTGAGCAGGCTTTAGCCATTGTCTTAACGGCTTTTGTGGTTCAAAGAATCGCTATAAAAAAAGGTTTATCTTTCTTTTCAAGTTTGACTGTCTCGATAGTGTTTCTTCTTTATGCTGGTATAGAAAATCCGCTTGTTACAGACTGGCATCCGGAGCCGACCGCAGGTCTTTTTCTAGCTTTATTTATTTACTTTTTCTTGTTTGGAAAAAACAAATTTATAGCGCCTATACTGGTCATAATTTTTTTGGGATTTAAAGAAAGTAATGCGATAACTCTTTCGTTTTTTCTCGTTTCAAGCTTTTTGATATTCCCAAAAAGAAGAAAAGAAATTATTGCCTATTTGTTTGCCTCAATCATTTGGTTCTTTGCAGCCGTCAAGATTTTGATTCCTCATTTTTCTGGAAGAGATTATTTTTACTCGCCGGAATTACCAAAAAGCTTACTTGATGTAAAACTATCTTTAGAAAAAGCTGAGAAATACGAATTTGTATGGAAGTCGCTTGCATCTTTTGGTTTCTTACCGCTCCTTGCACGTTTTAGCCTGATTCCAATATTTGGGGAAATTTTTATAAGAGTATTCCCTCTTAGATCTTTCTTCCAGAGCTTTAATTTAAGCATGCACTACAACGTTTACTTAGGAATATTTCTAGCGTTAGCAAGCATTGAAGGTTTATTGTTCGTGAACGCTAGATTCAAACTTAAGAATAAAGCTGTAATTGTTTCTATTGGTCTAGTTTTATTCGCTCTTTTCTTTGCTAAAAAAGTTACTAATTCTCCAATTGTTTTAGCCACCAATCCTACATTCTGGAAAGAATTAAAGCCCCGTGAAGACATTTTTAATAGTTTAAATAAAGTTCCTAAAGAGGGATCAGTTGCTGCACAAAACAACTTACTCCCCTACCTTTCACTTAGAGATGACAAGCTTATCTCAATCAGTAAAGGATATCGAATGAAAAATCCGGATATAATAGTGTTTGATTTATCAGAAGGCCAAAACCCAAACAACTTTTACCCTGAGAGTTATGATTTCTTAGTTAAGGAAATAAAGTTTATTGAGAAGTCTAAGAATTATAAAAGGATAAATGCTGGAAATGAAAATTTCTATATTTACTTGAGGAATTAGACTTCGACGTCTTTATTTTCTTCTTCGCCTTCGGGTTCTGGGGGTAGAAATTCTTCTCCGCCACTATCATTACTTTCTTCTGGTTTTTTATATTCAGTTTTAAGCCATTCTACATAAGTGCATCCAGTAGCTTTCCTGGCTTCTCTGTCCCATCCTGCTGTTGAGCATTTTTTCATTCTTTTTCCCGCGTTCGTTGTAAAAAGCACTAATGGCTTTCCACATTCAGGGCAAGCTTCATCCAGTTTTTCTGTAGTTCCATTAATCCACTCTACATAATCACAGCCCTCACTCTGTTTGGTCTCTTTATTCCAGACATTTGTGGAACACTTCTTCATTTTCTTGCCAAATCTTGTAGTCTGCAGAATTAAAGGACTGCCGCACTTAGGACATTTTTCGTCGAGGGTTTCTGGTGGAGTTTCAAGCCATTTTACGTAGTCACATCCTTCATTCTCTTTTGTTTGAGGATTCCAACTGCCCGTTGAGCATCGCTGCAATCTTTTTCCAGTTGAGGTCGTTGTAATTTCAGCTAGCGGGCTACCACATTTGGGACACATTTCATCTGACATAAGATACTAGAATAGCTTATTTATTTAGAATTGACAATATCTTATAATGCGGAACATGTTAGAAATCGAAAATCCCTATGCATGTCAACTGGTTCCTGAATTTTCTGTTGATCCTGTTGGAGAGGGATCAGGAGATGAGGGAGCAGTTGTTGGTTTAAAAGCAGACTGTCCGCGGGAGTGCCCGATAAGATTCAAAGAAGAAACTAGACAAGTTAATAACAGTCAGGAAATTGAGAGCGCTTTAGAAATTTTAAGATCGTCTTTAGCAAGAGAAATTGACTTTAATAGAAGATGTGAAGCATTACTGGAAGCAAGAAAAGCAGGAAAAGTCGCTAACTACACTCCTCCACCAGGTCTTTCTTAGTATTGGTATATTTTGATAGCAATTGTCATATTGCTTAGATAGCATTTCAGGAGTATTATTATTTTTACCTCAAATACGCAAGTATTGAAAGGCAGGATCTTTAGCAATAAAGAAACCCCGAAAAGACTCCAGCAATGGAGTTTTTTTGTGACTAAAAATTAAACATTTTATGCTTATAGCCTAACAAAGACAGGTTCTAATAGTATTTTGACTAAGTAATTGAAAATTGTTAGAATTCCTCTCTATTTGCATTGACAGACAGTATTTATTGTAAATAAAATTAATTCTTATGGCATTAGCTGAATTATTTAAAAATGCGCTTGAAGACTCACAGCAGAAAGAAGTGCAAGAAAAAAAGCTTCGGGAAGCTGCAATTTCTGCTCGAAGTGCACTTAGATTCGTGGCTTACGAGGCTAACCCAAGCGATCCGACTGGAAAGCTCATAGCAGAAAAGGATACGCCTAGGGGGCTCATTCATGTTCAAGTAGATCCTGAAAATCCTGCCACCGCAACTTGGGTACAAAGAGAAACCACAACTGACTATTTTTCGACAGTTAAATATAGAGTTTCTATCGGGGCTACGGGTGATTTTACAGCAACAAAACAAGTTATAAGAAGATCCATGAACGTAGTACCATTAAACGAGCCTATTTCTTTTAAAATCGGGCCAGTTGTAATTGGTATAGGTTACCAATATGCTAGTACAGATATTAAGGAGTATGATAGGCTGGAAAAGGGTTTACGTGAAGTGGATAGATCTCCCCAGCCTTTTGTTCCATCAGTAGATTTTTTCGACTCTCTAAGAAATGAACTTATGCGTGGTCCGATTGCGAATTCTTCTGAAGCTATCAGCCCAGCAGCCCAGCAACATACATTAATAGATTTTCATGCACGCACTAGCTTGGCACGAACAGGATAATTGCCTCATAGTAATTTATTAGCTATAATCAAGTCTCATGAAAAAGATCCTCTTCATCTTACTTTTACTGTTATTCCTATTTACTGGAAATACTAATGCCACATATGATCCTGCATCTGTTCCAAACAATAAAGTTGGAGTTCATATCCTTTTTCCCAGTGAGCTAGATAAGGCAAAAGAATTGGTAAATTCAAACGGTGGCGATTGGGGTTACGTCACTATTCCCATTCAATCAGGAGATAAAGATCTTAAAAAGTGGCAGGAATTCATGGATAATTGTAAAAAATTACACCTAATTCCCCTTGTTAGACTAGCAACGCATGGGGATTATTTTGAAACTGCGTCATGGAAAAAACCACAAGATGACGACATTGTAGATTTTGCAAATTTTCTAAATTCTTTAGACTGGCCTACTAAAAACCGCTATATAATTGTTTATAATGAAGTTAATCGAGCCGATGAATGGCAAGGAGCTGCTAACCCTTCTGAATATGCGCGAATTCTATCTTATGCAGTAACAGTTTTTAAATCTAAAAATCCGGATTTTTTCATAATTTCTTCAGGAATGGATAATGCCTCAATTACAGCAAATGGGACATTTAATCAATTTGACTTCTTTTCCTTTATGAACGGTGAGGTGCCTGGAATTTTTAACCAGATTGACGGAATTGCCTCGCATTCATATCCGAATCCAGGATTTTCCCAACCCCCTGATGTGCTTACTGCAAAAAGTATTTCAAGCTATAAATATGAATTAGAAGAAATCGCAAATTATTCTAATAAAAAACTTCCAGTTTTTATAACTGAAACTGGCTGGAGCCAGGATGTTGTATCTAAAGAAAAAGCTGCTGAGTATCTGGTGCGTGCGTATAATGATGTTTGGAATGATCCACAGATAGTAGCAGTTACTCCATTCTTGCTTAATGCAGGAGGTGGACCTTTTCAGCAGTTTTCCCTTACTACTCCAAGTCATGAAAAGAATGAAGTATTTACAGCAATTGAGAGTATGCCTAAGACTGGTGGGTCTCCAAAAATCGCACCAGTCAGAAAAGTTTTAGGACAGGAAAAAGATGGATTATTTCCTGTAATTGATTTTTCAAAGCACGCAACAAGTCAAATTGGAGAAGGTGCAAAAGCGATAGTCAAACTTCTTCTGTTGGGTTTTTAGTGTGTTATAATTTGTTGGACACTAGATGGATAGCGACATAGATAACATAAAGTTTGAGAGCATTACTCACGGACAACTAACCTCAGACGAAGTTCTTCAAATGATCAAAGATTTTTTAGAAGAAAAGCCAAAAAGCGAATATAGTCTTGTGATTGGAACTGATTCCCATGAGATAACTGGTTCTAATTTAAAAAATAAAAAAATTAATCTTGTGACTGCAGTCTTGGTTCATAGGCGTGGATATGGTGGCAAATATTTCTGGAATAGAAAATCTGTGGAGAATATACATTCACTAAGAGAAAAAATTTATGCAGAAACTATGACGTCTCTAAGTTTTGCGAGCGCATTTGTTCCACTTTTAAAAAAGAAGCTAAATGGAAGCTCGCCAAATTATAATCTGGAAATTCATATTGACGTTGGGGAGCATGGTGATACTCGTGAAATGATTAAAGAAGTCGTAGGAATGGTAACAGGTAGTGGTTATGTGGCTAAAACTAAGCCTCACGCATATGGCGCATCTTATGTAGCAGACAAACATACATAATTAGCGAGTAACTTATGGCAAATAGCTAATAGACTATGGGTAGAACTAAAAATACTAAATTAGAATGGGAAGAAGCAGTGGATGTAAAAAGAGATCTTAAAAAGATAGTAGCTACCCTCGAATTTGACCATATTCAAATTTCAAGAGTTTTCTGTTATAGAACTGAAGGAAGTAAAGCCAGAGCGTATGCCAGAACTTGGATGATGCCTAAAATATTTCAACATGCTTTAGGAATTGAACCAGCATACGTAATTGAAGTTTTGTCTAAATACTACGACAAGTTAAACGAAGATGAGAAATCAAAAGTTTTAATTCATGAACTATTACATATTCCTAAGAATTTCTCGGGAGCTCTTCTGTCCCATAGAGGGGTAGGCAGGCATATAGGACACGACTCAAATGCGTTATTTAAAAAATATAAACAGTTAAAAGACCAATGATTACTTTAATTTCGGGTAACGATACCCTTTCATCCCGTAAATATTTTCTAGATCTACAGGATAAAGATAGTTTGTCTTTTGACGCAGAAAGCATAAACCTTGTAGAGCTAGAACAGTCTCTTGGGGGTTCTGGACTTTTTGGCAGCACAAAAAAGATATTTATTGAAAATTTATTCTCTAGAAAATCAATAAAAAATCTCGAACCAATTGGAAAACTACTCACCCAGTATAAAGATACGGAAATATTTTTTTGGACTGATAAGGAAGTAAGTGTTAAAGCTCTTGGTTCTTTTCCAAAGGTTGAAAAAAAAGAATTTAAGATCCCTCAAAACATTTGGAATTTCTTAGATAACTTAAGGCCTTCAAGCACATCAAATGTTTCGTCATTTCATAGAACATTAAATGAAACTGAACCTGAAATAATTTTCGCAATGATTTTGCGCCAATTTAGACTAATGCTAGGGCTACTTAAAGAATCAAATGAAAAAATTGATGAACTAAAAAGAATTGCTCCCTGGCAAAAAACAAAACTGGTAAGACAGGCTTCCCTTTTCGGCGAAGAAAAACTCAAAAAAATTTATAAGAGTCTTTATAAAATAGATAAGGCTACAAAAACTGGAAAAACAAATTTAACTCTGACACAAAATATTGACATTCTACTTCTGCAAATATAATATAAATTTCACATGACACTAGATCCTTCAATTTTTAAATCCTACGACATTAGAGGCAGATACCCTGAAAAGATTAATGAAGAAAATGCTAAAGAAATTGCTAAAGCAATTCATGCTTTCTTCGCAAAAAAACTTGGAAAAGATGATTTTACTCTAGCACTGAGTCGTGATATGAGAATATCCTCCCCTGCCCTATTCGAATCGATTAGAGATACCCTAATCGCTAGAGGGGCAAATGTAGTTGATTTAGGTATTTCTTCGACGCCTACATTTTATTTTGCAGTAAGTTTTTATAAGTTTGACGCTGGAATACAAATAACAGCCTCCCATAATCCTAAAGATGATAATGGAATTAAATTTGTTATGAATACTCCGCAAGGTCTTCTAAAAATTGGTAAACCCACAGGTATGGAAGAAGTCCGGGATTTGGCGGTTGCAGGAGTTCCTGATAACAATGCTCCAAAAGGAACCCTTACTCAAAAAACTGGAATTCTTGAGGATGAAGTAAAAAACGCCATGAGCATATTTAAAAATCCGGAAATTAAGAAATTTAAAATAGTTGCAGATACTGCAAATGCTGTTGGAGCCTTATATATCGATGCTCTTTCAAAAGTTCTTCCAATTGAGCTAGTAAGAATGAACTTTGAACTGGATGGAACATTTCCAGTTCATCAGGCTGACCCAATGCAGCCAGAAAATTTAGTAGATATTCAAAAAAGAGTAGTTGAAGAGGGCGCAGATCTAGGATTAGCACCGGACGGAGATGGAGACAGGCTTTTTATAATTAATGAAAAAGGCGAAGTCGTTCCCCCACCTCAAATTGTCGGAATGCTTTCAAAAGAACTTCTTAAAGAATTCCCAGGCTCAAAAGTTGTAGTTGATCAGAAATATTTTTTAACAGCGAAAAAGATTGTAGAAGAGTGCGGTGGAGAATTAGTACTTTCAAAGACTGGACACGCATACATTACTGAGACCATGACAAATACAGGAGCGATTTTTGGCGGAGAAGCTTCAGCTCATTACTATTATAAAGCTACTGGAAATGCAGAATCACAAGTTATGACTATAATAGGAGTCTTAAAAGTTTTAACTGAAGAAAATAAACCATTATCCGAGGTCGCAGAAGAATTTAGGAGAAGTTACGAATCAGGAGAGTTTAATTACGAAGTCTCAAATGCTAAAGAAGTTATGGATTATTTAAAAAATAAATATAGTAACGCAGAGCTTTCTGAGATGGACGGAATAGCGATAAATTACCCTGATTGGAGATTCAGCGCTAGATCATCAAATACAGAGCCACTACTTAGAGTAAATGTAGAGGGCGCTACTAGAGAATTGGTAGACCAAGAAACAGCTAAACTAAAAAAGGAAATTGAGTCAATTGCAAAATAATATGAATCCTAAAGATCCATCAAATTTCAGACAATTTATTATTGACACTCCTTCCCAGTTTAAAGTGGGAATGGAAATTGCTAAGAACGCTAAAGTTGAGGGAGACTTTAAAAGTCTTACGGTTTCCGGGATGGGAGGATCAGCTTTGCCAGTTAACCTTTTACAAACGCATATAAACTCCCAAGCCCTTGAAACTCCGCTTGATATCTATATTAATAGATATTATTCTCTCCCGCCTCACTCAAAACAAAAAGATTCTTTAAATTTTATTTCCTCCTACTCAGGAACTACTGAAGAATCAATCTCTTCCCTAGAAGAAGTACAAAAGCTTGGACTTCCATTTGTAGGATTTTCAAGCGGAGGAAATATCGAAGAACTTTGTAAAAAGTACAATATGCCTCACGTAAAGCTCCCGATTCCTTATCCAAATTACCAGCCAAGAATGGGAACTGGTTATTTCTTTGGAGCTATGTATCAAGCTTTA
>CAYORA010000016.1:10133-12586 GCA_964406285.1 uncultured Gammaproteobacteria bacterium
TTACCAGCCAAGAATGGGAACTGGTTATTTCTTTGGAGCTATGTATCAAGCTTTAGTTAATCATGGATTGATTCCTGACAACTCTTCAGAAATTATTAAAAGCGCAGAAAAGTTTAATGAAAAGATGGATTCATACGAGAAACGGGGTCAGGAACTAGCTCAAAAACTTAAAGGAAAAACTCCAATTATTTATGCTTCTTCAACTTTTGCTTCAACTGCAATGGTTTGGAAAATAAAACTAAATGAAAATGCCAAAACTCCGGCTTTTTATAATTTTTTCCCGGAACTAAACCACAATGAAATGGTAGGATTCACAAATCCACAAGCCAACTTCTTTATCATTATGCTTAAAGACTTAAATGATCATGCTAGAAATATAAAAAGATATGAGGTCACTGCTAATTTATTAAGAGGTAAGGGAATTGAATCCGAAATTATTGAAATGGATGGAGAAGATACATTCTCTAAAATGTTCTTAAGTATAACTTTAGCAGATTGGGCTTCTTACTATTTAGCATTAGAATATAATCAAGATCCAACCCCTGTCGCAATGGTTGAGGATTTAAAAAAAATTTTAGCCTCGTAATATCTTTTACATAACTCCTACATTAATTTAACCCCCATCTTCTTTTAAGCAATTAAAATAGCTAATGAAAGGAGGAAGTATGGCAAGAGTTATTGATGACACTGGTAACACTCACATAATCCATGAACACCATGATGGTGACTCAGGAACAGGAATGGGAGTGATTATCGCAGTAGTGATACTAGCGGTTTTAGCTTTTCTATTTCTTTATTACGGTTTACCAGCAATTAGAAGTGCATCATCTCCTCAGGTAAATGTTCCTGGACAGGTTGATGTAAACGTTAACAGAGAGTAAAGGTATTGATAATCTAAGAAAATACTTGGATAATGGTACTAATGCCTCAAAGAAACGTTGTTTGGTTCAATCAGGTTGACAAGGAAGATATCCCTCTAGTAGGAGGAAAGGGTGCAAACCTAGGGGAAATGACAAAAGCCGGCTTCCCTGTTCCAAACGGATTTATCGTAACAGCTCATGCTTTTTTCGAATTTATAAAGCAGAATAATCTTGAGAAAAAAGTTAAAAATCTTCTTAACACGGTTAACTTTGATAATTCCCACTCCCTGAAACAAGTCTCTGACCACATTAAAAAAGAAGTTCTAGAAGGCGAAATGTCTCAAGAGCTCGTTAAAGAAATTTATTTGTCATATAAAGCTCTAGGTAGCCCCACCGAAGATGCATTAGTAGCAGTTAGATCATCTGCCACCGCAGAGGACCTACCAAATGCCTCGTTTGCAGGACAACAGGAAACCTTCCTGAATGTAAAAGGAGAATCAAACTTAATTTTAAAAATAAAAGAATGCTGGGCATCTTTATATGAGGAGCGTGCGATTTTTTATAGACACGAAAACAAATTTGACGCTGTTAAAGTCGGAATTGCAGTTCCGGTTCAGAAAATGATTGAGTCTGAAAAGTCCGGAGTTATGTTTACAATTAACCCGGTAGACAATGACAAAAGTAAAATTGTAATTGAAGCTGTATACGGACTTGGAGAAATGATTGTACAGGGAATGGTAAAACCAGATCATTACGAAGTCTCAAAAGCCACAAATAAAATTATGGTTAAAGAAATTTCCTCCCAGGATAAAATGATGGTCAAATCCGGAAATGGAAATAAAATTACACGTGTTCCCCTTCTTAAAAAAAGACGTCAGAAAATTTCTGACAAAAATATTATTGACTTATATAATCTAGGTAAAAAACTGGAGAAGCATTATTATTTTCCACAAGATGTGGAATGGGCTGTGCAAGGAGACAAGGTTTATCTGGTTCAGACAAGGCCAATTACAACTATAGAATCCAAGTCTAAAGTCAATACTGAAAAAGCAAGAACAGATTTCGGTACTCTTATTTTAAAGGGAGATGGTGCAAGTCCTGGAATAATTACTGGCCACGTAAGAATTCTTAAAAGCGCGTCTGAAATAAATTCAGTAGTATCTGGTGATATTTTAGTAGCACCCCAAACAAATCCAGACTATGTTCCTGCTATGAAGAAAGCTAGCGCAATCGTAACTGATCTTGGTGGAAGAACATCGCATGCTGCAATTGTCTCTCGAGAAATTGGAATTCCAGCAATAGTTGGCACTGAAAAAGCCACAAAAGTTTTAAAAACCGGTGAAGTTATAACTGTAAATGGTGCAACAGGCGAAATATTTAAAGGCGGGGACATTTCTTTAAATGCAACTGCTTCTGAAAACTTCTCTGATGAAGAAGATATTCCAACAGCTACAAAAGTTTATATGAATTTAGCAGAGCCTGATTTAGCAGCCAAGCAATCTCAAAGAAAAGCAGATGGAGTGGGACTTCTTAGAGCGGAATTTATGATGGCAGGAATTGGCACTCACCCTAAGAAAATGATAAGAGATGGAA
>CAYORA010000016.1:12686-19356 GCA_964406285.1 uncultured Gammaproteobacteria bacterium
GAATTTATGATGGCAGGAATTGGCACTCACCCTAAGAAAATGATAAGAGATGGAAAAAAGAACATTTTTGTAAAGCAGCTTGCTGAAAATTTAGAAGAATTTTGTAAATCTTTTAACCCTCGCCCGGTAGTTTATAGAGCGTCTGACTTTAAAACAAATGAATACAGAAATCTTGTCGGAGGAAAAGAATTTGAACCGATTGAGCCAAATCCCATGTTAGGTTATAGAGGTGCTTTTAGATATATTCATGACCCAAGAGTATTTCAACTTGAGCTTGAAGCTATAAAATATGTAAGAGATAAAAAGGGATATAAAAACTTATGGTTAATGATTCCATTTGTTAGAACTCCTAGAGAGCTTATGGACGTTAAAAAACTGATTGCAGAATCTGGTCTCTCCCGCTCCCCAAGCTTTAAGCTTTGGATGATGGTTGAAATTCCAAGTAATGTAATTTTATTAGATAAATTTATAGAACTTGGTATTGATGGGGTGTCAATTGGAACCAATGATTTAACAATGCTTATACTTGGTACTGATAGAGACAATAATGAAGTTGCCCATGAATATAATGAGCGGGACGAAGCAGTTCTCTGGGCGCTAGAACACGTTATAAAAACAGCTGCCAAACATAAGATTACATCATCAATTTGCGGTCAAGCAGCATCATATCCGGAAATCCTTGACATAGTTATAAGAAATGGGGGAACAAGTGTCTCAGTTACTCCTGATTTAGTAGCTCCTGTTAGAAAATTAATCTCTGAAAAGGAAGAAAAAATCTTCGGGAGAAAATAAAAATGGCTAAGATTACAAAGGTAATAGGTCGGGAAATTCTCAACTCGAAAGGTTACCCCACAATAGAAGCTACAGTTTTTTTAGATAACGGCATAACTGCATCCGCATCATGCCCTACTGGAACATCTGTAAGTAAATATGAGGCAAAAGAAGTAAGAGATGATGATCCTAAAAGATTTGGCGGTTATGGAGAGCTAAAAGCAGTTGAGAATATTAATACAAAGATCTCATCAAAAATTATTGGACAAGACCCTACACAGCAGGCTGATATTGATAAAATCTTACTTAATCTTGACGGAACAAATGACAAATCTAATTTAGGAGTAAATTCTATTCTCCCTGTTTCAATGGCTGTTATGAAAGCAGGGGCAAAAAGCGTGAACCTCCCGCTTTATGTCTACATTAGGCATTTTACCAGCCTTGGAAATGCTCCATTTAAAATCCCTTCTCCTGGATTTAATGTGATAAATGGCGGAAAGCATGCGGGAAATAATTTAGATTTTCAGGAATTTTTGTTAATTCCTGCATCATCAATGCCTTACAAAGATGCGCTTAATATGGCTGTCTCAATTTATCAAACTCTGAAAAATGCTTTAAAAGAAAAAGGAGTTTCTACATTAGTAGGAGACGAAGGTGGATTTGGGCCTAGTTTTCATACGAATAGAGATGCTTTGATCATGCTTACTGAAGCAATAGCTACAAGCAATTATAGAATTAATTATGATGTCTTCTTAGGAATTGATGTTTCTGCAAACAACTTTCATCAGGAAGGAACGTACTACATAAAAGATAAAGAAAATAGCATGACTACTGAAGAGCTTGTTACTGTATATGAAGGGCTCAATGCTGAGTATAACCTTTACTATCTCGAAGATCCATTTGGTGAAGACGATTGGGAGGGCTGGGAAAAATTAAATAATGTAAACTCCAATACTATTATTGTAGGTGATGATTTAATCGCTACTAATTTCGGAAGACTTCAAGCAGCAATAGCTAAGAATGCAATCGGCGGTGTTATTATTAAACCAAATCAAATAGGAACGGTTCTTGAAACCCTGGCAGTAGTTGAGGCTGCCCGTCATGCTGGACTTAGAATTGTTGTGTCTCATAGGAGCGGAGAAACAAATGATGATTTTATAGCAGATTTTGCAGTAGGAGTTGGAGCAGATTACACTAAATTTGGTGCACCAACCAGAGGAGAAAGAGTTGCTAAATACAATAGACTTTTAGAAATAGATTCTGAAATTAGAAATTCTTAGTATTCCAAAGAACCACAAACTCTCCACGTGGCTCTTGTTTTTTATATTTTTCAATAAAATTTTCTATAATATCGCTTTTAACTTCTTCGTGTATTTTGGTTAATTCCCTCGCTAGTATAATTTCAATATTTCCATATACCTCTTTAATACTTTCAAGCACCTTTAAAATTCTATGAGGCGCTTCATAAATTATAATTGTTGCTTCAATTTTTTCGTTTCCTTCCTTAGTGTTTTTTAAAAGTTTAAGCCTATTTCCTTCTTTCTTTGGTAAGAAACCTAAGAAAATGAACTTATCAGTGGGAAGTCCTGATGAAACTAATGCAGAGATCGTAGCTGAGGGTCCTGGAATAGAGATAACTTTAATTTCATTTTTTAAACATTCTCTTATTAGTCTAAAGCCAGGATCAGAAATTGCTGGAGTCCCAGAATCCGAAACCAGTGCCACATCCTTACCATTTAGTAATAGATTTATAATATTGGGGATTCTTGCGTCTTCCGTCTGCTCATAATAAGAAATAAGCATTGCCCTTCTCTCAACTCCAATCGCTTTTAAGAGTACACCAGTCTTTCTTGTATCTTCGCAAGCGATATACTCGACACTCGAAAGTGTTTCGATTGCTCTTAAAGTTATGTCTTTTAAATTACCAATTGGTGTTGCAACAATGAAGAGTTTTCCAGTTTCCATATGCTTATTCTACCACGAGCCATAAGCTACTTGCCATTTACCATTTGCTAATATACAATTTTTAGATGGAAGCAATTTCAGTGGCAATAGGATATTTTCTGCATCTAGGTGACTACCTCGGAAAAATAATTGAAGCATTTGGTCCTTTTACATATGTGATTCTTTTCGGTGTAATATTTGCGGAAACTGGCTTAGTAGTAACTCCATTTCTCCCAGGAGACTCACTTCTTTTTATAGTTGGTGCTTTTTCAGGCACAGGACACTTAAATGTATTTATTTCTTATGTAGTCCTTTTATCAGCAGCAATTCTAGGAGACTCAGTGAATTATTGGCTGGGAAATAAAATCGGACCAAAAGTTTTTTCAAAAGAAAACTCAAGAATATTTAATAAAAGCTATCTGGAAAAAACCAGAGAGTTTTATGCCAAATATGGCTCGAAAACAATTATTATCGCAAGATTTGTACCAATCGTTCGCACCTTTGCACCATTTGTAGCAGGAATAGGAAAAATGGATTATAAAACCTTCCTTACTTATAACGTGGTTGGAGCTTTTATTTGGGTAACTTCACTTGTATTTGCTGGATACTTTTTTGGCAATCAGCCAATTATTAAGAATAATTTCGAAACAGCTATATTCGCCATAATTGGGGTATCCCTCCTACCAATGGTAATTGAGTATGTTAGACATAAATTCATGAAAAAGAAGACTCACGAACACGATGACACAACTAATCTTAAAGAAATAAAAGACACCTTCAAAAAAAAGCACCTAGAATAATTAACTTGTTGGAATAGTAGAAGCACCATCGGGTAAAGGACAATCTCTTGAGTCTGAAAAGTATCTAATAACTTGACCTGATTGTAATCCTGGATTTTCATATACGATTGTTTGATGAACCCTATCTTCTCCATCTATAGCTGGGTAAGAAACTGCGATTTGCTCTTCTGTAATAGAAGTTTGTGGTCTGGTGTAACCTATTACACCCCTATCAACTACTCCAACTAAATTTTCTTGATTACAATCCCAATCAGGCAAATTTACAAATATTGGAGTTGAAGGTGCGTGTTCATTTCGCAAAGAAACTGATGCATTTTCAATAATAGGCCATGATATTAACCCACCCAGAACTGCTGCAGTAGAGAAGGTGGTAAGAGCTCTTTTATGCGATCCAAAAAATGTTTCCATTGACGGCATGGATCGGACTATACTCTGACAATTATAAAATGTCAAACATCAGTGTTGACTAGTAGATTTTGAATTTGCGGACAACACCAACTGCAATTCCTTGAATACGAAGTGAATTTGGATAAATTGGCTCCATGGCGGAATTTGCGGGTTTTAGAACTACCTTCTCCCCTTCTTTATAAAATCTTTTAAGAGTGGCTAAATTATCATCAACTAGGGCTACTACTATATCTCCATTACTTGCTACTTCTGATTTCTCTATAACAACATAATCTCCGTCCAGAATTCCGTCTTCAATCATTGACTCCCCTTTTACTTGAAGAACATAAGCTGTCTTTTTACCGCTTATCATGCTGGCCGAAACTTGAAATGTAGCATTTGGATCTGTATGAGGTTCGAGCGGCTTTCCAGCAGCTATGTAACCCATTAAAGGAAGTTCGATTGATGGAAGTTGTCCCAGAAGACCCTGAGCTGCCTTTTCGTCAATTATCTTTAGAACTCTGGTATTTCCATCAACTTTTTGAACATAACCTTTCTCTACTAAAGCGCGAATCAAAGTGTGAACAGTGGAATTACTCTTATGTCCTGTAGCTTTTGAGATTTCTGTTAAGGTTGGAGAATATCCGTATTGCTTTTGGAATTGAGCTAAAAATTCTAAAACTTCTCTTTCTTTTCTATATAAAACACCTGGCATAGTTATGGACAGCTCCTGAAACTTTCAAGATAACCGTATGAGAAAATTATGCGAAAAATACCAGAATAATGCAAGATGACAAAGTGGGTCAAAGGTACTCAGTTTGGTTTTTCTATGTTACCAAACTGTGTTACAATATTTAGTCAACTAATACTTTTATGAATTTTAAAATTAAATCAGATTATAAGCCTTCAGGAGATCAGCCTAAGGCTATAGAAAAGCTTACGAAAAGCATAGTTTCAGGAAATGACCACCAGGTTCTTCTTGGAGTTACGGGTAGTGGAAAAACGTTTACCATGGCAAACGTAATCGAAAAACTCCAAAGACCAACTCTTATTATTTCTCATAATAAAACTCTTGCAGCCCAACTTTATCAGGAATTTAGGGATTTTTTTCCTGATAATGCAGTAAGTTATTTTGTCTCATACTATGATTACTATCAGCCTGAAGCATATATTCCGACAACTGATACATATATCGAAAAAGAATCAGAAGTAAATGATGAAATTGATAAGTTAAGACTTTTTGCCACAACTAATCTTCTAACTCGAAAAGATGTCATAATTGTCGCTTCAGTTTCGTGTATTTATAACATTGGCGCTCCCTCAGAGTACAGAAGACACATTGCTGATTTAAGCGTTGGGATGATCATGAACCAGAAAGATCTTATGCTTAGATTTGCAGATCTCCAATACGAAAGGAATGATTACGCATTTCAAAGAGGAGCTTTTAGACTAAGAGGTGAAACAATTGATATTTTTCCAGCATATTTAGATACAGGATTTAGAATTGAGCTTGGAGCTGAAAAAATAAGAAGCATCGAGGAATTCGATGCATTAACTGGAAAAACTATTAGAAAGACCGACAGAGTAGTAATTTACCCTTCCAAACACTACATGACAGATCCATCTACTTATAAAGATGTTTTTTCGCAAATAAAACATGATCTTGATTTAAGAGAAGCAGAATTCAAAGAACAGTCGAAGTTAATAGAGGCGCAAAGAATTCGTCAGAAAGTAACCTATGACCTGGAGATGATACAGGAATTAGGTTTTGTAAATGGAATTGAAAATTACTCAAGATATTTTGATGGAAGAAAACCAGGAGAAGCTCCTCATTCTCTTCTGGATTACATGGAAGAATGTTCCAAGGATTGGCTTTGCTTTGTTGACGAGTCACACATGACAATTCCACAAATTCGAGGAATGTATAACGGAGACCGGGCAAGAAAACAAACTTTAATAGATTATGGATTTAGGCTTCCCTCCGCATTAGATAATCGCCCTCTTCGATTTGACGAATTCATGCAAAGAACTCATCAAATGGTTTATGTTTCAGCTACTCCTGATGAGTACGAAATTTCTTTAGCTACTGAAGAAAAAGACGCAATTATAGAGCAGCTTGTTCGCCCAACTGGACTTGTAGATCCAGTTATTACGATCAAACCTACGGAAGGGCAAATTGAGGACCTTATAACAGAAATCGAAAAAAGAGTTAAAAAGAAACAAAGAGTTTTGGTAACAACTCTTACTAAAAGAATGTCAGAGGATCTTTCTTCATACCTCGCAGAAAGAGATATATTAGTATCCTATCTTCATTCCGATATTGAAACTTTGGAAAGGCAAGATGAGCTGGATCGTTTACGTTCAGGAAAATATGATGTTTTGGTGGGAATTAATCTTTTAAGAGAGGGACTGGACCTTCCTGAAGTCTCACTTGTGGCAATACTGGACGCTGATAAAGAAGGGTTTTTAAGAAGTCGCACTTCACTAATTCAGATCATGGGTAGAGCAGCTCGTCATGTAGATTCAGAAGTAATTATGTATGCGGATAATGTTACCAAATCTATGACCGCAGCGATGGAAGAAGTCGAGAGAAGAAGAAAAATTCAGCTCAAATATAATAAAGATCATAATATTACTCCTACGAGTATTCAGAAATCTATAAAAGCGCGCCTTGTTGAGCAGGAAGAAGAAGATCAGAAGTCTGCAGAATTTTTACTAAAACTTAAAGAAAAAGAAGTTCTAATGCCAGATGAGAAAAACCATTTGAT
>CAYORA010000017.1:0-18607 GCA_964406285.1 uncultured Gammaproteobacteria bacterium
CGCGGTGAATACGTTCTCGGGTCTTGTACACACCGCCCGTCAAGGCAGCAAAGTCGGGAGTGGCCGAACACTTCGCAAGAGGTGGAGGCCAAATTCGGCGATGAAGCTTAAGTCGTAACAAGGTATCCCTACCCGAAGGTGGGGATGGATCACCTCCTTTCTAATTTTTTTATAGGACAAACGTTTGTTTGAACGATCTAAATGCGGAAAGGGGAAGACAGATAAATCACGTTCTGCATTGCAGAACAAGGACTTTTAATTTCCAGTATTGCTTTGCAATCTGTTGATTATTAGTTTGATGTAAAACTGTATAAAGGCACCAGGTCTCAGTTTGGATTTTATGCCAAGCGTTAGAGCCTGATTCATCTCGCTATACTTAGAGATGAAAGAATTCTATGTAAAACGTCCTACCACTTTTTAGTTGATGAAAATGTGCATAAAGCCACCCCTATGGGTGGTTTTTTGGTGAAAAGGCCTATTAAAAGTGACTATAAGCCTAAGATATGTTAAAATTAGAAGTTAAATATGGCGCAAGGATCAATTGAAAGCAGATATAGCGGAATTGGGGATGCTATTAACGCTAAAATATCGATAACCCCAAAAGTAATTGAGAATAAAAACGGTATAAGAGCCGTTTTTTTAGAGGTTCCGACTAAGGTTTTAAGAACTGCTGATGGAATGTCAGGATTTTTTGATGGTAAATTACCGGAAGACCTAGACGAAGAAGCTGAAGCTAAATTAACTTTAATAAGCGGAAACAATTCTAAAGTGTTAAGACTCGCTGTTTTTGCAGGTTTTCCTCCTGATAGTTCAGCGCGAGTAGAAAAATTTAGAGTTGATTTTTCTGAAACAGATCCAGAAGTTACATTTACTCACGATTTTACAAATACCAGAAAGCCCTACTCATCAGAGTTTGATGCAACTGTTAGGCAGTTAATTGATGGATCTCATCCTGCAGATAGGGATATTATGGAACTTCAGACTGAGCTTGAAAATTATGTCAAAGAAAATAACTGGAGTGAAAAAGATATAAGGGAGATTCAAAATTCTTTAATGATTGCAGAGTTGCATCATAGGGTAAAAGGACCAGATGGAAAAATGCGTCCCCAAAGAAGAGAAAGCGGAGAGCTTTACATTTCTCATCCATGGGCGGTATTTCAGGAGCTTACTAAAGCAGGAATTAAAGATCCTGATGTCTTAAAAGCTTCTTTAGTTCATGACGCTCCGGAAGATTCACCAACAATGCGGCAGCCAGGAATAGATCCAGAAACTGGCATTGCCCCAAAAAAATCTTATATGGAATGGAAACAGGAGACGTGGGATATTCTAGCACCTTTAATAGGGCCTGTTGCTGCAACATACGCTATGGCTCTTGCAAGACCAAAGCCAGACGGGACAACGCTATTTAGTAAAGAGCAGGCAAACGTATTATATAGATTGAATCTAACCAAATTTCATCAAGCTTTGCTAATTAAAATGGCTGATAGGCTGCATAATATTAGAACACTTGATTCTATGCCTCCTGAAAAACAGAAAGCGACCATAATTTCTACCATAGATAATTATGTCCCGATTTTTGAATTCGCCAGACAATCATATCCAGAAGCAGTGGATTACTTAATGAATGAATTATTTAAAGCTCTGAGGGTTGCGGGAATGAATAATGGTGTTGATGTAGATTTGCTTTGAGGCGCGGAGGGGAATCGAACCCCTGTATATCTGTTCTGCAAACAGCTGCGTTACCGCTTCGCCACCGCGCCTAGTGCGTAAATTATATCAAAGATGGTATAATCTGGGAAGCAATGGATAAAGAGCGAGAAGGAATTTTTGAAAGTGGGTACTCAGAAGAAGAGTTTGATAAGCAGGCAAATAAAGTCACGGATTTAAATCAAGTAAAAGCTGGAAATATTTTTGACCCGAAAAAGAAAAAGGAAAAAGAAAAAATTATCCTCGATTCGACATCCCAATAGCCTCACTTATATTCTTATAGCCATCTTTTTTTAGATTTTCAGAAAGCTCTTTATTAATTTTAGCTACAAGCATTGGTCCTTCATAAATTAAACCAGTAATAAGTTGGATCAGGGAAGCGCCAAGGAGGATTTTTCGATAAGCGTCTTCCGTAGAAAAAACTCCTCCACAGCCAATTATTATAAGCTTATTCTTGTAATGTTTATATGCGAGTGAAATTAGCTCGTCACTTCTTTTTTGGGTGGGAAGACCAGAGAAATTTCCAACTTTCCATTTGATCTCTTCTTTTAAGATCGCAGGATTTTTTCTGTCTTTTTGAAGATTTCCAAAAATTACGCCGGTAACTTTATGTCGTACAATAATCTCAAGCATTTTTAATGTTGTATTGTCAGTTTCGTTAATTGGCATTTTTATAAATAAAGGTTTACTTAATTTGATTTTATCTACAGCCGATAAAAGTTCATCTAAGTTTTTTGGCGGATAAAAACTGATATTTCCAAATAAATTGGGGCATGAAATATTGAGTTCATAATAAGCATTTTTAATGTTCGCTTTTTCAAATTTATCAAAGGCTTGTAGTATATCTACTATTGCATCTTTTTGAGTTTCTTCTTTTTTTACATTTGTTTTTCCGATACTTATTCCAAGTGGTATCTGAAAAGTTTGATTTTTTAATTTTTCAACTGTCCAACTCGCGCCTTTGTTTTTAAACCCTTTATTTACCATTAAAGATTTGCTTTTTGGAAGTCTCCCGAGTCTTGGTTTGGGGTTTCCTTCATATGGATTATTTGTAATTGTTCCAACTGTATTAAATCCAAATCCGAAAGATGGCAAAATTTTTACAACTTTTGCTTCATAATCATATCCAGCTGCAAGACCAAGAGGTGCATCAAAATCTATTCCTGCAATTTTCTGTTTTAATATAGGATATTTTCTGTTCATAATTTTTCCAGAAATAATTCTAAAGGTTTTTGATTTTCCAAAAATTTCTCCTAGAGAAGTTATGAAATTGTGGAATAGCTCTGGGTCAATTAAGAAAAAAATTCTTTTCGTAAAGTTCTTGTAAATGAAAGTAAAAACACTGATTAGCATAACCTTATATTTTACGCCTTATTGTCAAATCATTAAATAGTGGCTTATTTTACTACGCTTGACATTTATTTTGATGATTAAGAAAATTAATATAGGTCAATTCTGCCCATGAGTACAGATAATATGCCAGCACAGGAAAGATCAGAATTAAGATTAGCAGAAGCTGAAATAAAGGCTGTTAATAGGCCTCTGGAACATCATGTTCATCCTGAGACTTTAAAGCCACCAGTTGTTTTTAAAGATAGACTACTAGGAGGGATTTTTTTGCCGGACTTCTATGAAGATTTGGGGTACATGGATGGGATTGTCCACAGGGTAGACAAAGATAGAAAAATAATAAGACCATTTTTAGCTTCAGTAATAGCTGGGAGAGTAAATAATCCCTTTCTTTTAGCAGGACCTACAAATGAAGCGAGGCCATCATGCAGAGAAGCGGATGAAGTTGGGGTAGAGTCACATCCAGTCCGGGTAGTAGCTAAGAGAGGGCAAATAGCAGCAGATGCTTTGGATTCCTGGTATGCAAGGCCTGGTGGTCAGGAGGATGTAGGGAGACTTTTACGAATTTTAGCAGATAAAAAAATAAGCGCTCGTATGCTAAGCAGACAGAGAATTAAAGATATTTCATTAATTAGGCAAGCGGAAGCAATGCTTGGAATTGATAAGGCAAGACTTGGCAAAGGAGATAATATTGATGGGGATAAGGAAACCTATACACCTGTAAACGAATTAGGTGAAAGATATAGAGAGGGAACATATGCAATCGTAGATAGGTTAATTAGGGAACACGGATCGGACACAGACCATCCACTTATTCAATATGAAGCTTCCATAGAAGATTCTTCAGGAGAGGAAACTGTAATTGTAGACAGAACTATAACCCTACCTGCATGGGTGGCTGAGCCCAGGCAAGAGTTAAGTGAAGGTACAGAAAAAGCTCTAATTCACAAATTGGACATCGATGAAGTTCTCGCAAGAGTTACGGATTCCCAAAGGCAAGGGTATAATTTTTATGCAGACGTGATGTATCTTTTGGGTGATCCACTAGTGAGAACAGCTTTAAATCCGCCTCCAAAACAGTCTCCAGCTCCTGGACCTTATAAGTGGGGAGAATTTCCAAGGCTTGAGGATATATTTAAGCTTCCTAGAGATAAAGTGTTAGGGCTTATCAGAAGATAGCCTCATCTTGTTTGAGCTCCCAATTTTAGATATAATTACTGGATAAATTTGGATCGGTAGTTCACCGGTAGAACGCTTCACTGATAATGAAGAAGTAGATGGTCCGACTCCATCCCGATCCACATGATTTTGATGCCTATTGTACCTCTTTTATAGCTTGACTTTTAAGCCTAATTCTTCCACTATAAATATAGCAAGTGAATAGTGATTTTACGCTCAAAAAAGTAGCGGTTTTTCTCCTTTTGGGGCTGGTTTTGTTTGCGATTCCTTTAACAGTTTATTTAGCCCAACGACAGCAAAATACTAAAAGTCGGGCCAATGTAGTCTCTGAAGATACAGTTGTAGCATTAATTAATGGAAAGCAAATAACTAAAGCACAGGTTAGAGAGGTTGCTGAGGAATCAAATCATCCTGAAGATGTAACGTCCGACATATTAAAAAATGCACTCCTAGTAATCGAAGAAAGAGAAATCTTAGACAATGCAAAGAATAAGCTTGGAATCGAAATTGATTCATCATGGGTAGATGAATTAATTGATGAAGGATATACGGAGGAAGAAGCCAAATACCAGGTTCTTAAAAATCAAGTAATTCTTAAAGCCGTAAAATCCCGATCTGCGCTAACTATTCAATTTTGGAATACTCCTGAAGCAGGTTTTGCAAACTTAACAAATGCTGAAAAAGAATTAGCAAGGAAACAGCTGTCAGATGGAAATGCTGCGTTGTCAGAAGCTGAGACCGCATTTGTTAGAGGAGATGATCCGCTTGAAATTGGAGAATCGTTGATAGAGAAATATGAATCGTTAGATCCTGTTTTAGCTGTAAATGGAGTTTTAATCAGCGGATTAAGTAATTCAGAAAGAGATGCTGTTTCTCATCCGCAAATTTATCAATTTGGAGATTCTGGTCTTGATCAAGAAACTCAATCTGCTCTTTTTGAAATGAAAGAGAAAGAAGTCGGAATCGTATCAAATACTGCCACAAATAGAGGAGGAATTGTCTTTAAAGTTGTAACAGCTAATGATACAGGAGCAAACACATATGATCAATGGTATACACAGCAAAAATCTTCATTGGTGCAAAATCTTAACTTGTTATGAAATTATTTAAATCAATAACTTTTTTTATGTTTGTCGTACTATTTATGTTTAGTGCGATAAAGTCCGCAGAGGCTGCATTTGCGCCATGGAGACCGCTTTGCGTAGGAATTCAAGGAAAATTTGTAGCAAAAAATTGGAAAGGTGGACCTATTGAAGTTGGGTGCGTAGGTGATGATGGCGGTGCTACTAATCAGGCAGATCAGAGGTGTACAGGAGAAGTTCAAGTAGTAGAGCCAAATAAGGAATTCAGGCTCACTAAATGCTCATGTTGGGGTAGCAATAAGGGTTGTTTGAAAGTTGGTAAAGACTTAAGATTAAATCCACTAAACAGTAATAACAGAAAAACTATTACTGTTGTAAAGAAAATTCAAGATACTGCAGCATTTAAAAATAATGGTTGCACTCTTAACTCTTCACAAATCGCAAATTATTGCGCTGCAAATGGAGCAAAGCTTTTGGATAAAAATATAAAATTAACTTGCGATGCTCCTCCTACACCTACAAGAAGAATTACAAATACTCCTACGCCAACAAGGAACCCATCGCACACACCAACGCCAACACCTAGATTTACAAGCACTCCTACTCCCACTACACCAATTTGCGTAGACCCAGACAGAGTAACAAATGTAGAAGTAACTTGTAGAAATTGTACGAGTGTAGATCAGGATAATTAATTATGGATTTTAGAAATTGGAACGGAAAGAAAAAAGTATTAGCCATCGTAGGAGGGTTGCTTGCGATTGTAGGTCTTGTCGTTACTGTATTTCTCGTAGATCGTGTCCAGAATTTAAGAGGAAGAGCAGAAAAAGCTACAACAATTTCCCTAAATCCATCTAGTCAGGAAGTTTCTCCTGGAGAAAATGCGACGCTTGACGTTGTTCTAAATCCAGGAGTAAATCAGGTAAATTTTGTAAAACTTCACATCAAATACGATTCAAGCGTCTTTTCATTAGATGGCGACAGCTATTTCGAGTTAGATACTGAGAGCGGATTTAGGTTATCAAAACCAATTGAAATCCCTACGCCTGGTGAGATGGTTATTACTGTAGATGTGGGAAGTGATCCTACGAAAGTTATCAGAACAACACAGCGAATTGGAACTATTACGCTTCCGGTAAATAGTGATTTTGAAGGTGGTGTAGAAAAAGACATAATAATTGACACAGATAAGACCCAAGTTCGTTCTATTCAGTCAAATGATGCATTTAATGAAAATGTTTTAGCAAATGTGCAAAATGCAAAAATAATAATTACCGGAGGTGTTTGCATTCCTAATGTAGGTTATTGTTCTTGGGATCCATCAGAAAACGCAACCGGTTATCATTATAAAGTTGTACAAATTCTTGATTATACTGAGTTTGATGAGCCTCTTATAGAAGAGGGAGATGTAGATGCAGATATCACTCAGATTGATTTTCCAACTGAACCGGGTGCTACATATAGATGTGAAGTTGTTGCTAAAAATGAATGTGGTGAATCAGCTCCTTCTGAAGGAGAGAGTACATGTGAAATTCCGTCAGTTACCCCAACCCCATCGATTATTGAAACTGGTACTCCAACTCCATCTAAAACAGGGACTCCGACACCAAGTAAGACAGGTACACCTACGCCAACAAAGACTGGTACCCCAACCCCATCTAAAACACATACTCCAACTCCTACCACCCCTGATGAGGAAGAAGAGCCGACGAATACTCCAACTCCTACAACTCCTCGAGTAGCTACAAATACTCCTGTACCTACAACACCACAAGGTGGAATATCTACTCCTACGCCAACACCTGTCGAGATAGCTGTTTCTACGCCTATTCCAACACTTCCTCCAACTGGAAATCCAGTAGTAATTACTGGGCTCGTAGGTGGATTCCTGTTCTTATTAGGAGGACTAGTGCTTCTATTCTTATAATTTAATTTTGTTATAATTTCCTAATGAGTGAGCCAGGAGGACAAGATTTAGCTCCAAAAGATAGACCATTAAATCATCAGGAAAATATGGACATGCAGGATGCTGTTTTTCAAATCCTGCGCGATGCTTTTCCACATCATCCAAGAATTAGAGAAGTTTTTGATTGGGAAGGGGAGAGCCTTGTTTTGCCACCAATTCCTGCTCCAAAAAGAATTTATGAAGTAGGGAGAACAGTTACACCAGACCATGTTGAAATTCATTTAAATACCACTAATAAATCCAGAAAACCAGATGATCCTCAGGGTCAGGGTCTTAGATTCAGAAGACCAAGATTTGGCTATTCCGGAGAGAAAGGACTTTTATCAGAGCATGTATTATTTGATAGAACAGGCGAAGCTATTTCAAGAAAAAATACTCTTCAAACATCTAAAGAAATTCAAAAATTTGCAAGAAGCTTAAGAGGCGCAAAATAATTTTTACACCCATAATATTGATTTCCTAAATATCCGTTTGGTATACTACCTGCTTACTGATCTTAGATTTACAATAAGATTAGGGAATTGTAAAATAATATGGCACAACCTCGCGAACTAAATGCTGGAGTTGGAGTTACTCCAGGGATAGAAGCTATGCATAGAGTAACAACTGTTGAAAATAGACTGCTACCGGAAAGATTAAAAGGACAAGTTTTTAGCTTCATTGCTAGACTTGAAGAATATAATCAGTCCCTTCCACCCGAAGTCCGCAGAAAGCCAGAAGATTATGCATATTTAAGATATTTTTTTCCAGCTTTTATTGCTGACAGGAATAGTAGAGCTGAGGAGGTAAAGTCACCTGAATATATTGATGTCGCTGAAAGAGCTCGTTCGATGCTTCCAATGACCACGCTGGCAGTTATGTGCATGGATGGAAGAGTAAAAATGATTCATGCATTCGGATTTTCAGCGGATGTTGGGAGCGCAATTAGAAAACCCGGCGGACTTCTTAAAGAATTCGTTAGAGGTAAAGATGGAAAATTAAAGCTAGATAGAGACTCAACTTTTGCAAAGCAGTTAGGAGCAGTTATGCAAAAAGGAGAAGCTACAGCAGAAATATATGATAGTCATTATGCTTGTGCTGCCAGAGAAAAAGAGGAAAAGGCAAAGGGTAAAAAACCTTCAGACAAAGGACTTTTCAGTGATGTTTTACACAAAAAAGAAATGGCAGAAGCTACAAAAGCTTATGTTGTAGAGAATGGAATGGATTCTAGGAACCTCGCAACTATTCAAACTACGTTTAATCCGATCACGGGATATATGTATATGGGGTTAGAAACCGATGATGCAATTGAATTTGCTAGAAAAGAATCTGGGGATGGGGATCCTGTATATTCCAAAGACGTGTTAGGAAAATTAATTAAAGAAGGTTTAATTATCTCAAATGGTGTATTGATAGATAATCCTGCGATAAGAAAAGTTTTTGATGAGCATTTCTTTCAAGTGAGCTGGAAAGATGATTATGTAAATAGCGCTAAAAGATTTTGGGATAGCATTGCTTCAATGAGGGATTCGGTTTTGCCTATATTTAAGAGAAATCTTGTGGCAATTTATTCAGATCTTCACAGTGATGATAAGGTTACTAGGAGAGAATTAGAAGAAAGAGCGATGCTTCTTTTATCAAATGCATTTAATGCTTATCTTCATAATAGAGACCATAATGAGGCACAATACTTAGATATGTCCGATGAAGATTATGA
The DNA here is from genome assembly GCA_964406285.1 of uncultured Gammaproteobacteria bacterium. GTDB lineage: Bacteria > Patescibacteriota > Microgenomatia > Levybacterales > UBA12049 > 2-01-FULL-39-10-A. Next base: position 8,981 of record CAYORA010000017.1, read on the forward strand.
AAAGCAACAGCATTATGTTTACGATAGCCACAGAGAGCAAGGCATAAAGGTATCCAGAGGAGGTCACCCAGTATATAATATTCCGATGCTGGTAATTGATAGTGAAGATAAAGAAAGTATGGCATCAGATGTAGAATTTGGAGGAGGAATTGTAAGAGAAAATAGAGATGAAGAGCGAATTACTGATGCGTCTGGCATCTATACTACACCGGATAAATTTGCCTCAGCCCCAGTTCCAGTAGTAGTTCAAGAAATAATTTCAGATTCGAGAATTACAGCTGCGGAATGGGACGCTTTAAGTCAGATTGATTGGACAGGATTAGAAAATCAGCCTTGGGATACCTGGTCAACTACTGAATTTACAAAATATGTTAACGAAAAAGGCAAATTAATAGGACCAATACTCACAGCGCTTGATAATCTTAGATTAAATATGGCAACTCTATTTAATAGAAGATCTCAAAGCTCAGCACATCTTCTTACCCACATAAAAGTAGCCCTACCCATAATTTGTGGACCGGATAGGGAAACATATGCAGCTGTTCCTTTTGTTAAATTAGGCTACTAATTTTATTGCTCAGTCTGAACAGATAATTCTCGAAGAAATAAATTATAGTCATCCTGGTTTACTCGTCCATCATCTGAAAGGTCTGCGTTTAATTTTTTACTTGTTTCACTACAGTTTTTTGCAGGCGCTAAATCTGAATAACAGTCAATGATGATATTGTAGTCATCAATTGAAAGTTTACCATCGTTATTTGTATCTCCGGATACAAGTGCAATTGAATTAACTTGGATTGTTTTACCCTTTTCTATTGTTACAATTCCATCATATTGTTTTTTGAGGAATTTATCTGAATTGATCTTTAGTAAAAAATTCCCGCTTAATTTTAAAGAGCTTATATTCATATCTCCACTAAAGTCCCCATTTGTAGGGTTATAAATAATTATTCCATTATGTTTTGCTTTGAGTGAGCCATCGGAATTATAAAGCTCTATGTATAAGTTGCGTGATGTGTTTTGCGGAAAGAGATTACCGATCAGATTTGGATTTGTATTATCACCACCACGACCGATTCCGTGAAGTTTTATGCTGGTAAACTTGAGGATTGTGTCAGTTGGCAAAGGAGAAGGGGTTGGGGTTCCTGTAGGTTTTGGCGTAGGGGTAAGAGTTGGAGTATTAGTAGGTCTTTTCGTAGGAGCGGGTGTATTTGTGGGAGTATTCGTAGGTTTTTGTGATGGGGTTTTTGTAAATTGAGGAGTAGGCGTATTGCTGGTTAAAGGTGTTGGAGTCTTTGATCCTGCAGGCATTGAGGAGGGTTTTGGTGTTGGAGATACCGAAGTGCCTTCAAGAATAATAAATTTAAAGCTCTCAGTTTTGCTTAAAGATCCATTTCTAGCATTTATTTTAATCTTTAATAACTTCTCGCCGGTAGTTGTTGCTCTGGGAGAAGTCACTTTAAATGCTTTTGACGCGGATCCCTGTGCATTAACTGATAGTTTTGAATTTCCAAGATCTGCAGTCCAGCTATTATTTGGGAGAACTGGCTCTAAATTATACTCTGTCGGTCCACACCCATTTAAATCATTATTATCAATTGTGATTTCATAATTTTTAGTGGAACCTGCCGCACCGCTCCTTGTAAGTGGAGTAACTGATATATCGGGGTCACGTCTAAAACAGGGGAGATCGCCAATTGTTATGTCGAGAGTTACCTTATTTGAGTCCTTTGCGATTTGCTTAATTCTAATATTATTTAGCTGATCATAAACTTCTTCGCCATTTTTAAGAGCAGCATCATCGAACCAGCCTAATGTTAACGCGCTTGACGGATTTCCTCCAGGATTAGAGTCAACCAAGAAAGTTTTATATGTATTATTCCTCACAGAAAATTTATTAGTAGGTCCAACTTTAATCATTGCACCACTTGTAACTGATGTTGGTAGATTTTTATCAAATCCCACTGGTTGCCTGAAATCTATAAAATAAGCATCTCCAATATTTCTTCTTGGAATTCTGATTAATTGAATATTTGTTGAAGCTTTAGAAGATGTATAAAGATCTATCTGAGTAGTTCCAACGTTATTTACTATTTTTAAATTAGAGTCTGGGATAAATCCTAATTTGTATTTATTATGGCCTCCTGTCTGAGGGAAATAGTGGTATTGAAAGCCCATTATGTCTGAGTGGTCACCATACTCGCCATCGGTACAAGAACCATAAAAATCGATAGATTTACCTCCGCAGCTTATGGTATCTGCATGTCCGAGTCCCAAATTATGACCTGTTTCGTGAATGAGAGCTGTAGTTCTGGATACTAAACTATTTTGAAAATAATGACCATTTACCATCATCCTTGAAAAATTTCTGCTTGGAGAAGTTTGGTTACCTATTGTTGCCTGTGCGACAAATGTGCATGGGTTAGAAGCAGTATTGATGGGTGTTGGGCCAAGTCTTGGGAATATATAGGCTCTATGCTGATATCCAGCCAGACTTTCTCCTCGCGCTTCAACTTTTTTATCTGCATCCTCAGTTGGGTATCTAAGTGCGTAAAAAAGAAAATCAGATCTTTTACAAAGTGTACTTGCATTCCAGTTAATTTTTACAGGGTCGAAAACTTTTCCTGTAATTTTAATTTTCCCAAAGGAAATACTATCGTAATATTTCGCAACAGAATTACTATCGTTAAAGAATCGATTTTGAAGCTCTGTTTTTGTATAATCCTGATTGTCTTTATCGGTAAAATTTACAGGGATTATTGCAATCTTGTGTTCTTCTACGACTTCATCTTGCGCTTGAAGAACATTATCTTTTGATATTTTATATGGAATAAAAGTTCCATCTAGTATATAACCTTTAACTTTGACTTTAGTGCCAATTTCAATTTTCTTTTTTAGTTTTTTTGATGGTCTAAAATCATAAGAGTTTAAAAGTTCATCGTTATTAGAAATTTCGACAAAAATATATTCTTCCTTGTCACTTTCCATATCTTTAAGATTTATATATCCAGTCTTTTCAATTTCTTCTTCGACTGATTTTTTTGAAAGATCGGGAAGAGTGCGCTTGGTTTCTGAATCTAGAGCGCTTTCTAGAAATTTTTCCGGATTATCTTTAGCAAGGTTTTTCATTTTTTCCTTACGTCTTTGGGAGACTATTGTTTTGTCGGTAGCATTAGTACTTTCAAAAAGCTGATTTGTTAATACACTTGCATCAGAATCTAAATTCGCCCTCCCTCGTGAGTCTCTTAGATCACTTTGCGAAACTGTGAGTATGGTTAGGGGAATAGAAGCGAGAACTAATAGAACTATAACTAGCGAAAGAAATTTTTTCCGAGAAAAACCTTGATTCCTAAATTTGTCATCCATTTACTTAATTGGAAATTTGAGGAGTTATTTGTGCTCCAGATCCGGATGCCGGTGTTACATCAATTACAGCAGAAGCGGTTTCTCTAAGAAGTGATTGCGTATGAGAGGTTGTGGAGACTTGAGATTGTGGTAGGAAGTTAAGGGTTGTGGGTTCAGTGCCGACTTTATTAAAGCTAATAGTAGCGATTACACCTTCACCTTTAACCATTTTATCTCCAGGTTTTATTGCTATTGCGTATCTTATTACGCCAGTTGCTGTATCAACTGTTTTAATTAGAATTGCTGGCTGATTTATAAACGTCCCTGCAGTTATGTCGACGTTTGTTAATGCTTTTGGATCAAATGATAATTCGATTTGTGCTCCGCTTATTTCATCTTCGGAGGTATTTATGATAACGTCTGCCTCATATTTTCCTCCTGGCAGTTGTCTTATGTCTTCAGAAACTGCTAGGGAAGTATGAGCAAAATCTACTTTTACTTCTTTAGGCGCTGATCGAAGAGGAGAAAAGCTTTTAGAAGTAAGACTTACAACTAAAAGAACGACAGTAAGAATTACGAGTCCAGCAACAAGAAGCCATGTTTTATTTAATTTATTTTTTTTAACGTTATTATTATTTTCTTCCATATTTAATTATTTGCTTTGTATAAGACTAATGTCAATTAGTCAGGTAAGATTACACCTTGCTGGTTTGCAAACTCCTTAAGGAATAGGGTGTAATCATCTTCATTTATTATTCCATTGTCATCTAAGTCTGAATTCTCTGGATTATTTGGATCTTGGTCGCAAGCTGATGTGTCTTGGGAATAAATAGAGCAGGAGATGAAAACGGAATAATCCATAAGATCAATTCTATTTTCTGAAATGTCTGAATTATTAATATTTCCAGTAATCATATAGAAATTTTGAGAATTAAGATTTATAGTTTGACCTTTATTAATTGAAACAGAACCTGGATATTGGGAGTATAGATATCTTGGTCCCTGAATGTACACATTGAAGTTTCCGCTTTCTCCTAAGTCAATGAGCTCAATCTGTGATTCATATTTTTCAGATGATGGGCTGTAGGTAAATGTGTGTTCAGTAAATTCAGCGTATTTTGAGTTGTCACTGGTATTGTAAAGTTTAATCGTTAAATTTCTATTTGTGTGATCAGGATTTTTATTTCCTCCGATTGGTATTCTAGGCGTAGATCCAATTCCATCAATTCCAAGGGTTAGATTCATAAATGTTCTGCCGGGAGTATTAGTTGGTGTAGGGGTAATCTGAGTGGGAGTAGGAGTAATAGTGAATGTTGGGGTTGGTGCATCTCCGATTATGAAATATATAAGCCTGGAATCAAGAATCTGACCATTTGGGTTTTTTAGATTTATCGTAGTTCTATTTGTGCTAGGCTGAATAGCGTTAGCGGGGGACTTAACTCTCACATTCGTTATTTGTTTTGCGCCAGGGGAGAGTTGGAAAGAGTTTTTACCAAAGAATGCAGTCCATTGCCCGGCCGGTAGCTCTGCTGAAAGGTTAAATGTTCTTGCTTGACATGTACTTGTATCTGTATTTGTTACTTCAATTCTGTAATCCGCTTCTTCACCCGGCTCAGCATTGATTGAATTAGGGGTTACACTGAAATCTGGAGTGCGAGTCACACAGTTAGGAGTAGGTGTGGGTGTTGGTTCGTCAGCGAGAACATAATAAATAGCGTTATATGTTTTTGGCGCACCTCCCGGTCTTTGTGAGGATACAGTAATTGTTTTAGGTCCATTTTGCGCGCTTGGTGGTGAAGTGACCCTAAGTTTAGTTGCTGAGCTTTGTCCTGAGGCGATCGATAATGATGTTCTATCAAATTTATAAGTCCAAGAACTATTTGTATTATTTAAGATAGAAGCAGATAAATTAAATGTTGTTTCAGCACAATTTTTATTATTATTGCCAATTTTTACTGTGTAAACTACTTCCTCTCCCGGTTTTCCAATCCCATTTCCATTATCTGGGGTAACAGTGATTGATTCAGGATTTTGTTCACATGTTGGTTCAGGTGTAGGAGGTATTTGAGCATTTCCGAAATTTTTGTTAGTTTGTGTATTTCCATTTGAAAGAGTAAGGGAATAAGGGGCATTATTTACTGGAAGTGTTTGCTTCCAGCCTGTTTTTACGGTTTGCTTAACCGTATAGGATCCATCGCAAAGACCAGAAAAGTTGTATGCTCCGTTTGCATCAGTTGTTAAATTAGTTTTTGATCCTCCAGGAGCTGTTAATTCCAGGTTCCATCCAGATAAGTTTTGCTCACCGGAATCAAGCGTAGCGTTTTTATTAACATCATTGAAAACAACTCCATTTATAGCTCCTTTTGCGATGATTAAAGAAATTTTGTCATATATGGTATTAAGTTCTTCACTTGTTGGACTTGCATAATATTTTCCTCCTGTTACACTTGCCATTTTTCTTAAGAAGTCAGCGTTAATTTGATTCCCAACTCCAATTGTAAAAATAATAGTTCCTTGGGTTTGATGGGCATTTTTTGCTTCTGCAATAGCTTTATTCTCTGCAACTGTTGTGCTTACTTTATTTGGACTGCCTTGAATTACATTTGCTTTTCCATCTGTAAGTAGGATTATTACTTTCTTAATATTTGTTCTTCCATTTTGTTTGAGGTTCACAAAACCTTTGTAAATTCCACATTCTATACAGGTTTCGCCTTCCGCAGTTAATGTGTTGATTTCATTTTTTGTAGATTCCCAATTATTCGTAAGTGTTCTATCAATAGTAGCTTCATTTGAGAAGGACGATATACCAACTCGATTTCTTGAGTCCTTCGCTAAAATATCTACAAATCTTTTTGCGGAAGATTTAGCTTTAGCCATCTTTGTACCAGTAGTACCTGAAATTGTTTCCTTCATGCTTCCTGATCGATCAAGAACAAGAACAATATCTGTGGGCGAATTGCCGCAAGTTAATGCTGAGGGTGAAGTGGTTTGCGCTGAAGCTGACTGATTTTTATACTGATATAAGAATCCGGCGACTAAAAATAATAACGAAAGGATTAAGATTTTTTTAAATCTGGATTTCATATAAAAGCGCTACTCTCAGATTATTATAGTATGCTTCGCATGTCAATACTGCGAAAATTCCTCTTCCAAAAACTTTTTTTAAGTGCTAAACTTTTGACATGATTTTATCTGATGGGGATATTAAAAAAGCTCTCAAAGAGAAGAGAATCGAGATAACTCCTACCCCAGATTTTTCCACCCAACTAGGAAGTTGTTCGATTGACCTTCGCCTCGGAGACACATTTAGAGTTTTTGAACATTCTAAATATAGTCATATAGATCCCGCAAAAAAAGATTTTTCTAACGAAATAACCCGCGAAATAAAAATAAAAAAGGGAGAAGTTTTTATGATGCAGCCAGGGGATTTTGTTCTCGCTGTAACACTAGAAAAAGTAAAAATTCCAGCGGACTTGATGGGGCGCCTCGAAGGAAGATCTTCATTGGGGCGTCTCGGCATTGTTGTACATTCTACAGCTTCTATTTTTGATCCTGGATGGGATGGAAAACCAGTTCTTGAGTTAGGAAATTTAGGACGAATGGCTGTTTCCTTAACTGTAGGAATGAGAATTTGCGCAATGACTTTTGAAGAATTAAGTAGTCCTGCAGAAACTCCATACACTTCAAAAAAATTCGCTAAGTATAAATTTCAAGACACCCCGATTGAAAGCCGCATTCACGAGGAAAAGTAAGTTCTATGAATGCCTCTATGATTAGGTGGAACAAGTGCCGCAATTTGTCTTCCGATCAATTCATTTGCTCCTTGCCAATTTTTAGCTCCTATTAATTCTCCAAGTTCTCCTTGATCCGTTGGCATAGGTAAACCAACTCTAACTCTTTTCAGTGGTCTCCTGCTGAAGCCTAATCCATTTCTGAGAGCCCATCTGGTTGGTAGTTTGGTTTCTGGATCTTGAATTCTAAATGCTCCCTCTAGACCAACAGGTATAATCATAAGCTTTTTTTCGGCTAAACGAGCTGCTGAAACAAGACTTCTTATTGAATCTTCCTGAAAAGAATGCATACCATTAATATGTCCATCTTCATTTCTTTTTCCTCCCCATGTATCTCCTTCAGGAAATATTGAGAGTCCACTGTTAGCCTTTAAAGCAGCTACTAATTGTTTATAGTAATCTAATAGGTTTGATCTAGTGTCTTCAGTGACATCCTTAGCTCTGACAATATGAACTGGAATTATATGATGTTTTTCTAAGAATTCCATCTCTGCATGATATAGACCTTGAATTGCTGGTCCTTGAGCGCCTGAATTTAAGCTCCATGCAAAAGGTTTTCTCAAATCCCTTAATCTTCTTTCTGGGGGTAAAGATTCTTCAAGCTCGAACTGAGCATCTGCCCATTTAGCCTCTGAGTTAGCATCTTCTTGAGCAGTGTGATTTGCTGCATTGGCTGGTACATATCCCTCTTCGCGTAGTCTGAGATATTCTTCCTTGACTTCATCAGGTAGAACTAATGGTGTGATTCTCAGAATTCTTTCAAGTCCCGATTCAATGATTGGACCTGATGCTCTTATGCCAAGATAAATGGCTCTGTTCCTGGCTCTATCAATTACAGTTCTGTTATTTACATGATATGCAGTTTGGGATCCTTCTAAAGTTTCAGATTTACTCATGTCGATGCATTCTATCATTGTTAATTTAAAAAATAAACGCAGTATGCTATATTTCAAATGCCACAGATGAAGAATAAAGATCTAGAATACGAAGTAAAGTTTCGACAGAAATTAAAAAGAAATCCTCATAAAGGTCTTTATGTAGCATTCGAAGGAATTGATGGAGCAGGGAAAAGTGTTCAAATGGACAGATTAGAATCTTATCTTTTGGAAAAAGGTAAAAATCCATTGATTGCTTATCAGCCAAGAAGAGAGGGTCCAGTTGGATCTCTAATAAATCAGATTCTTCAGGGAAATGTAAAAGTGCCACCTGCTTCGCTTCAATATCTTTTTACAGCTGATCGCATAATTGATCATCAGGATAGAATAGAGCCAGCACTTAAAAGTGGAAAAATTGTCATATCTCATAGATGCATGTGGAGTAATCTCCCGTATGGAATGATTGATGCCGGAGTTTCAGATTTTGAAGATGATGCCGGTAGGGTTATAGATGTTGCTCATGGACTAATGTCTTTGTATCACCAATTTGTAATTCCGGACATAACATTTTATTTAAGAGTTAGCGCTGACACTGCAGTAAAAAGACTTCGCGAAAAAAATCAGCATTTAGAGCTTTATGAGAAAAAGACTAAGCTTGAAGCGATAGCAAAAGGTTATGAATGGCAAATAAGAAAATTTCCAGATGAATTTACTATAATTGACGGAGAGAAAGATCCCGAAGAGGTTGGACAACAAGTTATGGAATACATAAATAAAGCACTTTAATGAGTAAAACATATCACGTTGAATTTGACATAGATTTTAAAAGAAATTCCTTTCCTGGAAAATTTATAGTACTAGAGGGAATTGAGGCTTCAGGAAAAACTACACAAGTCGCAAAATTGCTTGAAGCATTTCCCGATGCAATCCTCGCAAAAAATCCGACGGATGGAGAAATTGGAAAATTTATTAGAGAAGAGGTTTTAGGAGGGCGCACTGATATTCCACCTGTTGCATACCAATATCTTTTCTCTGCTGATAGAGAAATTTTCCAACAACAGTTGATTGAATTGCTTAAAGAGGGAAAGACTGTAATCTGTGATAGATATTTTTGGTCGTCGGTTGCATACGGCGCACTGGATAAAGAAGACCTAGACATAGAAAATTTAGAGGAAGTATCGCTGGTTTCTTTAAGCATTTTATCTATGTATCATCAATTTTTAATTCCAGACATAACTATTTATTTAGACGTTTCATTAGAAGAATCGCTAAAGAGGCTTAAGGGTTCAGAAAAGCACACTGAAATTTATGATAATCACCAAACAAATATAAAAGTTAAAAAAGGTTATGAATGGCTTCTAAAAAAGTTTCCTGAAGAAATTACAGTAGTTGAAGCAAATGGAAGTATTGATGAAATCCATAAAAATGTGGTAGAAAAGGTTAAGAAAATATTATGATCATAAATCCAAAACCCTCCTTTGCATAAAGCTTCGAAGGGCAAGGACTTATTAAATTATTAGTATGATATTAAATCCAAAAATACTATTAGAGTTAGTTAAAAAAAATAAGCTTGTTGAGAATCTTTCTGAGAGGGAACTCACAAATCCTGAGGGAAC
>CAYORA010000018.1:0-13195 GCA_964406285.1 uncultured Gammaproteobacteria bacterium
TTGCGACCCCGGAGGGAATCGAACCCCCAACCTAATCGTTAGAACCGATGTGCTCTATCCGTTGAGCTACGGGGCCTAAGTGGGACAAACCTCACGGTTTTCCCCAACGATTTCCCTATAGAGATCACAAAATCGAAAAATCTTCATCCATCGATTTTGTGTTTTCTTAATAAGTTAATCGTGTCTTTGCTAAATCGGACAATTCTAGCTTAGGCATGTGTATTTTATCATTCTTTTGAACCTAAAATCAAACAAATTGTGTTATAATTAGGTTAGTGAAAAATCCTATAGTCAAATATGTCCTAGACAATCATGTTTTAGCTACAGTACTTCTAGTAGCGCTGGCTCTATTTCTATTTGAAATCAGAAATATTTTAGTTACTGTTTTTCTTTCTTATATCATCATGGCAGCACTAAATCCTTTTGTAAGACAGCTGATTAAACACAGAATTCCTAAGATTTTGGCAATTGTCTTCGTTTATTCAATCGTAATCGCATTTATAATTTTACTTGTTATTCCTATTCTTCCTTTCTTTATCTCTCAAATCCAGGCACTTCTCAAAGCTATACCGTCATATGTAGACAGTGCAAGCCAGGCACTTGGAATACAAGTTAATAAAGAGCAAATTAATTCTGTAATCTCGCCACTAGCTAGCTCGGTTGGACAAAATGCTTTTTCTGTTACTTCCAAAGTATTTGGAGGAATCTTTTCGGTAATTACGCTTTTTATTTTAAGCTTCTATATGCTTATTGATAGGAATAGGATTGGAAGATCAATTCAGTCAACTCTTCCAGATGAATACAAAGAACAAGGAACTAAAACAATTCATTTAGTGGAAGAAAAGCTCGGTGCTTGGCTTAGAGGGCAAGTTATCTTATCTCTAGCAATTGGAGTAATCACATGGATTGCTTTAACAATTCTAGGAATACCGTTTGCGCTTCCTTTAGCTATCTTAGCAGGTTTTTTAGAGATCATCCCAACACTTGGGCCTATCATAGCTGCTATTCCCGCAACTATTGTGGCTCTTGCCATATCTCCTGTAATGGCAATTTCAGTTATTGGTGTATACATAGGAATTCAATTAGCTGAGAATAATTTCCTGGTTCCTAAAATTATGCAAAAAGCTGTAGGACTAAATCCTGTTGTTATAATTATTGCAATTCTTATTGGCGCAAATCTTATGGGAGTTGCAGGCGCACTGCTATCAATTCCATTTGTTTCAGCTGCTATAATCATCTTTAAGGCTCTTCGCTAAATTTGACTTAGTAACCAATCTTTTCTAAACTAGATTAATGGCTATTAAGAAACCAAAAACTTTTAAAAAAGTAACTGAAATTCCTAGCGCTAAGGTTACAATCGAGGTAGAAGAGACAGAAGATAAAACTCCTTTAGCTGAAGCGGCTGCAGTCGAAGAAAAAGAAAATAAATCCGAAGAAGCAGAAAAAGAAGAAACCTCAGAAGAAGTAGTCGAAGAAACAGAAGCTGAAGAAAAAGAAGCTATCCCAGTAAATATTGATGGTTCGGACGGGGGAGGAAGGTTTGGATTTAAAAAACTTATTCTTACTATTCTTATAGTTGTCCCAATTGGATTCCTGGCTTTTGGAGGATTATTATATTTTAGTAAAAACTTTAATACCAATGCTCTTAAAAAAGAGCCCGAAAAAAAACTCGAAATCCCAGAATCTACTCCTACCCCCACAGAAGAACCACTCGATAAGGAAGCATTTACCATTGAGGTTCAAAATGGAAGTGGAATCGCTGGAGAAGGAGCAAGTGTAGGTGAAATGCTAGAAAAAGATGGATTTAAAGTAGGAGACGTTGGAAACGCTGATAATTCAAACTATGAAGATACAATAATAACTGTAAATGATGAAGTACCAGATAGCTACATTGAAGCTTTAACAAAAGTTCTTGAAAAAAGAGGGCCAGTTGGAAAAGTTAAGAAATTTGCGACCGGTGAAGATGGGGAAGTATTAGTAATTGTTGGAAGTGAACTCGGCCTCAGTGAAGAAAATACTACTTTAACTCCTTAAAATTAAGTGAGCGGGTGAAGGGAATCGAACCCTCGTATCAACTTTGGAAAAGTTGTGTTCTACCATTGAACTACACCCGCGAGTTATGTAATTTTACCAAACTTATCTTTTCAGAGCAAATAAAATCTTCTTATGCTTCTCTTACTCCTGATTTGCTTAGATCTAACATGGATATAAGACACTAATTGCTTGAAGGAGGTGATTAAATGATAAAAGCAACGATACTCGCACTAACACTTATGTTTGTAGGAGTAGTTGGACTTGCGCAAGCTCAAACTGCGACGCCCACTATGACTCCTGCGCCAACAAGTACAACCGTTCCTGGAGGAGCACCTTCTACAGGATTTGGGAAGTAACTTAAAAGGACATCTCTCTTGAGGTGTCCCGTATTTATTAATGAAGAAACTATCATTTTTCATTTTACTAATAGGTGCAGTTTTAGCGGGACTTCTTTATAAACAGTTGTCAGCACCTGAAACATCTTCAGGTATTCCAGTTCCAGGTAAGGAAGCACAACAGCCTGAACAAGTTGAGGTGTCAAACGATTTAGGACTTCCAATTACACTTGAGATTCCAAGTATAGATGTAAGTTCGAACGTTGAATACGTGGGCCTGGATTCCAAAAGAAATATGGATGTTCCAAAAGATGCCGCAAATGTTGGATGGTATAACTTAGGACCTAGACCAGGCGAGAGAGGAAGCGCAGTTATGGCTGGCCATCTTGATGATCCAAATGGCGACCCTGCAGTTTTTTGGGATCTAAAAAAACTAAGTTCTGGAGATGAGATAAAAATAACAGATGAAAACGGAAAAGAACTTACTTTTGAGGTAACTAGAGTAGAAGTTTATCCTTTTGATGAATTTCCTCTTCAGGAAGTCTTCGCAGATACCAGTGGTAAATATTTAAACCTTATTACATGCGAGGGGGAATTTGATAAAGCTACAAAAAACTATTCTGAAAGAACTGTAGCCTACTCAGAACTAGCAGAATGAGACTGTGAAGCATAATTTAACATGGCTCCTTCTATTGCGCCTTTAGTGAACAAAGGTGCACTTGGGATTGGTTGGCCAGATGAATCTGTCAGGGGAGAAGCTACTGGATTAATTACAAGTGAGGGCGAAATTGGAGGCTGATTTTCTCCAAAAACCAAACTAAGCGACATACCTCTATTATGTTTAGTTGCTTTGATTTCTTGCTCAAACATTACTCTCGAACCTTCAGTTCCAGATATATCTCCAAACCAATTCAGCTTAACACCTCTATTTTTTAGTATTTGCAACTTCTGCCTAACTACCGGATCTAAAAAATTGGTTGCATAAGCAAGATCTAATTCACTAGCGGGCTGAATTCCAATGATAACCTCTTGAACAGGAGACCCAGCCAGATCTATTGCGCTTTCCAACGCAGATCTTAATTGCGCGCCGTACGTTGCAATTGGTGAGTTGCCAGCTCTACCCCCAACAGACAAAAGAACTGACTGAGGATATGATTCCTTAGGTATCCCTGAAAGTCCTGGATAGCGCTGTTCAAACGTAGAATCAGATGGTAAATTTCCTAAATCTTCAGTCATAAATATAAAAGTCGGGGAAAGAGGGCTCGAACCTCCGACCTCACGGTCCCAAACCGCGCGCTCTACCAACTGAGCTATTCCCCGGAAACAGCCTCATTGAAATATCTAATGCGCAAAATCGTTGGCTGTTGAGTTCCGATTTTGCGATCCCTAAAGAGAAATCGTTGGGAAAAACCGCGAGGTTTGTCCCATTTGTACCGCGAAGAGGACTCGAACCTCCACTCCATTGCTGGAAAAGGCTCTTAAGGCCTTCGTGTCTACCATTCCACCACCGCGGCGCAACCTATATTTTACCTTAGATTGGCCCCAGGTTCAACTTTGATCATGTTTTGTACTTTCTTACTGTGCTTAATCTTTCTTCTATTCGAATTCATACATGTAAAGTTTAGCGTCTTAATATGGCAAATAAAGCAAGGGTCTTAATAATTAATAGCAATATTGAATTAATTTATGCTTTTGAAGACTGGCTTTTAAACGAAGGTTGTATAACAAAAAGCGTTCAGGTTTATGATTTAAAAACCAAAAGAGTAAGACTAAAAAACATACTTCGCGAATTTAATCCTGATGTAATTCTTTACGACGTATCAATTCCCTATGAAGATAACTGGAGTTTTTTTAAAAAAATTTCAAATATAGAAGAGGCTAAAAACTTAAGATTTGTAATAACTACTACCAACAAAAGGGCTTTGGATAAGATGGTTGGCCCAACTAATACAACAGAAATATTAGGGAAACCTTTTGATTTAAAAGAAATGGAAGAAGCTATAAGAAAAAAAACTAATCGTGAGGTGGAGGCTTAACTCCTTGTTTTGTAAGTGAATAATCAAGCAAATCTTTCATTTCCTGCCTTCTATTTTCACTTCCCAAAATTATTCCAATCATTTTATGTCCATCATAATCCAGGTATGTAACCAGACACAATCCAGCTTCAGGGGTATATCCGTCTTTCAAACCTTTTACCCCGGGATAACTTGTAATAAGATTTAACTGATTATATAAATGGTATTCGTAATGATCTTCTGACTCTTCGAGAATAATCTCTTCAGTTGACGAAGCTTTTATAATCTCGGGATAATTTGAGACCACAAAGCGAGCTAATACTAGCAAATCGTATGCTGTTGTATACTGGTTACCATCCCCTTGAAGTCCCGTAGGATTTGTAAAGTTTGTATTAGTAAGTCCTAAGGCTTTTGCTTTTTTATTCATCGTCGAAATGAATTCACTCCGGTCCATAGTGTTAAGAGCTAGAGTCTCTGCGGCATCATTTGCTGAATACATAAATACTCCATATAGAAGTTCTTCAAGGGTCATTACTTCACCTTTTGATAAACCAATCGTATTTTCTCCAACCAATGCTTCTTCGTACACTACATACCTGTCATCTTTTCTTTTATGATCGATTGCGACAACCGCAGTCATAAGTTTTGTAATAGAGGCCATAGGAAGTCTCTCTTGAGAGTTTTTTTCATAAACAGTTGTCTCATCTGTCAAATCATAAACTAAAGCAGCTTTTGCTGAAAGTTGGGGAATATCATTTGAGTCAAATAATCCAAATAAACTAGGAAGCCAAAAATCGAGACTAGTAATTTCAGAATTATTTTTTAAATCCTCTGGAAGCGGAGAAGCAATATTTTTTGCATTAGTTCTTTCGTAATGGTAGTAAAGACCAGTTCCTAAAGTAAAGATTATTAAAATACAAAAAAAAGTAAAAAAAGCTTTTTTCATCTATATATTCTAACAAAAAAAATTAGTCGTTGACCGTTAAAAAACCCTCTGCTAGAATTAAATTCCAGAACGCAATGGCAGTCCAAACTGCGATCTGGTGAATCCTTAGGTTCACTCTGAGATCCGTTCAAGAGCAAACCAGGGATTTTTTTATGGGTAAGAAAATTTCAGACAATTCAATTGACGGAAAATTCAAAGGCAAAGACATTTTATCGATAGATCAGTTTACTCCAAAAGACATTAACATTCTCTTCAAGAAAACTTCTAAGATGCGTGACATTGCTAAGAATGCAAAACCATCGGATATTCTTAAGGGTAACATCGTTACCCTTATTTTTTATGAACCATCAAGTAGAACTTTTAATTCTCACGCTGCTGCTGTAAAACAGCTGGGCGGGCAAACAATTGAAATTCATGATGTTTTAAGCTCATCAGTTGTAAAAGGAGAATCACTCGAGGATACTATCCGAGTATTTGAAGCATATTCGGATGCAATAGTATTAAGACATCCTATAAAGGGTTCCTTGCAAAAGGCAGCAGATGCTGCGCAGTTCGTTCCAGTCATAAATGCGGGGGATGGAGCAGGGAGCCATCCTACTCAAGCTTTATTAGATTTGTTTACAATTTATGAAAAATTCAAAAGACTGGATAACATAACTGCAGTTTTATGCGGTGATGTATTGCACAGCAGAACTCATCACTCACTCATTGAAGGCCTATCACTTTACAAAAAAAATACAGTTTATCTTTTATCACCAAAAGAATTAAGACTTTCTAGAGACGACTTCGAAACATATTCAAAAAGAAATATAAAACTAGTTGAAATTCACGACGAGAAAGATATTCCAAAAAATGCTGATGTTTGGTATTGGAATAGAATTCAAAAAGAACGTTTTGAAAATCCGAAAGAAGCAGAGAAATATAAAAATAAATTCACTCTTACACAGAAACTACTAGAAGAGCGGGGTAATAAAAATCTTATTATCCTAGATCCCCTCCCTCGAGTAGGTGAAATTGATCTAGCAGTAGACCTAGACCCTCGTGCAGGTTACTTAAGAACTCAAATTAGAAATGGTATGTATATAAGAATGGCCTTAATAAGTTTAATTCTTGGAAAAGCATGAGTAAGTTAGTATTGAAAAATGGATTAAGCTTTGAAGGCAAAAGTTTTGGTGCTGATGTTTCAGCTTCCGGAGAAGTTGTTTTTTCAACAGGGATGATGGGATACCCAGAATCTCTAACTGATCCTTCATATAAAGGCCAAATTTTAATTCTTACTTATCCGCTCGTCGGAAACTACGGAATTCCAGACAAAAAATTCTGGGAAGCTGATAAAGTGATGATCTCGGGTCTTGTTGTCTCGACTTACATTGATACGCCTTACCATTTTCAAAGCAAAAAAACCTTAGGCGAATGGCTTAGAGAAGAAGGTATTCCAGCACTAGAAATAAAAGACACAAGACTTTTAACGCAAACTATAAGAGAAAAGGGGACGGTTCTTGGAAAAATTATAAATAAAAAAGATTTAGATTTTTATGATCCTGATAATGAGAATTTAGTTAAAAAGGTTTCTACTACAAAAATTTCTATGACTGAGGTTTCAAAAAAAGCAAAAAATATTTTATTAATTGATTGTGGTGCAAAAAGAAATATACAAAGGGCTTTAAATAAAAGAAATGTAAACGTAATTACGGTTCCATGGAATTTTGATCTAACAACGAGTGGGTATAAAGACAAAATCGATGGAGTCGTAATTTCAAACGGACCAGGAAATCCTAAATTTGTTACAGAAACAATTGCAAATATAAAGAAAATATTTGATATGAATATTCCAATTCTGGGAGTATGCCTTGGAAATCAACTTATTTCTTTAGCAGCAGGTGGAGATACAGGAAAATTAAAGTATGGACACAGAAGTCAAAATCAGCCATGCACAATGGAAGGAACTAACCGCTGCTACATTACTACACAAAATCATGGATTTGAAGTGAAAAGAATTCCTAAGGAATTTAAACCATGGTTTATTAACGCAAATGATGGATCAAATGAAGGAATAATTCACAAAACCCGCCCAATCATGTCTGTTCAATTTCACCCAGAGGCAACTCCAGGACCGGAAGATACTGAATGGATTTTTGATTATTTCTTAGAAAAAATATGAAAGTGAAAAAAGTATTAATTTTAGGTTCAGGAGCATTAAAAATTGGAGAGGCAGGAGAGTTTGATTACTCTGGTTCTCAGGCAATTAAGGCATTAAAAGAAGAGGGGATTAAAACCATATTAATTAATCCAAATATTGCGACTATTCAAACCTCCCGACTTTTAGCAGACAATATTTATTTTCTCCCTGTCACTCCTTTTTTTGTAGAAAAAGTTATAAAAAAAGAAAGACCAGATGCCATTCTTATTTCCTTTGGCGGACAAACTGCGCTGAATTGCGGTCTAGCTTTAAATGAAAGCGGTGCGTTAAAAAAATATAAAGTTAAAATTCTTGGAAGTCCTATTTCTGCAGTTGATATTTCAGAAGATAGAAAAAAATTTGCAGAACATTTAAAAAAACTAGGAGTTTTTACCCCAATTAGTAAATCTGCAACGGACATTGAATCGGCAGTAAAAATTGCAGAAGAAATAAATTATCCTGTTATGGTACGCGCTGGGTTTACGCTAGGTGGGCAGGGATCAGGAATCGCTTCGAATGAAAAAGAATTAAGAAAAATTTTAGGAATAGCTTTTTCTTTCGTAAAACAAGTCCTGGTAGAAAAATATCTTCACCACTATAAAGA
The DNA here is from genome assembly GCA_964406285.1 of uncultured Gammaproteobacteria bacterium. Lineage (GTDB taxonomy): Bacteria > Patescibacteriota > Microgenomatia > Levybacterales > UBA12049 > 2-01-FULL-39-10-A. The sequence goes on from CAYORA010000018.1 coordinate 8,114, forward strand.
AATTGAATATGAAGTAGTAAGAGATTCAGAAGACAACTGCGTAACTGTTTGTAACATGGAAAATATGGACCCTTTAGGAATACACACAGGAGAGTCAGTTGTAATTGCCCCAAGTCAAACATTAACGAATAATGAATATCACAAGCTAAGAAGTGTCTCGATAAAAATTGTTAGAAGTCTGGGGATAGTTGGTGAGTGTAATGTACAATTTGCGCTTAATCCAAATCCAAAAAATGGTGAACTCGAATATTACGTAATTGAGTTAAATGCCAGACTCTCAAGAAGCTCCGCATTGGCAAGTAAAGCAACTGGTTACCCCCTAGCATATGTGGCAGCCAAACTCGCTCTTGGTAAAAATTTAACAGAACTTACAAATAGGGTTACAAAAGCTACTCAATTTTGTTTTGAGCCAGCTCTCGATTATGTAACTATAAAAATGCCTAGATGGGATATAAATAAATTTAAAAATGCAGAACACACAATTGGAAGTAGCATGAAATCTGTTGGAGAAGTTATGGGAATCGGACGCACTTTTGGGGAAGCATTTCAAAAGGCTATAAGAATGCTTGATTTAGATTTCGAGGGAGTAGTAAACGATAAATTATTTAGTGAATACACGAAAGAAGAATTAAAAGAAGCGTTAAGAAAACCCACACCTAATAGAATGTTTGCAATTTCAGAAGCTTATAAAAGGGAATTTACTACTTCTGAAATTCACACTTTGACAGGAATCGATCCATGGTTTTTATTTAGAATTCAAAACATTACAAATCATGAGAAAAAAATTAAATCTAATAAAAAAATAATTTACGATAAGAAAGAACTTTTAGAATTAAAGCAATTAGGGTTTTCTGATAAAAGAATTGGCGAATTAATAAATAAAAAGGGACTAGAGGTTAGAGAAATTAGAAAAAAATTAGGAGTAACCCCGTCAATTTTTCAGATTGACACACTTGCTGGAGAATTCCCGGCACAAACAAATTATCTTTATCTAACCTATAACGGATCCCATTCGGATATTGCTCCAACAGGGAAAAAAGGTGTTGTAATTTTAGGATCCGGCCCATATAGAATTGGATCCTCTGTGGAATTTGATTGGACAAGTGTTGCTGCTGTGAATGCTATAAAAAAACACGGTAAAAAAACTATAGTTATTAACTGCAATCCGGAAACTGTTTCAACCGATTACGATGTTTCAGACAAACTTTATTTTGAGGAATTAACTTTTGAAAGAATTGCGGACATTTATGAATTTGAAAATCCATTTGGCGTAGTAGTATCTGTTGGCGGACAAACCCCAAATAATCGTGCGACTGCACTAAAAGCTCATGGATTTAACATTTTAGGGACAAATCCACGAAATATAGAAAAAGCAGAAGATAGAACTCAATTTTCCGCACTTCTTGATAATTTAAAAATTAATCAACCAGCATGGAATAAATTTAATACATTAAAAGAAGCATCGGATTTCACAAAAAAAGTAGGATTCCCGGTTCTCGTAAGGCCATCTTTCGTTCTTTCTGGAAGCAACATGAAAGTAATTTTTTCAGAAGATGAATTAAATTCATTTCTTAAAAAAATGTCAGTTATCTCAAATGAATACCCTGTTACTATTTCTAAATTTGTAACTGACGCTAAGGAAATTGAAATTGACGGAGTTGCACAAAATGGAATCATTAAAGCATTTGCAGTTTCTGAACACATAGAAAATGCAGGTGTCCATTCTGGAGATGCATCAATTGTTTTTCCAGCTCAAAAAATTTATATAGAAACTTTTAAAAAACTCAGATTTATAGCGGAATCACTAGCAAAAAATCTTTCGATCACTGGCCCGTTTAATATCCAATGTCTTGCAAAAGACAATGATATTTCTGTAATAGAAATAAATGTTAGAAGTTCCCGAACCTTTCCATTTATATCTAAAGTAAGTGGTGTAGATTTCATGGCTACATCGGTGGATGCATTTTTTGGAGAATGTAAAAACGAAAAAGTAATTGATTTTATGAAATATAATTTTGTAGCTGTAAAAGTTGCCCAATTCTCTTTTTCCCGTCTTACGGGTGCAGACCCAGTGCTAGATGTGGAAATGACCTCAACAGGTGAGGTAGCATGTTTTGGAGAAACAGTAGAGGAGGCATTTCTGAAAGCAGAACTTTCAGTCGGAGAAAAAATTCCAAAAAAAGGAATTTTTGTAAGCTTGGGCGGAGATGAAAATAAAATTAAATTCTTAGAAATGGTCCCGTATTTAAATAAACTAAACATACCAATTTATGCAACAGAAAAGACTTCAAATTTTCTAAACGCTAATGGAATAAAAGTTAAAACTCTCCATAAAATTTATGAAGGGAAATCTCCAAATGTTTTAGAATTTTTTCAAAAGGGTGTCATCGATCTAGCTATAAATATTAATGATATCTATATGAAGAAACACATTAACGATGACTACTCCATTCGAAGATCCGCAATAGACCATAACATTACTCTCTTTACAAATCTTAAAAAAGCAGAATTATTTATTAAAGCAGTAAGTGAAATTCGACTCGAGAACCTTCAAATAAAATCGTGGGATGAATATTCTATATAGTTAAACTATGAACATGTTTAAATCCACTAATGCTATTACTCCTGATGAATATATAAACATGCTTGAAGAGCCAGTTAAAATTGAGGTAGAAAAATTATTTAATCTTATTAAAGAAGAAATGCCAAATGATAAGCCATACATAATTTCTGGCATGATTGGTTTTAGGAGTGAACATTATAAAACAAAATCTGGAAGAGAAGGGGATTGGCCACTAATCGCATTAGCGAGTAGAAAAAATTATATTTCTTTTTATGTTTGCGCAGCAGAAGGAAGCGAATACATTGCTGAGAAACATAAAAGTGAATTACCCAAAGCCAGCATTGGAAGAAGTTGTATAAGGTTTAAAAAAATGGAAGACATAAATGAAAAAGTGTTACGAAAAATTGTTAAAGAAGCTATGTCCCTTGGTCTGACTTTTGCCACTTCCTAATTCACCAAACTATAGGACAAGCATTTTAGCTTTATTTCTGGTATAATTAACAAGTCGTTAAAATACGACTCGAACCTCTTTTTTTCTTCGAGCTAAATTCGAACTAAACCAAAAAAGCAGAAGTGATTTAGAGGATTTTTTTATGAAAGATTTAAGAAATATTGCAATTATTGCTCACGTAGATCATGGAAAAACTACGTTGGTTGACGCGCTTTTAAAGCAATCCAAAACTGAATTATCTAAAAACACTTCAGAATCTCTAATCATGGACAGCAATGAACTGGAACAGGAAAGAGGAATTACAATTTTTTCAAAAAATGCTTCCGTTATGTGGAATGGAACAAAGATAAATATCATTGACACTCCAGGCCATGCGGATTTTGGAGGAGAAGTAGAGCGCGTTCTTAAGATGGCTGATGGATGTCTTCTGTTAGTAGACGCTAAGGAAGGACCAATGCCCCAAACAAGATTTGTTCTTAAAAAAGCTCTCGAGATGAAATTAAAAATTATCGTAGTTGTTAATAAAATTGATAAACCTGATGCAAGAATTCATCATGTTTTAGACAAAACCCTAGATCTGTTTTTAGATCTTGGTGCGGACGACGAATCTGCAGATTTTCCAATTATCTATGCTTCAGCAAAAAATGGACTTGCTGGAACTACTGACAAAATAGAAGAGATGACAGATATTAGTCCTATTTTTGAAACCATTCTAAAAGAAGTTCCAGCACCAAGTGGAGACTCGAACAAACCTCTACAAATTCTTATCACAACTCTTTCAAGTGATTCTCATAAGGGGAGAATTGCAATTGGAAGAATTTACAATGGTCACATTAAAAAAAGCCAGGAAATTTCCCAAATAAAAAGAGACGGAGAAGTCTTAAAACATAGAATCACATCTTTGGTCACTTTTGAAGGATTGGGTAAAAAAGAAATTGATGAAGCAGAAAGTGGAGATATAGTTGCAGTTGCAGGAATTCCGGAACCTACAATTGGAGAAACCATTTCTGACCCAGTAAATCCATCGCCTCTTCCTGTTCTTAAAATAGAAGAACCAACTATTAGGGCTACATTTATGGTAAACGATTCTCCGTTCGCAGGGCGGGAAGGAGAATTCAAAACATCTCGTCAAATTAGAGACAGACTTTACAAAGAACTAGAAACTGATATGGCGCTTAGAGTTGAAGACAATGGAAATAACTGGATTGTTTCAGGTCGCGGTGAACTTCACTTAGCAATTTTAATCGAAAGAATGAGACGAGAAGGATACGAATTTCAGGTAGGTCGCCCTCACGTAATTGATAGAAATATTGACGGCGTAGTTGTGACTCCTTACGAAAAGGTTTACTTAGAAGCCCCTGAAGAATTTAGTGGAGTAATCATTCAAAAAATGGGAGCAAGAAGAGGAGATATGAAAGATATGCGCTCAGAAAATGGAGTTTGTTTTATGGAATTTATTATTTCTACAAAAAATCTTTTCGGTTATAGAAGTGAATTTATTACTGACACAAAAGGTCTTGGAATCATGAATACACTTTTCCATGAATATGGACCTGATTCAGGATTCTCTATTCAAAGAGATCAGGGATCTTTAGTTTCTCATGAAACAGGTGTCTCTAATACATATTCATTAACAAATGTCCAAGATAGAGGTATTCTTTTCATAAACCCTGAAACACAGGTTTACAAGGGACAGGTCATTGGACAAAATTCAAGAAGCGAAGATATAAGAATTAATGTTTGTAAGACAAAACAGCTAACAAACCACAGATCAAAAGGAGAAGGAGTTTCAGTATATTTAAGAACTCCTAAAAAGATGGATTTAGAAAATGCATTGGAATATATTTCTGATGATGAATTAGTAGAAGTTACTCCCCAGAGCGTAAGAATTAGAAAAATTATTTTGGACGAAGTAGAAGAAAGAAGAAAAAGAGCACAAGGACTAATTTAAAATGTACCACCAAAACTCCCATAGAAATTCTTCACAAAGAGGAAGAAATAGACACTCAAATCGACCAAACAGAAATGGCAGAAATTTTGGCGGGCAAAAACATAACGTTAAAAAATT
>CAYORA010000018.1:13295-18401 GCA_964406285.1 uncultured Gammaproteobacteria bacterium
GACCAAACAGAAATGGCAGAAATTTTGGCGGGCAAAAACATAACGTTAAAAAATTAAATCCCAATCTTTACATAAATAAAGCAATAGAAGAAATTGAACAAGATAATTTTCAACCAGTTAACAGTTTTGAATCTTTTCAGATTGATGGAAAAATAAAAAGAAATATTTTGGAGCATGGATATAAAAATCCAACACCAATTCAAGACCAAGTAATTCCTGCTATCATAAATGGCCGGGATGTAATAGGAATCGCAAACACAGGAACTGGAAAAACTGCATCCTTTTTAATTCCGTTAATTAATAAATCGTACCTAAACAGATACGAAAGAGTTTTAATTATGGCTCCAACCCGCGAACTTGCAATGCAAATAAAAGACGAGTTTAAATTTTTTGCAAAAGGTACTGACTTAGAAGCTCTAATTTGCATTGGGGGAGCAAATCTTCATAGACAGGAAGCCAATCTAAGACACAATCCTCATTTTGTTATTGGAACTCCGGGAAGATTAAAGGATTTGGTGCAAAGAAAAAAACTTAATTTAAATTTATTTCAAAATATTGTTTTGGATGAAACTGACAGAATGGTTGATATCGGGTTTATTCACGACATTAAATATTTAATTTCACTTCTTCCTAAAAAAAGACAATCATTATTTTTCTCAGCAACAGTTGATGGGAAAACAAAAGAAATTTTACAAAATTTTGTAACAGATCCTATAACTGTATCTGTAAAAACTCAAGAAACTGCAGGAACGATTGAACAAAATGTTATAAGAGTCTCTGATCGAAATCAAAAATTAGATACTCTCCATAACCTCTTAGCTGAGGATGGATTTGATAAAGTTTTAATTTTTGGAAGAACTAAATGGGGGATTGAAAAATTATCGAAAGCATTAATTGAAAGAGGATTTAGAGCAGCATCTATTCATGGAAATAAATCTCAGGGACAACGCCAACGAGCTTTAGAAGGATTTAAAAATGGACAAATCAACATTTTACTTGCAACTGATGTAGCTTCTCGTGGACTGGATATTGAAAATGTCACACATGTAATTAACTACGATGAGCCAGCTTCCTACGAAGATTATGTTCACAGAATCGGGAGAACTGGAAGAGCAGGAAAAAGAGGAATTGCGCTAACTTTTGTGGAATAATTAAATTATGTTAATAGATTTTGTAAAAGTAAATTTAAAAGCGGGGAATGGGGGAAATGGAGCTGTTTCATTTATTAGAAATGGACAAACTTCAAAGGGTGGTCCCGATGGAGGAAATGGAGGAAATGGTGGAAATGTTTTCCTAAAAGGCTCTACAAATATCAACGACCTTAAAGAATTTAGATTTAAAAAAAAGATAAAAGGAATAAACGGAGTTCCGGGAGGACGAAATAATCTATATGGGAAAAATGCAGAAAACACTACGGTTCTTCTTCCTATTGGTACGCAAGTTACTGACACTAAATCAAATCAAACATTTGAAATCATTGATGACAAGCCTATTTTAATTGCCAGAGGAGGAGTAGGTGGACGCGGTAATAATGAATTTAAGAGTGCAACAAGACAAACTCCAAAATTCGCAGAACCAGGAGGCGAAGGAGAAGAAAAAGATTTAATATTTGAATTAAAAATAATAGCTGATGCAGGGCTCGCTGGTCTTCCAAATGCTGGAAAAAGCAGCCTTCTTGCAATGCTTACAAATGCAACACCCCGCATTGGAGACTATCCTTTTACAACACTTGAGCCAAATATTGGAATGCTAGATAACATAACTCTTGCTGATATTCCAGGACTTATTGAAGGAGCCTCTAATGGAAAAGGTTTGGGAATTAGATTTTTAAAACATATTGAAAAAACTAAAATAATTCTTCACTGCATAGACTCGACCGAAAAAGATCCAAAAAAAGTTTATGAAATTGTAAGAGGAGAATTTCAGAAATATAACCCCGAACTTTTAGAAAAACCTGAAATTATAGTTTTTACAAAAAAAGATTTAGCTACCTCTGAAAAATTAAAAGAAAATAAAATAATATTTGCAAAAAAGAAATTAGAAATATTAGAAGTTTCTATTTATGATGAGGATTCGATTGAAAAGCTTAAAGATGTAATTAAAAAATTTTCTGGAGGAAATTAAATGGGGGAAATAAATCAGAGACAAAGATTAGATAAATTTTTAGCAAATAATGGTATCGCATCACGTCGGGGAATAAAACAATTTTTAAAAAATGAAAATGTAACAGTTAATGGAAAGCGTGTACGAGAGTCTGGAACTAGAATTGAACCAGAACAAGATGATATTAGAATTAATAATAAAAAAATAAAAAAAGCCTCAGCTGTCTATTTTTTACTTAACAAACCTAAGGGAATTATCTCAACTAGTTCTGACGAATACGAGAGAACAAATGTTACAGATCTAATTGACACTCCTCACAGAATCTACCCGGTTGGTCGTCTTGATAAAGATACTCATGGACTAATACTTTTAACAAATGATGGAGAACTAACCCATAAATCAACTCATCCCAAATTTCATGTACCAAAAAAATATTTACTTACAATAAATGGGAATGTAAGCGAAGAAAAAATGAACAAACTTAGAAATGGAATTATACTTACAGATGGAATTACCTTTCCTGCAAAAGTGAAATTAGTAAAACAAAAAGAGAAATTAACTTATTTGGAGATGGAAATCTATGAGGGAAGATATCGTCAAATTAGACGAATGTGTCAGGCAATATTTTTAGAATTGACGGATCTCAAACGAATACAGTTTGGGCCAATAAAAATTGGGAGTCTTAAAGAAGGAGATTATAGATCGCTAACTCCAAACGAGATAGAACAACTAAAAAACGTAGTTAAGTAATTGTAATTCTTTTAGTCGAGGGGTTTAGGTGGGTTAAAATTTCATAAGGAATTGTTCCAGTCATTTCCGCAACATTATAAACGCAATTTTTGTCAAATGGATTATTAGAATAAATATTTACTTTTTGCCCCACTTTAATATCCTTAACACCTGTAACATCAATAACCGTAATATTCATACTTACTCTCCCAATTATTTGGCAGAATTTATTTCCAACTTTTACAAAACCTTTATTCGAAAGTCTTCTATTTAGGCCGTCGTTATAACCAATCGGGAGAATTGCGGTTTTCATATTATAAGGGGCTGTAAAAATAAAATCATAGCCCAAAGACTCACCCTTTTTTAAATCTTTAATTTGAATAATTGTAGAATTCAGCGAGAGAACAGGTTTTAATTTTTTACTATTTTTTTCAGTATCAATTCCATAAAGTGCTTTTCCAGAACGGGTTAAATTATCAACTCTTCTATATTTTTTAATATTCCTTATACCATTTGATGCAAATAAATGGATGTATTTAAAATTAATTCCTAAATTTTCACCAATCATTATGGCTTCCTCAAAATTATCCACCTGATCTTTCGTTTTAACATTTGATGGAGAATCTGGTTTGGCAAAATGAGACATTATTCCCTCAATATTCAAATTCAAGCTTTTGGCTTTCTTTAAAAAATCCATAACTTCATCCATAGGAACTCCCTCTCTATGCATTCCGCTGTCTATAAAAACATGTAGGGGTGCGCTTGGCTGGAATTTCTTAATATTATCAAGCATTTCGCGCGTATAAACAGAAAAGGAGAAGGGGAGTTTTTTAACAGAAAGATTTTCCCCGCCAACATATCCCATTACAAGAATTGGGGTTTTAATTTTAGCATTTAAAAGCTGATATGCTTCATAAATACTATCAACGCAAATTAATGGGGGAGTGACCTCATCTAAAATTTTTCCAATTATTTCAATTCCATGACCATATGCATTACTTTTTAGAACTGGCGCAACGGGAACCCCTGAAAGACCAATCAGATAATTATAGTTATGTAAAAGAGCATCTTTCGAAATTACAATTTCATTAAGAGGAAAATAATTGCGCCCAAATCTTTTTCTAACTGAATTAATCATTTGGAGACTAAATTATAACATTTTCAATTAAATACTAATTGACATCGGGCTAAAAAAGCTATAATAATACTGCGTGTTAAAACTTCTTCGAAAACCCACAAATATTCAAACAATTTATCTTTATCTTGTCGCAGGGAATACATTGGCTACAAGTTTTATTTGGGGAATTAATACAATTTTTTTACTTAATGCAGGGCTTTCAAATTTCCAGGCCTTTTTAGCTAATGCATTTTACTCGGTAGGATATGTAATATTTGAAGTTCCAACTGGGATAATAGCTGATACCTATGGTAGACGTCTCAGCTACCTCTTAGGAGCCTTAACGCTTGCAATCTCAACAGTTTTATATCTTTATATGTGGCAAATCCAAGGTCCATTTTGGGGATGGGCACTTTCATCCATGGTCTTAGGTCTGGGATATACATTTTTCTCAGGAGCAACAGAAGCATGGTTAGTAGATGCACTCAAAGCTACAAACTTCAAGGGAAGTCTCGAAAGTGTTTTTGCAAGAGGCCAAATGGTAGGCGGGGCAGCAATGCTTACAGGAGCCATAGCTGGGGGAATAATTGCACAGTATTCAAATCTTGGAGTACCATATATTCTTAGGTCTGCAGTTTTACTAATTAATTTCGCGATGGCTTTTGTTCTCATGCAAGACCTTGGCTTTACTCCTAGCAAACCGAAAAATCCGCTAAATGAAATGAAAAAGATTTTTAATAAATCGATTGATCTGGGAATTAAAAACCCGCCAGTGCGATGGATCATGCTAACAGCTCCATTTGCGAGTGGTGTAAGTTTTTATGTATTCTATGCTCTCCAGCCATTCCTACTTGAGCTTTACGGAAATGAAACAGCCTATGCAATAGCTGGGCTTATCGCAGCTTTAACTGGTCTTTCTCAAATCGCTGGAGGCATTCTAGCTTCGAGAATCAGGAAACTATTTAAAAAAAGAACATCTGCTATATTTTTAGGAACAGCATTAACAGGACTTATTTTAGTATTGGTTTCCCAGGTAAGTAATTTTTATGCCGCAATTGGATTGATATTTTTATGGGGATTATTATTCGCAGCAATTGGCCCGATCAGACAAGCTTATTTAAATGGCTTAATACCAAGCGAACAAAGAGCCACTGTTC
>CAYORA010000019.1:0-12610 GCA_964406285.1 uncultured Gammaproteobacteria bacterium
ATCAGGATATATTTACTGCATCTGCATCCGGCACTACTAGATTTGTGATTAAAAACTCAGGAAATGTTGGAATTGGGACAACAGAACCCGGATCATTACTTGAAGTTGACGCAGGTGGAACAAGCAACGGTATTAGGGTTACAGATACCGGAAACATACGCGCAATATTAGGTAAATATGCAGCAGGACACGGTTATGTTCAACTTAATAATTCTTCAAATACAGAAACAATTAGATTAAACTCTGGAAGCATATCATTCATTGATACAGGAGCAAATGTAGGAATATCAACACAAGCTCCTACTGCTAGACTTGATGTAGCTGGGACAGCAAGTATTGGAGGACAATTAACTTTCCGATCAGGAACTGCTCAGATTCAAAGTACAGCAAATCAAACTCTAACGCTTGGAGGAAATACAACAGGATATATTGCATTCATGCCAATAAATGGAGCAGGAAAAGTGGGAATTGGTACAACGACTCCAAAAAATCAACTACATATTTTCCAAGCAAGTAACCCGACATTAAGAATCGGTGATGGAAGCGCTGCGGAAGGATGGAGCGACACCGCTCTTGGAGAAATTATATTTGGTTCTCATTATGACATTAATGAAAAAACAAAAATTTATGCCTGGGGTAATTTTTCAACAACTGGATACACACCAGACTTAAGATTTAAAACTGATTCACTGGATCGTATGACAATATTAGGATCCGGAGCTGTAGGTATTGGAACAACTGCCCCACTTTTCCGCTTACACACCGAAACCTCCCAGTCAGCTACAGCTGCCGCAATGTTTTACAATTCAAATACAGGATCAAATGCAGATGGTATAATTGTAAAATTAGGAGCCTCCTCTCTAACCTCATCAGGTTGTGCAACCAATGGAAACTGTAATGAACTAATAACATTTTTAAATGGAGATGGACTAAAAGTTGGTAAAATTCATGCAAGTGGTACTGATACAATTGCATTTAAAACGAATGGTACAGATTTTGCTGAGCTTTTTATAAATACTGATTCAGAAAAAAATTTACCAGAAGGAACACTCATGTGTTCTTCAGGTAAAGAAAGGGTTGAAAGATGCGGAAAACATAACAATTCCATTTTGGGAATAATTTCTGAAAGAGCTGGATTTATAGGTGGAAAAGAAGATCCTAATGCAGTAATTGTTGGCTTAGTAGGACAAGTTCCTGCTATTGTTAACTCTGAAAATGGACAAATAAAAAAGGGTGATTTCATAACCACATCCTCTCAACCGGGAATAGGTGCAAAAGCAATTAAGCCTGGGTTTGTAGTAGGAAGAGCTATGGAGGATGACAATGGATCAGGAATTGTATGGACTATGATTAACACAAACTGGTATGACCCGGATGTTCAATTAGCAGATGCAGGTACCTTAACGCTAGCGCCTACAGTTGACGATAACTTTGAAGTGAAAAGACAAAGTGGGGAAACTGTAAATAGAATTGGTGCATATTCTGAAATTTTGGTCGCTAAATTAAAAGCAGGATATCTGGAAACTGGAAAACTAATAGTTACCGGTTCAGCCTCCGTGAAAAATCTCACAACTGAGACCTTAGCTTCAACTATCGGAAATTTTTCACAGCTTAGTACCGATTCACTTGTGATAGGAAGTGAGAATATCAATATCGCAGGACAAAGCTTAAGAGAATATATAGCTTCAATAGTTGAAGATGTAGTCGGTGAAAGTGAAAACGAAGATACTATAATAGTGTCGCCGATTCTAGCCACAGATATTATTACTCCAAAAACTGGCAAGACGCTTACAGTGAAACTAAATTCAGACGATTCATCCTCTACTTTTGAGATTCAAAATCTATCAGGCTCAACAGTAGCTAGTATCGATGCATTAGGTAATGCTTCCCTATCTGGCGAACTTAGATCTGAGAGCATTCAAACTGGTGATGCCACTATTTCAGGAACGCTCCGAGCCGATAAGATTATTGCTAATCAGATTGAAGGACTAAACATTCAGGCTTCATCAGTCTCAGCCAACTATATTACAAATAATTATTATCAAGCAACACCTTCAGCTAGTTATAATCAAGCTACGGGAAGCGCAAGTTTTGATAATTTAGTAGCTATGAGAGCTACATTTGAGCAAGGCCTAATGGCTTTTGGACCTGCAAGCTTCTACGAAGCTTCAGTTGCTGATAGATTATTTGTTGGATCCAAATTATCTTTAGCAGACACAAGTATTAATGTGCTAGGCGGCAACTTAGAATTGCAACCGCTAAGACAAGGAGGAGTTTCATTAGTTGGTGGATTGGTAGAAATTGATGTTGACGGAAATCTTAAAGTTAATGGAAATGCCTACTTTGCAAAAGATGTAGACATTAAAGGAAAATTGTTAGCAAGCTTTGTGTCCCCTCTTCCTGGAAGAGATTTCGTTTTGGAATTAGGAAAAAGAGATGAAGATGGAGAAAGCGAAAATCACAATTCATCGTTTGTAATCAGGAACTCAAGTGCTTCTGCTCTTCTCTCAGTTAACAATCAAGGAGACTTAAACGCTTCAGGCGCTGGAACATTTAACAAGCTTAATCTTAATATTGTAAATAAGGCATTAGCTCTCTCACCTACTGAGGTAATTGCCACAGGATCTGCTGGAACTGCTGAAATTCAACCTAACAGAGAAGAACTTACTATCAGGAATAGCCTTGTAACCGAAAATTCACTCATCTATATTACTACTAAAACATCCACTCAAAATGAAAGTGTTTATTTGTTAAGGCAAGTCCCTGGAAAGTCGTTTACAGTAGGGATATCAAATCCAATTAACAAAAAGATACCTTTCAACTGGATTATTATTAATTGATATAGTTTTGTCCAATTTTTATTCTTGACATTATACTTTTACTGGAATAAAGTATGTTAATAACAAATGGAAAATAGATCGCTATTATCTGCCAGAATAGAGAATTTATCAATCTTCTTAATAGGAATATTCTTATTCCTGTTCCCTATCATAATAGTAAACGTAACAACTGATGCATACGTGGTTCCAAAACAAGCATTATTATCTATAGTAGTTCTGGGTGGAGTTTTACTTCTTGGAGCAAAAGGATTAGTAAATAAAGCAGTAAGACTCAGAAGAACTCCTTTTGATTTACCCCTAGCATTATTTGGAACAGCAGTATTTCTTTCAGCTATATTTGCAGTTAACAGATTTGATTCACTAATCTCCTTTGTACCGTTCTTGTTCGCGATACTATTATTCTACTTAATCACAAATAGTGTACGAAGACCTAAAGATATTACTTTCTTAATAGGTTCATTAATTGCCGGAGCAATTGCGGTTTCAGCAATCACAGTATTATCTTATGTAAAAATTTATCCTTTACCATTTATTTTTGCTAAAAATCAGGCTTTCACTCCCCTTGGAAGCCTTTTTGATCAAGCTATTTACCTAATAGTAATTCTAAGTATGTGCTTAATGATGGCTTGGCCTGCACTTAAAAGAAGAGTCATTGAAAAAAATAGAATAATATTTATAGTAGGATCATTATTTGTATTAACTGGTGTTGCAGTAACAATTCTTGGAGTAATCACACTTCAAAAACCAACTATTCTCCCTTATCAAATCGGATTCCAGACAGCTTTTGCCGCAATTTCCCAGGATACAGGAAGAGTTATTCAAGGATTCTTAATGGGATCAGGAGTAGGAACATACTTAACAGACTTTACCAGATTTAAGCCTGCTACCATTAATCTAAATGAAACATTATGGAGCCTCTCCTTCCTTAGATCATCAAGCTTTGTATTAGAGCTAATCGCTACAACTGGGCTCCTTGGAATATTATCATTCTTATTCCTGGTTTATAGAATATTCAGAAGTAGACCATTATTTATTCCTTTAGTATTAATAGTTGGAGCAGCCTTCATTCTTCCATTCTCTTTTTCAAGCTTAGTATTACTATTTGTAATACTTGGTATCTACAGCGCACAACAGGGATTACTGGAAAGACAAAAACACAGATTCTTTGATGTAGAGTTAAAATTAGTAACACTTAAAAAGGGAGTATTTGCTTTAACTGATCCAAATGCAAGACAAAATTCAGAACATGAGAATCTACTTCCAATTGGTGTTTTTGCTGGAGCAGTAATATTTGTTGGATTAGTAGGATTTGTTACCGCTAAATTCTTCATATCGGACTATTTATTCCAACAATCGTTCGTAGCAGCTGCTGCAAATGACGCTCAAAAAACATATCAATTACAAACAAGGGCCATTAATATGTTCCCTCAGCGTGATGGATTCCATAGAATTTTCTCACAGATTAACCTTACTTTGGCTAATAATCTAGCCCTAAGTGTTCCCCAAGGACAACAAGTTAGTGCTGAAACACAGCAAACAATATACCAGCTTATTCAACAGTCAATAAATAGTGGAAGAAATGCAACAACTATCTCTCCTCAGACAGCAATCAACTGGCAGAATCTTTCATCAATCTATAGAAGCTTAATCGGATTTGGTCAAAATGCAGATCAGTTTGCAGTCTTCGCTAATCAACAAGCAATATTACTGGATCCAAATAACCCTCAGGAATACATTAACTATGGAGGCATCTTTTACCAATTGGGAAAGTGGGATGAAGCTATCAGACAATTCCAAACTGCAGTTCAACTTAAACCAGACTATGCTAACGCATATTACAACTTAGGTCATGCATTGGAGCAAAAGGGTGATCTTCAGAATGCATTAGCTCAATATCAAACTGTTAGAAACTTAGTTGCTGAAGATAAAGCAAGCCAGGAGGTTATAAGTAAAGAAATAGCAGCAATAGAAACTAAAATAAAATCTAATCCTGTTGCACAGTCTGAGGAATCCCAAATTGGAATTAGTCAGCCACAGGCTCAACTTCCAGAGCAAAATCCAAAGGTTCAAATTCCAGCACCAAAACCATCAGCTAGCCCAACACCCACCCCAAGACCTTAGTTGATTTAAATTAAATATGTGCTCTGGATATATATTTATATGCTCTTGATTAAAAAAAGAGGCCCTTTATTTCTTGTTTTTATTAGTGGTTTAATCATTGGATTATTAATCGCTCAGATCAACAATCCTAAAATAACTAAAATAACTGAATCCAGGTCAGGTGGCTATGAACTCATAAACCCCCTCTATGAATGCAACTCCGATGAGCTTATCGGACATAAACAATACGGAAACTTAGAAGAAAAATTAAACAATTACATAAACGACGAAAAAGCTAATCCAACAGTGTCTGGCGTAAATGATATATCTGTTTACTTTAGAGATTTAAATAATGGACCATGGATTGGAATAAATGAAAAGGAAGCATTTTCGCCAGCTAGCTTGTTAAAGCTTCCCGTAGCAATCACATATTTCAAGCTTTCTGAGAAAAATCCAGATATTTTGGATAAAAAAATTAAATTTGAAGTTAATAAATATGAATCTTATTATCAACTTCTTGAGCCTAAAGAAAAAATTAAAATTGGAGAAGAATACACTGTAAACGATTTAATAAAAAGGATGCTAATTTATTCAGATAATGAAGCTCTAGGTTTATTAAAAAGCAATATAGATGAAAAAGAAATAGCAACAGCATATAAGGAACTAGGAATTGCTCTAAATGATAATGATCTCACTACAGTCAGGAATTATTCTTCGATTTATCGAATGCTATATAACTCCTCATACCTAAACATAGATAATTCTATAAAACTATTAGAACTACTAACTAATGTAGATTTCAAAGATGGATTAAGAAAACCAATTCCCTATTCAATTAAAATAGCAAATAAATTTGGCGAAAGAGGCGTACGGGGTAGTTCAAACATACAACTTCACGATTGTGGAATAATATATCTCCCTAAACATCCATATCTTTTATGTGTCATGACAAAAGGCTATGACATTGAAAAACAAAAAAAGATTATCCAAAAAATTTCAGATACAGTCTACAAGGAAAACTCAGGTAAATACGATTAAAATAACTTAGTGCATTTTTATACTAGAAAAACGTCTTAAAGACGCTTTCTGCACTTATATAACGTTTTCTAGTAAAGAGCTATTCTCTTGAGTCTGAACCTTGATTATCTCGCGATTCACCCCCATTATCTCTTTGTTTTCTGAAACAATCTCCGCAAAGAACTGGTCTGTCTCCTCGTGGTTGGAAAGGAACTGAGTCTTTTCTACCGCAATTAGAACAGGTTATTTCAAACATTTGTCTCGGTCCACCGCCACCTCGTCCGCCTTCCATTCTAGCTTTTTTAGCTTGTCTGCATGAAGGGCATCTTACAGGTGCGTTCTGGAATCCTTTAGACTGATAGAACTCTTGTTCTGATGCAGTCCAAACGAATTGATTTCCACAATCGCGACATGTTAAATTTTGATCTTGAAATGCCATATGTTATTTAGCATCTAGCTTTTAGTTAAACTAATTACTATTTGCTTACTATTTTTTCACCTCCTCTTACCTACTTTAATCCGTCAAAAAAACGAATCAAAGAAAGATCATGATTGGAAAAAAATTTATGTTTTGAGGCTATCCTCTGGGTTCGGTTCATCTATTTTCCCAGAGAACTTATGGAGTTTCATGGGCTTCTAAGTGAATTATATTATAAATGCTTTAAAAAAAGCAAATTGTGTTCAATTTTTGAGGCTAAATATAATACTATTTGTGGATCTGAGGGGAAACGAAACCCCTACTTCTCCATGTTTACCCCGCAATTTAGTTGTGGACCGGAAGAGATTTGAACTCTCAACCCCTTCCATGCCATGGAAGTGCTCTACCATTGAGCCACCGGCCCGAAAATCAAACCTATCAAATTATTGAAGGAATCCGAGAGGATTTACGAGAACACCGTTTTGAATAACTTCAAAATGCAGATGTGGCCCAGTGGTTCTTCCTGTAAGACCCACTGTTCCAATTACTGTCTTCCCTGCTACGACTGACTGGCCCGGACTTACGTAAATTGCTGACATGTGAGCATAATGACTCCTATAACCATTCCCTGAATCAATGTAGACGTTATTTCCATATCCCCCATCCCAAGTGCCTATAATTACATTACTGACTGTTCCAGTGTTTGCAGCGACAATCGGTGTTCCTACGTCAGCTGTGATATCAAGAGCCATATGATACCAAGCAGGATATTGAGATACTCCTCCTCTTAAAGGCCATGCGAAACCTGCTGAAGAAACAGCGGATGGACTTTGCGCAATAATAGTTTGCCTTGGACGAACATAAGTGGACTGCTCTGAAGGCTTAACTCCATCAGGAACTATAAGAGTTTGGCCTGCGACGAGCGAGAAAGTTTCCGGGTTTGCGAAATCATTAAAAGGAAAATCTACAATCTTCTGAGGCTCAGTATCTAACTTTTTAGCAATAGTATAAATTGTTTCTCCCTGTGTAACCTTATACGAAACTCCAGTTACAGGAAGTATTTGAAGCTCATCCCCTACTGCAATTCCCTCACCCGTTAGATCATTTTCCCACTGAATAGTTTCAACTGAAACACCGAATTTCCTGGCAATTGTAGAAAGAGTGTCTCCTTTTTGAACAGTGTATGTTATAACCTTGTCCCTTGGTTTTCTAGAAATATCTGTAGAAAAAACATTATCTCCAACAATTATTGATTGTTTTTGAGGCTCCCCCGCCTCAAGATCTTGAGATTCTTGCGAAAAAACAGGATAAGTTCCAGCTATGATTGGAGAAAAAGCCATTCCAATTCCTAGTACTGCCATCGCGGAAATATGCAAAAAAGGCCGGTTGTATCGGCCTCTTTTCATCATGAAGAACTTAACTAATATATTCTTATTCTTCTCGAAATAAATTGAAAATTTAACTATCTTTTTTTTAAGATAAATAGAGAAAAATTCAGTAAATTGCGTAAACTGAATAATAAATCTGTCAATCGGATTTTTTGCCAGAAAGGGGTGCTTTTTAAGGAAGACTTTGGACATCTAAGCTAGAATTCTAACAAAAAAGGGGTTCTTAATCAATAATAAGCCTGATTAATCCCTAGGAAATAAAAATTCTCCTTGGGGATCTGAATCTCGTTTGTCGATCTGAGATTTTTTCGGATAAACTCCTCGCTCTCCTACTCTAAATTCGTCAAATGCTCCCTTTTTCACATCAATGGTTTCGGAGCTAAAAACAACATTTCCGCCTGGAATTCGAAGCTTTTTTCTAATCTTTAGGTAGTGATCCGCATCGTCTGTAGCAACTGCTGCGTGATCTCCGCGATCTACAAGTCTTCCCTTAGCAGGCTCAAAACCTATTGCAGTTATTACTGTATCATATTCAACTCTGGGGCCAATTGGCTTAGAATCTTTGCTTTTTGCCCTTTGATCGTCTGTTGGGTAAACGTCGGATTGACCAACCTTAAACTCACGAAAAGCTTCTCTTGTCAGCCTTACAGTTTCTGTAATGCAAGCTGCTCTTGTTCCCTCACCTACGCACTTTAATATATCAATTTCCCTGTCTTTATTATCCCTGCTTAAAACCGCTGCACTTCCTCGGTCTACCCAAACTTCTCCAGGAGGATCCAATCTCTTATTAAGAACTATCATGGTTTGGTATGGAACAGCAATCTCTTCACCTGACATTGTTCTAGGATTATCAGCAGCAGCTGGTGAGGATGCAGTAGCTGCAGCTAAAATAGCTGGAGCTATCGCTCTTGATAAAACTCTAATCGGATTCTCTGTCATATTAATTTGAAGAGATACTAACACACGATTAAGTTGCCGTCAATAGTAATTCTAAGTTACCGAGGATTCGTTATCCCTTAGTCAAGGAGTCTAGGAATTCTTCATTTGTTTCTGTAGCTTGAAGTCTCTCAATCATAGTTGCTGTTCCCTCTCCGTCTCCAAGCATTGAAAGCATGCGTCTTAAAGTTACAGTTTTCTTAAGTTGCTCCGGAGAAAGAATTAATTCTTCCTGTCTGGTTCCAGATCTCTCAACATCAATTGCAGGAAAAATTCTCTTTTCAGCTAGTCTTCTATCTAAGTGAATCTCAGAATTTCCTGTTCCCTTAAACTCTTCATAAATAAGGTCATCCATGCGTGAACCTGTATCAACTAACGCAGTTCCGATAATTGTCAGAGATCCGCCCTCTTTGCAGTTTCTTGCTGCTCCAAAGAATCTTTTTGCTGGCCATAAAGCCGCAGGATCAAATCCTCCAGAAAGAGTTCTTCCAGATGGAGCAACTGCTAGATTATATGCACGAGCTAGTCTAGTAATAGAGTCGAGTAAGATTACTACGTCTGTTCCCATTTCAACTAATCTCTTAGCTCTTTCAAGTGTAATCTCAGCTACTCTAGTCTGATTTTCCGGTGGTTCATCAAAGTTTGATGCGATAACATCTCCCTTAACTGAACTTGAAATATCTGTTACCTCCTCAGGGCGCTCACCAATTAAGGCTGCCATAAGATGGGCTTTAGGGAAATTCTGAGAAATTCCAGCTGCGATTTCTTTAAGAATAGTAGTCTTTCCAGCTTTTGGAGGCGAAACTACCATTGCACGTTGTCCAAATCCAATTGGAGCCATCAAATCAATCATTCTGGTTGAGAGCGGAGTCTTACCGGTTGTTAAAATTACCTGTTTTGCTGGATAAATTGGAGTAAGATCGTCAAAATATTCACGGCGCAAACTTTCCTCTGCTGGTAGCTCATTAACCTTTTCTACCTTAAGAAGTCCAAAGTATCTCTCAGTGTCCTTTGGTGGTCTTCCAAGACCTTCTACCAAGTCTCCAGACCTTAACATAAATCTTCTTATTTGAGATTGAGAAATGTAGATATCTCTAGCTGATGGAATAAATTTAGGGCGTAAAAATCCGTGTCCTTCAGGCTGAATATCTAAATATCCGGATACTTCATAAGCCTGCTCCTGTCTTGGCTCTCTATAATTAGAGAAATTATTATTAGGTCTTGAAAATGTGTTTCCTTGTGATTCTTGAGGCTGAGATTGCGGCTCACTAACTGGATCAGAAGTGATCTTTTCCGCATCATTTTCTGCCTGATTAGGCTCAGATTGAGGCTCTCCCACCAAAGAATCCACAGTTGTAGATTCAGAAGAATCATTAACTGGTTCTAAAATTGGATCATCCTGATTTTCATCAGTAGATTCGACGTGTATTTTTTTCTTTACTGGCATATTGGAATTTGTTTGGTTTGGCAGTATTTACTTCAATATTTTTGACAACAGGTATTTACGACTGAGATTTGAGATTTCCTTGCCACCTGGCACTAGAAGTAGATGTATTATACAACACATACAATATGTATTGTCAAGATGGTTTGACATAGGCCCAGAGTTTTGTTAAAATGCCCTCCTTGGTATGAAAAACTTTATATTTATAGTATTACTGATCGCCTTTGCAATTTTTGCACCAGTTACGGCTAACGCAGCAGGTGCTGAAAACTGCACACCTATATATGGTGGTGGCGAAAGCTGTCTTCCTCAAGATAAAATCTCAGTTGATAAAAAGGTAAAAGAGCCTAATTCAGATAAATTCGTTGATAATCTTTCCTCTTCTCAAGCTAAATATAAAGCTGGGGACACAATTACTTTCCAGCTAACAATTACTAATAAAGGAAAAGAAACTTTAAAAGAAGTTACAGCAATTGATAAATTACCTGCATATATTATCTACACGTCAGGACCCGGAAGTTTTGATACCAAAACTAGAACACTTAGCTTCAAAATTAATGGCTTAAAGCCAAATGAATCTAGAAATTTTATGGTAGTAGGAACTGTTAATAATGTAGGAAAATCTACTTGTGTTGTTAATTATGCTTCAGTTAGAAGTGGAAATTTAAAAGCTGATGATAACTCTAGATTTTGTCTTGAAAAAAGTGTATGCGTAGAAGGTCCAGCTTCACAAACTCAACCAAACCAGCCTACAACTAAAGGTGGTTACCCTGTTATGCCTGCGCCTAAAGGAATTACCGAGACTCCAGCAACAGGTCCATCTGCACTTTCTTTACTTTCATTATTGCCTCTTGGTTTAGCAGGATTCTATATCCGAAAAAGGGTTTAACTGATATCTTCTGAATAGTTAATTAGTAGTTTGTAATCTTATGATTTTATTAAATTACACGCAAAATTTATTTGACATTACAAATTTAAGGGGATATAATTTATCAAAATAAACAACAAACATCTTCTGTCCCACCGGTAAATTTTTCTCCCAAAAAAATATGAATAATAAACCTTTAGTTTCAATTGTATTACCAGTATATAAATCAGAAAAATATCTTGAAACCTGCTTGGAGAGCCTTTCTTCTCAAAGCTACAAGAATATTGAGATCATCGCGGTTGTCGATTATTTAGGTGATGAAAGTCTTAGAATTTTAAAACGCTATAAAAAAATAGATAAAAGACTTCGAGTCTATTCAAATTTACAAAGATATGGCCTTGCCTCAACTTTAAATCGCCTAATCAGGCTTTCTAAAGGTAATTACATAGCATTCATGGATTCCCAGGGAATAGCTCTAAAATCAAGAATAAATAAACAGGTTAAATTCCTGATGGATAATCCAAAAGTAGCAGCTGTTGGATCTCAAGCTATACTATTAGATGAGGATAACAAGAAACTTACTAAAACAGAGCTTCCTGAAACCCACGAAGAGATCTATAGACAATTAGTAGCCGGATCTTCTATGAAGTTCGAAACTGTCATGGTGGATAAAACCAGACTCCCAAAAGACATTCTTAAGTTTAAGAAAAACACCCACTACCCTTTTATGTATGTGGATGTATTTATGAAGATTGGAGTATATAGGGAGCTCGCTAATTTAAAAGAAAATCTCATAAACGCAAGACAATTAAGTAAGGAAAAAAGCCAACTTATTAATCTAGAAAAGAAGCTTTCGTTCATAAAAATCCTCTTTGACTCAACGACAAATTATGAATACAAACCTTCAATAAAAACCCTCTTTTCCCCTATCCTCCGCCAAGGTTAAATAATTTTTTATTTTGTATTTATCATTTACCATTTTTCGTTTATTTGATAATTGAAAACTGAAAATTGATATCTAATATTTTGTCCCCAGAGTTATCCACATTTTTTTTGAAAAAAAATTTATCCTGTCATATCAATCTAAATTAGCTACTTTTTACTACAGGTCTGGGGATTTCTCGTCTTCTTTTTGCTATAGGTTTGACACTATTGACAGGGTATGTTAAAATTCAAGAAGTTATGGTTAATCAATTTCTATCACTTCTAAGAAGGAGAAATTCAAAATCTATTATTAATTCTAGAGAAGAAGCTTTGATAAGACTTGGAAGAGAACAATTTAGAAAATTGACAGATAAGGGAATTGAATTACCAGTGGTACTTTTATAATTTGAGGCTTTATTCTTTTTGACAAAAAAAGAGCATCGCTTTCGTTACTCAGGATGATAAATACAAGGTACGAAAAGCAATGCTCTTCAAAATAACAGTTAGTTTTTCAGGCAGGAATAAAACTAACTGCCAAGTAAATTTGTAACAAAGAATAAGTTTCTTGTCAAGAAAAATTGATGAGGCCAGAAAATACTGATTACATTGTCACAGCTGGATAATTCATCAGTTCTAAGGTAGATTTTGTTTATTAGTATAGGGATACGGGCATTG
>CAYORA010000019.1:12710-14109 GCA_964406285.1 uncultured Gammaproteobacteria bacterium
TAATTCATCAGTTCTAAGGTAGATTTTGTTTATTAGTATAGGGATACGGGCATTGGGCAGGTGCTCGTATCTCTTTACTAGTAGACAATTTTACGTTGACACTTTAACTTACTCTTCTCTATTTTTAATTTTTTCTTTTCTATTCCCTGACCCCCCAGAATTGTTTTTCCAGCACAATAAAGACTGAAAGCATAATTTACCGTTTTAATTAAATCTTAATGCCTCAACTGATTGAGCGAGATCAAGGATATGTTCTAATTAACATTTGGAAACTAATTATCTAACTACATACTGTAATCTTTTTGTCCCTAGTAGAGTTTTCTGAATTCAAGCGTTTTAGTTTCAATAATTAATGCCAATGACCATTAAAACTTCTGATGAAAATCAATTTACTATCAGTGTCTATTTTATATTTATAAAGCTTATTAAATATATATTTTTGGTAAAATCATAACTAAACCTGCCACATATGATTCCATCATATAGAGGTCTATAGATGATGAATTGAAAACTAAAATTATTCAGTAGAATTATATTTTTATTTTTACCAATACAGTGGATCTGTCTTGGTTTTTCACAATCACTTTCCTAATCAGGTTAATAAAACTTTAAAATACCTAGAAAGTAACTAGTCAAAATAAACTTTAAATGATTGGTTTTATTACTGCGCAGGTGTAGGACTTGCCGCGGGTTGTGTAGATACTGGAGTCGGAGATGGTGAAACCAGCGTTTTAGTTATAACTGGAGTTGGGGTAGATTTTTTCTGAAGATCAGATAAGGAAAATCCTAAAGTCGGAGTTGGAACTACAGGAGTAGGACTTACTGCCACGCCTGCGACCTGACCTGTAGGCAGTGCTATTGCCTTATCGGTAGGATTATAGATAGCAACTTCTACCAATTTACTCGCAGATGGTCTGTAAAGGATAGCTTTTTTCGCTTTTTCAAATAACAGGACCTGATCATGATCCTGTGCTTTCGCAAAGAAAGGCTGACTTCTTAACTTATCTGCTTCAAATACTGTTATAACCTTAGGTGTTTCATTTGGTAAATCTATTAGCTTTCCAACTTCCTCCACTAACCCGCTGACAGCCATTTCCTCTTCTGTTCGAGAGCCATCCGGTTTTAGGGAATAAACCACAACTGGGATTACAAAAAGAGACAAGAAGACTAAATATGCTATAAAAACGCGTCTGTTTCTAGTAGGTTTTGGTAAAGATCTGATAAATTTTATAATTTTTTTCATACACTCTAGAATAACTTTCAGCAACTAATGTGTCAACCTATTTACCGCATAATGTTTTAAATTCGAATATCGCATTTCGAGCTTATATTGATCATTATCAGTTGGCTCCTGTCTGGATTGCATTCCAGTTAAACTTAACATTAGTTGTAGCATTTT
>CAYORA010000019.1:14209-18374 GCA_964406285.1 uncultured Gammaproteobacteria bacterium
TTGGCTCCTGTCTGGATTGCATTCCAGTTAAACTTAACATTAGTTGTAGCATTTTTATTCAACAGGATAGTAAATCCATCTTCTGTGATATCTGTTATAGCTATATTATAATTTTCGTTAAGAAGAGCCTGTTTTTGTATAGCTGTTCCCTCTGCAACAAGAGTTGCATTTACCTTTGGAACAAAATCAAATGTATTATCAAATGTAACGATAATCTTATTATTTCCTTGTAATACTGTAGCCGTGCCAGCTGCATCACTTGCGAATTTGACTTGACTATCAAATCTTACTCTGTCTTTAAATACAACTTCACCGAAGAATGTAGAAACTCCACTTGCGATAAAGTCTTGAACCGACAATGTGTCAATGATTGTCACTATTCCTTCAAGTAGAGTTGATCCTGTAACTCTTAAGCTTCCAAGGCGCGCATCTCCATCTTCCTGAATTGCTGATGATGAAGCTACATTTTGAGTTCCCGATGTAGTTGAATTTAATAGAGCAATTTCTAATTCCATTTGTGAGATTTTTTCTTGTAATGACAACAACTCTGCGCTTGGGGTTGCAGATGCTGGAACAGCTGAGCCAGACGCATTACCAAGAACCGCACTGATACTTGCAACCTGATTTTCTAAGCTTACAATTCTATCCTCTACGCTTGCATTTGCGCCATTAATAAGTATCCTTTCATCTATATACTGCGCAAGAGTCTGGTCATCGATTGTTATCTGGTCTGTAGTGATATTTAAGGAATCTGTAGTAAGTGTCTTAGTCTCAATACTTCCTGATCTAATCTTTCCAGCTACTATTTCAGCAAATGCCCCAATTTTAGTAATAAGTTCATTGTTTTCATTTCTGACTTCAAAATCTGAATTAATATTTGGTTGATTTATGGTAAGATTTCCTGAGCTGGTTAAATAGACATCAGGATCATAATAATGAGTATTAACAAACACCATAACCTGACCAACTCCTGAACCAGAATAAGAAGTGAGAGCCATTCCTACTACCCTTCCAGCCTTAGTAGCTTTCATACCTACACCAGGAACACTCGAAGAAGTAATCATGTCTCCTGGATTAATTACTCCATTCTCGGTTGAAACCTTTACAGGCACTCTTCCATTTAAAGCTATTGGCTTAGGATACTGACCTTGGTTCAATATTGTCTCTCCTATAACTTCCATTGGATTTGTAGATACAACTCCTAGAATATTTTTTTGATATTGAGTGTTTGTCTTGACTGCTTTTGAAACTGTATA
This sequence comes from uncultured Gammaproteobacteria bacterium, assembly GCA_964406285.1. Classification (GTDB taxonomy): domain Bacteria; phylum Patescibacteriota; class Microgenomatia; order Levybacterales; family UBA12049; genus 2-01-FULL-39-10-A. The sequence goes on from CAYORA010000019.1 coordinate 15,466, forward strand.
TTCTCGATTTTCTCCTGTTTTTTCACCTGTTCTTAAATCTAGTAGATCCTCGTTGTATGTAAATGTTTCATCGCTTAAGGATACTATTTCTGCAGCTTCTTCTGTACCGTGCGTTTCATACCATTCAGCATAATCTGCAGGAGCGCTGGTACAATCTCCTAATGTTCTAAGTCCATCTGCAGCAAGCTCTGTTGAGTAACATACACCTCTAGTAGCGATATCATCTTTAAGTCTTACTTTAACTTCGTTAGTGGATCCTTCAAACAAAACATATTGTGTACCGTCCCCTTTTGCAATACCAAAATCATCCACACCCGCAGTATCTCCCACATCTTTTCCAAACTCAACATCTATACCATCGGTATCAGAAAATCTAAGGAATGGAGTCGCCTCTTCTATGTGAACATCCTCTAGCATTTTAGTTCTACCAAAATTATAAATTCCCCAATCTGTATCTGCCCCACCCGCATCCGTGATATAAAGACCATATTGAGTTGATGTTCCATTAGTACTAGAATTTCCACTTTCTATATACATTCCATAAACATCCATGGAGCAGTTTGTAGTGCAATCATTATCATATTGTCCAACTGGATTTACATAAATTCCATAAATAGTTGTTTGATTTGTACTACCAGTACCAGAGCTTTGTGTTATTGTGTAAGGATTTACGTTTATACCTGTAAGAGTTAATGTACCACCACTCGAATTTGAAGTGACTGTCGGTGAAACATCTAAGCCAGTGACATTCCTAAAGCCTGTAGATAACGCTCCTGACACAGTAATATCAGAAGTTATACCTACAATATCATCAGCTGTAGTTGAGGATGAACTTACTTGTTGATATAAACCATATGCTGTTTTTGCTGCATTTCCAGTTAGAGTTAAAGTTCCATAATATCCATAATCCGTATTTGCTGTAGCTGTACCGTCTGTAAGAATATTTCTTACCCCATAACCAGTGGCTGCTGATCCACTGAAGTCTCCAGCAAGCTCAATCAAACTTCCAGTAGTTATATCATTTCCAGTTATAGTAAACGCATCCGTAGTAGTTCCTGTGAAAGTCTGAGTGTAAGTTCCTGCTCCAGATGTAAATGTAAGATTATCAGCAGCTCCTAAAGTCACCCCTCCATTTGCTGTAATTAAACCTGCTGCAGTTAGAGCTCCATCTGCCCAGAGAGTTCCATTTACTTCAGTGTCTCCTTCTACGAATAGATCATCATCTGAGGCTAATCCGTGAGATGTAGCTCCTGCTGCATCAGAGATAGCATTGTATGTTAGTCCTGCTGATACTCCTCCAATTGCAAATGTATCTGCATCTGCGAATACTATGTCTCCACCACCTGAATTAAATGTAAGATCTCCTGTGGTTGTAATTGTGGTAGATGCTCCATCGAGTGTAATTGTTGTATCTGCAATAGTTACTTCTCCGTTTGAATCAAGTGCTCCATTAGCTGTAATTGTTCCTGAAGCTGTAATTGCTGCAGCTGTTAGTGTTCCAGTGAGTGTTGGTGATGCTGAGAATACCAGGTTTCCACAAGTTCCTGTATCATAAGCTGCTACTAACAATATGAATTCTGCGCAGGTATCTATGTCAGCTGCGCTTAATACTGCAGAACCTGCTTCTGTTAATGTACCTGAGAATGTAATATTTCCTGTATTACGAGCAATTGAAATAGCATCTATTATTACACTATTATTTACTGTACCGATTTTAAATGCGTCACTAGCTCCATCGTAATAAACTGTTCCACCATATCCAATTGCTGTTGAGCTCTTAACGCCAGTTTCATAGAAATTAATTCCTGCTGTACTTTGGAGTGCGTTCAATGTCATCCAGGCATTATCTCCAAGCTCTAACGCAGATTCCGGATTAGAGTCAAGAATTCCAACATACCCGCTATTGTTAATTACAAATCTAGGTGTACCGGAGGCTGAAGCTGTAAATATATCCTGACCTCCTGTTTCATTAAGATTGACTAGAGCTTTTCCTGTAACTCTTCCGTCAATAGAGACTCCTTTATTATTATAATTTCTTAAATAATTGGTATCTGTCATATACCAACCTCCACCATAAGTTGTACTATACCATCCAGTTGATCCCGTGGTTCTGAGCCAAGTGTCAGTTCCATTAAGAATCGTGTTGCCATCCTGTGTTAATCCCCCGTTTACTGCTGAAGATCCTGTAACTGTTAGTGCTCCTGCTACTGTTAGAGCTCCATCTGCCCAGAGAGTTCCATTTACTTCAGTGTCTCCTTCTACGAATAGATCATCATCTGAGGCTAATCCGTGAGATGTAGCTCCTGCTGCATCAGAGATAGCATTGTATGTTAGTCCTGCTGATACTCCTCCAATTGCAAATGTATCTGCATCTGCGAATACTATGTCTCCACCACCTGAATTAAATGTAAGATCTCCTGTGGTTGTAAATGTGGTAGATGCTCCATCAAATGCTATATCTGTATCTGCGATAGAAACTGTTGTTGAGTTAATGTCCAGAATAGTACCGCCCAGTGTTACAGTTCCATCTGTAGTTAGAGCTCCAATTCCTGTCATATCTCCAGTAGCTGAGATATTCCAGTCATTTGAATCAATTGCTATAGCATCTCCATTATCTCCGAGATTAATTGCTCCATTTGCATCAAATGTTCCATTAGCTGTAATTGTTCCTGAAGCTGTAATTGCTGCAGCTGTTAGTGTTCCAGTGAGTGTTGGTGATGCTGAGAATACCAGGTTTCCACAAGTTCCTGTATCATAAGCTGCTACTAACAATATGAATTCTGCGCAGGTATCTATGTCAGCTGCGCTTAATACTGCAGATCCTCCCTCTGTTATAGCTCCTGCTACTGTTAGGGCTCCATCTGCCCAGAGAGTTCCATTTACTTCAATGTCTCCTTCTACGAATAGAT
>CAYORA010000020.1:0-1098 GCA_964406285.1 uncultured Gammaproteobacteria bacterium
GGGTGAAGAGTTAGGAAATATTTTGTTTCAAACCCTGAGCCTATCGAATGGGCAATAATTTGTCCGTGTTCTTTTACTACAGCTACTTTTTTTTCTAATACTCCTTCTGCTGCGACTCGACCTAACAGAACGACAAACTTAGGTTTTATAATTTCAAATTGGCGCATTAAATGAATTCTTCCATGAGCTATATCTAAAGATGTTGGAGTTCCCCGATCTGGTAGATATTTGACGGGTGAGGTTATATAAACTTCGCTTTCTAGCAAACCAATACTAGTAATCATCGAGCGAAGCAGTTTTCCACTGCGTCCAATAAATGGACGCCCAACAATTGCTTCATTTTTTCCTGGGGCCTCACCAATGAAAACTATTTTAGAATCTAAACTTCCCTCTCCAACCACTGCCTTACCGGATTTTCCAATCTTACAAACTTTACAGTTTTCAATCTCACGAGCAACCTCATCCATTTCTTTCTGTTTATTCATCATCCTATTATACAAATAGCTGTATAATCTACAAACCATGTCAAATCCACGTGAAATAAGTTCGCAGCCTAAAATCGAAGTTGAAGAAAGACCGGAAATAAGAGAAAGGATAAAGGGTCTTCAGAATACATATTCTAAAAGAAGATCTACATCTATGGATTATCAGCATGGAAATGGACCACAAGAGGCAGCATTAGTAGCACAAGAAGCATACGCAAGAGAATTCTTCGAAACTCTAATAAGAATTCAAGCTGATGAAATTGACTCCATTCCTATGATTTTTGAAAGGACACCTACTGGTGAAAGAATTAGTTTATCTCTTCCTGTAATTGCCCCTGCATTTAGAGATAGCCCTATGAAGTATTCAATTGGAATTGAGGAGTTAGAAGCAATTGAGCCAGATGTTAGAGAAATTTTACCTGATTCTCCATCTTCTCAATAACCTCATATAAAACAATTCCGAGGCTTACCATAACATTTAAGCTAATATTTACTCCATACATTGGGAGCTCTACAATCAAGTCTGATGTCTTTAAAACCTCTTCACTAACTCCTGTAGTTTCGTGGCCCACTACTAACGCAACCGGAAATTTATATTCTGCACGGTCATACG
>CAYORA010000020.1:1198-6494 GCA_964406285.1 uncultured Gammaproteobacteria bacterium
TCAGGAGTCGGCTTTGTATTTCTTAGTGCTTTTGCAGCTAATTTCATAGCTTAAATTATATCATTTGAAAAAGGTTTAGGCTTTACTTATAATCTAATCTACAAAAAATGCCGCCAGACGAATCGAAATTATCAAAAACTGCTTTATCACTTATCAACGTCTTTGAGAGGAAAGAAAAGGAAAGGGACGATGATAAAATTGTCGTTAATCAACTAATTTCCAAGGTCGCTTCATTTTACGAAAAATTTAGAACCGCCATGGATTATGGAAGCGAGGAAACAATTCCGCGTCGTGCAATTGAGCGAATGCTTAAGCGCATGTTATTCCTGGAACCAAATCCTAAAAAATTAGCCGAAGACTTACTTCACGAATTGGTTTGGGCAGGATACCTACCAAATGCTACAGTTCCAGAATCTATCGTTAACGAACTCGCAAATTCTATAGCTTCTCACCTTAAGTTAAAAAACTTAATTTCAAAAAAGAAAATTATGGGGCGAGACGAATTAAATGAATTTACACTTCAAATTCTTTCGTGTGAAATTCTTCAGACTTTAATTCCCTCTAAAGAAAAAACTGCGGTAGCAAATTTCATGTTTAAGAATTTAAAAGATACCGTAAAAATTACCGATGACTCAGAACAAACCCGCGACATTCAAGTATTTATCGCAATTAGAAAAGTTTTTGGAGGAGACGACATCGCCCTTTTAAGATTTAGACTTTTTAGAGAAATTTTTGGAAAATTAATTGAAGAAAATGTGGACCAGGTAGCCGCAAATTTCGAGGCTGGATACAAGGAAATTAAAAAACAACTTAGCTATCCAAAGAAAGAAAAAATCGCAAATCATATCAGAAAAAAAACACCATCTTTTTCAATTCTTTATGATGTTTTAAACCGCGAAAAAGGAAATATAAAAGAAATTGTTAAAGATGAAAGCGTTTTTAAGGATTTAGTATTTGATACGTGCGACAATAGATATTCTCTAATTCGCCAAAAAGTCCAAACTGCGATAGTAAGAAGTTTTATCTTTATTTTATTTACAAAAGCTATACTTGCATTAGCTGTTGAAGGAACATTCGAAAGCATTTTCTTAGGAGGAATCCAATGGACATCAATAATTCTTAATACCGCACTTCCCCCTTTAATTATGGTAATAGTTGGGTTAAGTATCAGAACACCATCTAAAGAAAATTCAGAAATTATTTATAAAGATATTCAAAAGCTTCTTTCAGAAGAAAACCCTACTCTTAACCATCACATTACAGTAAGTCTAAAAGAAACAAGTAAAAAAACTATTTATGACTATATTTTTTCGCTTCTATGGTTCTTGTCAATCATTGGAACTTTTAGTGGAATTTGGTATATCCTAGGACTTTTGGATTTTAATATTTTAAGTAAAGGAATTTTCATTTTCTTTATAGCAATCATTTCCTTCCTTTCTTATAGAATCTATCAAACAGCTCATATTTATACGGTTACAAAAAAGCAAAGCATTTTTACGCCATTCTTCGACTTCTTATTTATTCCAATTGTAAAAGTGGGAAGAAGTCTAACTGAGGGAATTTCTCAAATTAATTTTTTACTTTTAGTTATAGACTTTTTAATAGAAGCACCATTTAAAGGAACAATTGGATTTTTTGAACAGTGGTTTTTATTTGCGGCCAACAAACGCGAGGAACTGGAATAATTACTACTCTACCGTAACAGTTGGAACTGGAGAAATTTTCCTTAACTCTTCCCTAGTTTTCTTGGCTTCTTTTAGCTTCTGGGATGCTTCTTTAGATTTCTTTAATGCTTCTCTAGCTTCTTGAAGTTTTTTCTTTCTTTCTTCAAGGATCTTTTTTCTTTTCTCTCTAGCTTCTTTTTTCTTTTGAATCATTTCTTTAACTGCAGTTTTTTGTGCCTCAACTTTTTCTTCCACAAGAGCTTTTTTAGCTTCATTTTCTACTTCGATCTGCGCTCTTTTTTCTAACTTTTCCAACTTCTTATCTGCATTTACCGCTTGGGTTTCAATTCCTAATACTGCAGTTTCAACTTCATCTTCCAAATCCTCATCTACTGCTCCTTCAAGGTCTGTTGGATTTAAATAATCTTCTACATTAACCTTTGCAATTAAAAGTGATTCATTTGCGGAATCTAATTTAAGCGAAAGCTCTTCAGATGACCCATTTGATGCAACAGCTAAAACTTGCCTGTTAAGTCTTAAAGAATCATTTATAGTTTTCGCAATTTTTGTAACATCTCTTCCCGCTAACTGTGCATCTTTAAGATCAGCTGATAAAGCTCTGGATTCCCTTGATAATTCATAAAGTGCATTCGATACTCCTCTTTCACTTCCTCTTGCGTGCATTACTCGAAGCTCTGCCATCCTCTCTCCAACTATCTCATTCCTAGCAAGAGCTCTTTTTTCTGGAGTAATTGCTAAGACTAATTTAATTTCCTGATATAAATTATCTACAAAGTAAATTGGACTATCTGGGAGAATATGTCCTGGACCATTCGTTACTGCAGGAAAAATATTTTTATTTTGAGCAAGCGCAGCGGGAGTTATAGAAAGGAATAAAAAAACGAGTAACGGAATAATTAATTTATTCATCTTACTAATTATTGATATAAATTTTTCCTGAAGTCAAGTTTTCTATTGACATAAAAAAAACTCCGGATCATAATAAAATACACTTATGACAGCGACAGGACATGCAGTAGTTGGAACAGTTATTGCTGTAGCAATCCCAAATCCCATCATAGGAATTCCCTTAGCGGTTCTTTCTCATATCGCATGTGATCTTTTTCCCCACTGGGATATTGGGACAAACAGAGATAAAAAACCACACGATAGATTTGTAGTAGAGGCCGTAGGTGATGTAATTTTTAGTTATTTAATTTCCATTCTCCTAGTTGTAACTCTTTTCCCTCAAACAGATATAACATACGCATTAGTTATGGTCTTTGCAGCGCAATTCTTGGACTGGGCCTCTGCCCCATTCGTATTTTTTAAAATTAAAAAGCCGATCTTCTTTAATCTAGTGTATAAATTCCAGAAAACATTTGATAATAGACTAGATAAACCTTGGGGAATAATTGGCCAGGTTACTGTATTAATTGTTCTTATTCTTTTAGCCACCCGCATCTAAACATGGAAAATAAATCTAAAGAGAGATGGCATGGAGCACATCATTACTCAAATAAAGTGCATTTCACGTTAATTTTTGTTTTGTTTTTAATCGCTGCTGGAATTTTTTGGGCGTATTTGACGCTTCACGATAAAAGATTTAGTTATGAAAATATAGCTCTCCCAGAGGTTAAAGTTACCCCAACACCTCTTCCCAATTCAAATGGCGTAGCTTGTACTCAAGAAGCCATGATGTGTCCTGATGGAAGTTTTGTAGGGCGCACTGGACCTAATTGTGAATTTTCTCCATGCCCTGGAGAGTAACGTTGACATAATTCTTACATTCTGAAATACTCATTCTATGGACGATAATAAACCTGCAACAACACCCCAAGCACCTTTACCAAATCAAGCACCAACTCCGATGCCAGCTGCTACTCCTCCGCCACCCGAAGCATCAAGTACAGAACCTGCAAAAGAAGCTAACACTGGCTCTACTGTAGTAAGTCCAAAAAGTTCTGGCGGTATAAAATCAAAACTCCCAATTTTGTTAATTGTAACCCTACTTCTTATCATTCTCGCAGCGGTCGGGATATTTTTCTGGAAAAATATGATGACAAAAAATGAGCCAGCTCCAGCTCAGGAAGAAGCACAAGAGGATGTTGAAGAAACCCCAACAATTGAACCCACAGCAGCAACAAGTTCTTCAAAACTTGATCAGACTTTTACATCTGAAAAACTACCACAATTGTCATTCATGGGCTACTCTCTTATGTACCCAGCAGATTGGACCCTATCTGAACAAAGAAGCGAAACAACAACTCCAAATTCCACAGTTACCCTCACGAAAAACGGCTATGTGCTTAAAATTTATCAGGCAGCCACTGGAGGTGCTGGATGCATTTATGAAGGCGATGTACCAATTGGACCTTTCAGTGATTATAGGATCAATGAATATACTGATATAGTAACGAGCTTCGCAACTCTTAGACAAACAGAAACTCCTAGTAATGGTAAGATGTCATACTCTTATTGTCAGAAAAGCTCAACTGAAGATTCTTACGGGGCTCCAACTAGCATAGGGCATGTAAGCTTAACAACTGGAGTAGCAAATTCAGATCCTGAAATAATGAGTGAGATTGAAGAAATTGTAAAATCAATTAAAACTCTTTAATGGATAATATCCCAACCAAAGAACAGCTTCTTCAAAAACCCCAGACAGACTTACCTTTGCCAGAAAAACAAATCCCCGCACATTCTGAATCAAACAATCATAGTGCTTCAATATTCAAAAATAAATTCTTTTGGGGATTTTTAATTCTCTCTACTTTCGCAGCATTCACAATCGGAGGTTTTTATCTAGGAAAAAGTAAAAGTAATAGCTCCATTGAAGTTCCCCCACGAGGCCCAGATGTTTATGAGCCCACCCCCACCACCGACCCCACAGTAAGTTGGCAAATTTATAACGCTAGTTTTAGTTCGTTTTCTTTTAGGCACCCTGCCTCATTAACCATACTTGAAGATAAATATAACGGTAAAGTTTTTAGAGTGTTTGTCCAAAATGATGATTTTCAAATTGCAATTACGCCAAATACAAATCAAGGAGAAAGTACGAATTTAGATATTACTAGAAAAAATTTGGAGACAATGGGAGCTAAAAAGATAACCCCCTATAAACTCTCAGGGGAAGATGCATTAAGGTATAATATGCTTGTAAAAGGCGAAGAAACAATAGGCATTGTCACAATTCACAATGGGAACTCATACGAAATCCTTGCTTCACCTTTAAATATAGATAATTCTGCTCTATTAGATCAAATCCTCTCCACTTTCAAATTCACCAATCCTTTGTTAAGCTGCACACCGAGACCAGCATGTCTTGATTCAAATCCTAGATGCATGATCGCTGAAACATCGGATATGTGCCCACCAAGCCCAACGCCAAATAAATAATCCGAATCCATTGACACTAAATTCAATCTTTGAAATACTCGATTCATGAATTATCAAAACTCCATTCCTCCCACCACTTGGCGAAAATTCCCAGTTAGAGTTGCAATTATTATTGGGGTTATTGGAACTATTGCAGCTGGAATTCTAGGTATATTTTTATTAAATAAAAATACAAGCAGTCCGCAGTTTATTGATGATAAAGGAAAAGAACAAATACAAAGAACTTCAATTCC
>CAYORA010000020.1:6594-17773 GCA_964406285.1 uncultured Gammaproteobacteria bacterium
GTCCGCAGTTTATTGATGATAAAGGAAAAGAACAAATACAAAGAACTTCAATTCCTGGATCTACCGAAATTAAAAAAGATGGAATAAGTTTTTCATATCCTTCCGACTATAAATTAAACGATTTAGAAGAAAACTATTATGTAGTTTTTAAAGAAAGTACAAGTATCCCGAGCGAAGCAGGCATAAATATTGACGCACGGCGAACGGGCACTAATTCAAATTATGATCAGGCACTTCAAGATGGTAGAAATTACTTGTTGGAACCCCAGGAAAAAGAAATACTTAATGGAGTAAAAATGTACGGCACTATAAAAGAGGGACTTGGCGAAGGAATCCCCACGCTCTTCGTTTTCTTAAAGTATGGAGATGGTGCGATAAAAATTGAACATTCGGGAGAAATTTTAAATGAAGCAGTCTTCGATCAGGTGGTAAATAGTATAAAAATTAATTAATGGGAAATAAAAACGATAATCCTACTTTAAAGCCTGAAACTCTCAAGCAAACATCCAAACCTCTGCAAGGCGTGGCCTTGCAGAGCTCTCCGTCTGGATTTCCAACCCCTGCTCACCCATTACCAAAATTTTTAACTAGAAAAATTCATATATTAATTTTAATTATCTGGATACTATTTATGGGAATAATTTTTGGAGTTAAATACTACACCGATAAACAAGCCGCATCTATTGTAGATTTCGAAACATGTGCCGCAGCAGGATTCCCAGTGCAAGAATCATATCCTGCCACCTGCAGAACAAATGATGGAAGAAGTTTTACTCAAGTGCTTTCTGAAGAAGAACAAAAAAACCTTATCCCCCCAACTAACACATCGACAAATGAAACTTCTGGCGGAGGTTCTTCTGTCATCAATGCAGCTCCCGCCAACTAAACACTTGCAGCTTGAGGCTTAATATCCTCTAATTTCCAGGCGGCGAAATCGCAGTTAGGGTAATTACTACATCCGTAAAATCTTCTTCCTTTTTTAGTTTTTTTAATAACTATTTTCCCCGAATCTTTTGGACAAAGCCTATCTGTTTCCTGGGTAAATGGAGCCGTGTATTTACATTCCGGAAATCTGGAACAAGATAAAAATTTTCCAAATCTTCCAGATCTAACTACGACATCTCCCTCTTTACAGGTTGGGCACTTTTCTCCAGTTCCTTCAGTCTCAATTTTTACTCTCTTAGCGTCCTTAACCAAACCCAAACTTTTTTCAAATGGTTCATAGAATTCTTTCATAACAGGAATCCACTCTTTTTTTCCATCCGCTATTAAATCTAACTCATCTTCCATATTTGCAGTAAATGGAATATCGTCCACTGCTGAGAAATTTTCTACTAAAAAGTCATTCACAGCTTCTCCAACTGGATTTGGTCTAAATCTACTTTCTTCCCGCTCTATATAACCTCGCGCTTCAATTGTAGAAATAATCGTGGCATAAGTTGAAGGACGCCCAATTCCTTTTTCCTCAAGAGTTTTAATAATCGAAGCATCGTTGTATCTAGGTGGAGGTAATGTCTCATGAAATTCTGAAGCACTGGAAACATAATCCAAACTTTCTCCAGCTATAAATTCTGGCAAACGCTTATCTTCAAGAGCCGCTGGATTTATTTTTAAAAATCCTTCAAATACAAGAACTGATCCGTTTGCTTTTAATGTATATGCGCCTTTCCCTGCGTCAACCATTACAACAGTAGATTCAGTTATAGCGTCCGCCATTTGAGTCGCTAATGCTCTTCTCCAAATAAGCTCATAAAGTTTTCCGTATTGGGGACCTAAATCTCCAGATACTTGCGCTCCAGTTACATTAATCTTGGATGGTCTAATAGCTTCATGTGCTTCCTGCGCATTCTTAGAATTATTTTTATAAGATCTTGGTTTTTCTGCTAAGTATTTTTCTCCAAACTGAGACCTAACATAATCACTCATTTGTTTTTTCGCCGCTTCTCCAATGCTTACAGAATCAGTTCTATGATATGTGATATATCCTTCTTCATATAATTTCTGCGCTAAACTCATCGTACGTTTTCCAGATAGACCCATTCGACGCGCGCCATCCTGCTGAAGAGTGGAAGTTGTATAAGGAGGAGGTGGAGTTCTTCGCATCTGCTTATTCGTGACATCCTTAACCACAAACCCAATCTCTTTCAATTTAGATTCAATCTGCTTTGCAGATTCTTCAGAATCAATTACGGTTTTTACAAACTTATATTCGCCATCATATAGATCTAACTTTTGCGAAACTTCAATTTTCTCTCCGTTAATTTCAATCAGCTCAAAGGGGGTCTCATTAGAATTCTTTTTTAAGTTAACTATAATAGTGTAATATGGTTCTTTTTTAAATTTCTGAATCTCTCTTTCACGCTCTACGATCAAGCGAAGCGCAACTGATTGCACGCGACCAGCAGAAAGTCCTCGTCGAACTTTGGACCAAAGTAGTGGTGAAAGCTTGTAGCCAACCAAACGATCGAGCACGCGCCGCGCCGTCTGAGCATCCACTAAATCTTTATTAATTTTTTTAGGATTTGCCAATGCTTCATCAATCGCTTCTTTTGTAATTTCGTGGAAAACAATTCTCTCGGCGTCCGCCTTTCCAATGTTATTTGCGATGTGATATGCAATCGCTTCTCCTTCTCTATCCAAGTCAGTTGCAAGAATTACGCGAGTTGCAGTCTTGCTCGCACGTTTTAACTGATCCAAAGTTTTCTTTTTTTCAGTCATCAGCTCATATGCAGGTTCAAAATTCTTCTCTACATCTACCCCAAGAGTAGATTTTGGAAGATCATAAATATGGCCCATTGAAGCGATTACTTCAAAATCAGGACCTAAAAATCTTCCGATAGTTCTGGCTTTTGTTGGACTTTCTACAATTACTAAATTTTTCATAATTTTATTTTCGACAACTTACAGTGTAGTTTAAATCATATCATCCCTGTCAAGACATCGAATATTTTCCTCCTACATTCCTGATCAATCCTTTGATCTCCATAATCGACAAAATTGTAGCGAGTTGTGAAGTGTCAAAGCGTAAACAGCGGACGATTTCATCAAAACTTAAGCTTTCATTTTCAATTAGCTCAATAATTTTCTTTTCATTTTTATCTAAGTCATCATAAATTTTCTTGTCCCGCGAAGCTTTAGCGAAGTGGGAAATTCCAAGCTCTTTTATCACATCATCTGGCGATACAACTAACTTTGCACCTTTTTCAATTAAGCGAAGTGGAGCTGCAGATAAACTTGAAGTAATCGGACCTGGAACTGCAAAAACCTTACGACCAAATTCAAGACCAAAATTAGCAGTTATCAGACTCCCGGAATCCGCTGCTCCCTCTGTAACTAAGACACCATCACTCATCCCTGCCACGATCCTGTTTCTCGCAGGAAAACTTCCAACAATTGGTTCTTGGCCTGGTGGGTATTCAGAAATAATTGCTCCACCCTCTGAAACAATACGATCATAAACTTTTTGATTCTCGCGGGGGAAACAAATATCTACCCCATTTCCCAAAACTGCGACAGTGATTCCGCGAGCGTCCAAACACGCAGTATGCGCTATGCTGTCCACTCCAATTGCAAGCCCTGAAATAATTATCAAACCACTTTCGGCCAGTTTTCCTGCGAACATTTCAGTAACACTTTTTCCATAACTCGTTATCTTTCTTGTGCCCACAATAGCTAAAATTTTTTGCTCAGAAGACAAATCAAATTTTCCTTTTGAGTACAAAATAATTGGGGGATTTTTTATGGATTTTAACCGAGTGGGATAAGATTTTTCAAAGAGACAAACATATGAAATTTTTTGCTTCACAAGCTTTTCTTCAAATTTTTCTATATCAAATTCTTTCCTGAAAGTTTCAAATTTAGAAATTAAGCTATTCCCAACGACTTCTCCAAATTCTTTTGGATCTGATTTCCAGGCATTTTTTGCAGACCCAAATTCTTTTATTAACTTTTCAAACTTAATCGGGCCGACTCCAGGAAAATTAGAAAAACCTAAATAATAGGATCCTTCAGACATTTCATTTACTAAAAAATTCTTCTAAAACTTCTTTTGCAATTGGGGCTGCCTCATTTGATCCTTCTCCTGATTCTTCATTTAGAACTGTGACTACAATTTGTGGATCATAGGCTGGCGCAAAAAGTGTAATCCATGCATGCGGTAGTGTTTTTTCTCCACCGTGCTGTGCAGTTCCAGTTTTACATGCGACTGTTATTTGACGCATATCTGCTGAGCCCGTTGCAACTTTTAAAATATTTCTCCCGTCAATTTTTAAATTTGCATTTTTAACTTTAAAATCAAATAATGGATATGCTACTCCAGTTGGCGCACATGATGCAATCATCCCTTCACGAATTGGATCTATGGTTTTCTTGGAAATAAATTTATCATTAATTTTCTTTTCACCCAAATCCTTAAGAATATACGGTCGATATAAAACTCCACCAGCAGCAATTGCCTGTGACCATGAATTAACAGATAGAGGAGTTGCTAAAAGATAGCCCTGACCAATTCCATAATGATACGTATCTCCCAAGTACCATGGCTCTCCTATATTCTTTCTTTTCCATGCATCAGTTGGAACTAATCCAGAATGTTCTCCCTCTAAATCTATCCCTAAAACTTTATCTATACCAAATTGTCTAGCCATTTCGGAAAGCCTAACGTGCCCAATTTTTTCAGCTAACTTATAAAAGAAAATATCATTTGATCTCTTAATTCCTACAACTACATTTACATCTCCATCAGTTCTTCCATAGTTTGTGTAGTACCAATTAGCAAATGAGAATTCTCCTATTTTTACAATTCCTGTATCCTTAACCGAATAGTTTTTATCAATAATATTATCTTCAAGTCCTGCTGCAGCAGTGATAAGCTTGAAAGTAGATCCTGGTGGATAAAGACCTGAAATAGCACGATTTAAAAACGGCTGCGTCGTAGAATCTAATAGTACATCAGTTACTGTTTTATATGCGCTTGATCCAGAAACTTTATAATCTTTTCCCTGAGTAAAAAGATTTGGATCAAAAGATGGTTTTGAAACCAACGCGAGAACTTCCCCGGTTGGAGTCGTGGCGATTACAGCTCCCCTTTTAGCTTTACTCATCGCGTTATATGCTCTCTTCTGGAGCGCTGCGTCTATTGTTAAATTTATATTTCGCCCAGGAATTGGATCTGTCTCACCAAGTTTTCTAACAATTTGCCCCTGACTATCTATTTCTGCAAGTTGCTTTCCATCTACCCCTTTTAAAAAACTCTCATACTCTCTTTCAATTCCACTTTTTCCAATCACATCCCCAGATTTATATCCTGCATATTTACTTGTAGTTAATTCATCTTCAGAAACCTGTCCTAAATATCCAAGCACATGTGCCATTGAATCTTTTTCAGGATAAAGCCTAAGTGAATCTATTTCTAAGTTTTTTTCCCCTTTTGCGATTAAATCAATTGCCTCATCCTGCCCAATTAGCTTAGTTTTACCTTCACTTACTTGCCTAAAACCAGGGACATTAAAAACCAGCGGTTTTCCGTTTCTATCAAAAATTACACCCCTAGGCGCGTGTATTACTATTGTCTTTATTCTGTTACTGTCAGAAAGAGTTCTATAATAACTTCCCTGAACTACTTGAACGAAGAAAAGCCTGAGAATTACTATTGAAATTGCGACAACTAAAATTATGGGAATGAGGTAAAATCTGGCTTCCTTAATACTAGGCCCATCATGATAGTTACCTCTTCTTTTTATTTTTTCAGTTGATATGAATTCGCCAAAAATTGGGCCGATTTTTTTGTCCATAACTAAACATACTTCGCGGGTTTTTTAATAGTTTTTTTGAAGATAAAGAATGATGAAATCATTATTATAGTCGCGACTAATGCCTCAGAAATTAAATGATTAGAATTTGTTAAAAATAAATAAATGATAGAACCTAAAAAAGAAATTAATGCTATGAAATTTAATGACGAAATTTCAAATTTCTTTTGATAAAGAAAAATAATTGTAACAAATAATACAAAAAATGCACTAGATAAACCAATTGTCCCTAGCGTTAAAAAATCTAAAAGTAATCCACCTAGAAATGCCAGGATAAAAATATCATTGTTTTTTACAGTAACTGCTGCAAAAATAATTAATAAAAGAGTTAGTGGAACTGTAATTAAAGTAGACTCTAAAAAAATTGACACCAACAATAAAATAGAGATTAAATTCATCTTAAAATAAAAACTGTTTTTAAATTTGTAAAATCCACAAAACTTTTAACTTTTGCTTTTTGAAATAAATCACTGGACTTTTTTTCGACAGTAGTAATTTTTCCAACAATTAAATCTGGAGGATACCCAACACCATTCTCGTCTTTATCACCCTTAGTCAGAACAAGATCATCCTTTTTTATTGTTAAGGTTAGTAAAATATTTTCAAAATTCATCTCCTCATTTTGTCCTCTAATTACTCCTGTTGCCTCTGCACCATCCTGAGACGCAACTTTTGCAGTAAAAGAAGAATTTTTATTATTGAGTAACTCTACTTTTGAAAAATCAGGCTTAGCATCTATTACTTTTCCTATCAAATAATTCTCGATAATTACAGTACTTCCCTTTTTAACCCCAGACTTCAAACCTTTATCAAGAACTATATATTCAGGCATACTTACACCAGGTATAAAACCTGGATAACCTACTACTCCTGCTGGTAGTAAATCCAAATTTTCACTTCCAGATTTAGCAAATTGATCTTTAAGAGCTTTATTTTCTAAAATCAGGTTCTGCCTGTCAGAAAGTTCTTTTTTTAATCTCGCATTTTCGGAATTAAGCGCACTAATATTTTTATTTTGGTAACCAAAAATATTTAAAGTTGAGGATTTTATTGGCTTTGCGCCCCTATTTATTAAAGAAGTAAATGGATCAAGTATGCCAAATTTTCCTATAAAAACTAATGCAAAACTTAAGCTAAAAAATACCAAAAAAAATGGGATAAAAGAATTTCTCTTCTGCATGCTGAATTGGTAATTATAATAACTTTTTTTGAGAAGTGTTACAAGCTTTAGTAAGCTCAAAGCCTTAAATAATTGCAAATACTAAAATCTTATAGTATATTACGGCTATGACTTGGATTGAAAACCCCGATTTACTTATAAGAGGTTTAGAAAAAGATAGAACTCCTATTCCTGCAGCTGCTGTTGCAATTGTAAACGCTAATAATAATGTTCTACTTATGAGAAGAGTCGACTATGGTAATGGACATGGAAATGATTGGGTTTATCCCGGTGGTGCTTTAGACTCAGGAGAATCTTTGGTGCAAACAGCTAGACGCGAGGTCGAAGAAGAAGCGGGAATTATTCTCGATCCAGATCGTAATCGACTTTATCCCATCGCTAATTATATTACTGCGCCTGACGTATTCGGCATAAATCATGATCTTACAATTTACGCTGCTAGATATTTCCCGGATCAACCTAACCCATTTATTGCATCTCCTCAAGAAATGACTGAATTAGGATGGTTCGATCCTCAAACCGTAATTGATCAAGCAGAACAAGGAAGAATGGAAATTTTACCTTCTGGAATATTTGCGATTCGAAGGATCAAGGAATATCTCTCTCCGGAAAAAACGCGATCACACGGAGAAGTTCTTATGGGAGGAACATTTGACCGACTACATGAAGGACACAAACAACTATTAAAAGCTGCTTTCGAGGCTGGCGACTATGTTTACATTGGCTTAACAACAGACGAATACATTGAAAAATCTACTAAAAAATTAAAAGAAAAGGTTACACCTTTTGCAATACGATTATCTCAACTTAGAAAATACTTATTCGAACAAGGCATTCTAGAACGATCTATCGTATTGCCTCTCTCAGATACGGCTGGTCCCAAAGCTCTTGATCCTAAACTTGGTGCTTTAATAATTAGCGAAGAAACTAGAAGTGGCGGAGAATTTGTCAACAACTTTCGATCTCAAAATGGCATAGATCCACTAGAAGTTATAGTTATTCCCATGATCACTGATCCTTCAGGCAATGTAATCTCATCCACTGATCTTCGGTCAAAAGAGTTAGGTGAAGATTCAAATACTTAAAATTCAATGGCTGAACTTTTGCAACATTTCCCACAAGACACAAGCTTAAGACCCGATCTAATATTCACAGATTTTCAACATAGAACTCCTGATCAAGTACTTCAGATAGCTCGCTACGTATCCGGTTTAGCAGATGCTGGAAGCTTAAATACTGCTGAAGTATTAAATAGTTGCTTCTCCTATATTGAAGGCTCCTCTCAACTAAACGGACAATTAAACTCTATTCTTTTTTTAGTTAGCATAGATAAAAAACCAATATTTTCAGGAGAGACATTAACATTTTTATCTGATTTAAGAAAAGCACACAACTTCCAAGGTGATTTTCCGCCCCCCTTCCAAAAATTTGTTAACGAGAGAATTAAGAAACTTTCAGAGCCACGCGCAAAGCAAGATATTGGTGATACAGAAGATACTAAAAAAGTACTTGACCTTCTGCAGCAAAACGGAGAGTTCCTTGGAGATGTGTTAGATCTTCAGCAATTCTTTACTGCTAATATTTCTCCAGTCATGCCACTTAATGCAACCTGGAATCCGGCGTTGACTAGACGATTTGGTGAGAGGAATGCAACAGGATTGTGGTATGTATACTCGCATGGTTTTAGAGAAGAATACCTTGAGCTTATGAAAAAACATCTTTCTCCTGAGTGGACTGGATTCAACAGATTTGCTCAAGAACCATGGGAAGCTTTAAGAGATAAAGTAAAAATCGATGGACATTTGGTAGATATTGGCTCAAGTATTGGAATAACTGCGATGGAAATTGCACAAACACTGGGCATGCAGGGACCTATTATTCTCCTCGATTCTCACAACCCTCACAGAGATTCCAGCTCTCTTAGGGTTATTGATTATTCCGACCCAAGAAGACGTCTAATCCCATTCGAAGAAGCTATTGATCGCATGGAGCTTATGCGTGAAGAGAAAGTGGTAATGCAACTTTTTGGCGTAGATATTGGACAACCCTTATTAGATGAGGTACAAGGATATTTAGACGATGCATCGCTAGTCCATATGGGAAATATTTTGCCATACATTCAACCCGAAAACCTTTATGATGCGCTTAGAAACGCATTTACATCAACAAGTGAAAATGGAGGAGTTCTCCGCATTCATAATGATGCAAATTTACCGATAGATTCAGTTATTACAAGCTTAACTATTCAGAGACAAGTAAATCAAGTTTCAATATTACGCGATCTCACGAAAGCAAGATATTCAACTCATGAATAAAAAAAATATACTAATAGGAATTTCTGGTGGAATTGCAGCTTATAAAATTATTGATTTAATAAAGCTTTTGCAAAAAGAAAAAATTAATGTTTCAGTGGTACTTACTCACAGTGCATCAAAATTGGTGGATATACAAAAGCTCGAAAGACTAATTAAGAAAAAGGCATATGTTGAACTTTTTGAAAATAAAATTAATCATAAAGCTATCCTAAAAAGTCGTAGCATTAACCATATAAATCTTGCCGATAATAATGATCTATTTATAATCGCGCCTGCAACCGCCAACATAATTGGTAAATTAGCAAACGGCATTGCGGATGATTATCTAACAACAATTGCTCTAGCATTTACTAAGCCACTTCTTATTTGTCCTTCTATGAACGTGCATATGTGGAATAATCCTGTTCTAAGAGAAAATATCGATAAACTAAAACGATTTGGCCATCATATTATAGAACCAACTGAAGGAGAGCTTGCATGTGGTTATGTAGGACAAGGCAGGCTTGAAGATGTAAACATAATTAAAGAAGAAATTATCAATAGGCTTTACGATTCCACAATTCTCAAAGATAAAAGGATTATCGTAACTGCAGGAGGAACAAGTGAACCAATAGATTCTGTTAGGTCAATTACCAACAAAAGTAGCGGGAAGATGGGTGTCGCAATTGCAGAAAGCTGTGCATTAAAAGGGGCCGAAGTTATACTTCTACGCGCGAAAAGCTCTGTCAAACCCAGATTTATCATAAAAGAAGAAATATTTGAGACTACATCTGATTTAAGAAAACTTGTAAAGAAATACGCAGAAGAAGCTGATATTTTTTTCCATGTCGCAGCTGTATCTGACTTTACTGTTGAAGAAAAAATTTCCGGAAAAGTTTCCAGCAAAAATGGTTTAAAGCTAAATCTGATACCCACTGAAAAGATTTATGATGAAATAAAAAAAATTAACAAAAACCTTTACCTTATTCTTTTTAAAGCTGGATACGATTTGAACGATTCTGAAATCTTAAAAATTGTCGATGAAAAAATTGAACAAGCAAACGCAGATGCTATAGTAGCCAATGATATAAGTAGATCTGATCGTGGATTTGAAGCTGATAAAAATGAAGTTACTGTTGTCCTAAGAAATGGGTTATATAAAAAATTTACCCTTAAGAATAAGAGAGACATCGCTCATCAACTCATCTACTACTTGATTAAAGACATGGAGCAAATATCCTCACCTACTAAATAATCCTAGACTTTCCAGATTCTCAATTATTTTACTTTGTCCTTCATCGCTATTAACGATTTCATAATGAAATAGTTTGGGATAATCAAAATTCTTAATCATTAAACGAGAGTATTCAATATCGAGCGGTGAACTTGACCTCTGCATTAACCTTTCTTCTCTAATCTGATCATCCGCAGTAACTAATATAAATTGGGCATTTGGAAACTGGTGTAAAAAATTAGTTCGATATTTTTCCTTAATAAATGTTTGAGCAACTACAACTTTAGTATATCTGTTTATCAGTCGATTAACGCTTTCATTTAGTCTTTTAAAAAAAGAGTCTCTCATTAAATCAGTAAATGGTATCTTCATTTTAATAGCATACTTCATATCATAGCTTAAATTCTTATCGCCATCGTAAAAATAAAATCCGAAATGATTCTTGAGAATATTTGCAACATACGTCTTACCAGCTCCTGGGAGTCCAAAAATTACAACTAACTGATTTGACTGTTGATTATTCATATGAGGATCAATCTTCTAAATCCAAGCATTGATTCGATCCAATATTTTATTTGTAAGATTTGAAAAAACTAAACTTGCTTTATTTTAATCCACCAATTACCTTAACTCTATTCAAAAGGTCCTGATCTTCCAAAAC
>CAYORA010000021.1:0-17593 GCA_964406285.1 uncultured Gammaproteobacteria bacterium
TACTTCAAAAATTGATCTATGTTCGAAGCCTGAGAGGTCAAAAAATAAACTTGGGTTAAATGTGTTATTCACAGGCAAATTATAACATAAAAAATGAGTGCTATAATGGTTTTATGGAAACGGCTACGTTTGGAGGAGGATGTTTCTGGTGTACTGAGGCAATATTTCAAAGACTTAAAGGAGTAAATAGCGCTATTCCCGGATATTCTGGCGGAGATCTTCCAAACCCATCATATGAGGAAGTTTCAGAAGGAGAAACCGGTCATGCTGAGGCAGTTCAGATTGAGTTCGACCCTAAGATAATCCCTTTTAAAAAATTACTGGAAGTCTTTTTCTATACTCATGATCCAACTACTCCAAATCAGCAAGGAAATGATATTGGCCCACAATACAGATCTGCTGTTTTTTATCATTCTGCAAAGCAGAAGTCTGATTCAGACGAGTTTATCCAAGACTTAACTGAAAAGAAAGTATTTGATCGTCCAATAGTGACAGAGGTTTTACCTTTTAAAAATTTTTATGAAGCGGACGACTATCATAAAAATTATTATGAGAGAAATAAGGGTGCTTTATATTGTAGTTATGTGATTGGTCCAAAAATTCACAAGCTTTTAGAAAAGTACGGCAAAGAAATTAAAGATGAATATATTGAGAATTAATGATAAAATACAGCTAGGAGGAAATTATGGCAAAATCTAAAAGAAAAACTCTTGGTAAAGGACCATTCGCAAAAAGAAAAAGAGGAATAAGACGCGGAACAGGAAGATAATTAACCGAAAGTAAAAGCGAAAACTTCTACTCCCTCATCCTGGAACTCTAATTTAAGTGTGTGATTTTCAATTTTATCTAAATTAACTAGATCATATAGTCTGTCTGAATTTATAGTCATGATTCCATTAATAACATCGATTCCTGATTGATCATTTGAAATGAGATTTCCGTCTATATAAACTCTTACTTTTTTTGGAGCTTCGTTGTTTGATCGCATAACTAGGAAAACTTTTTTCGCATTGAAATTATATTCCAATATAGACCCAGAAGAGCTTTCTGAATACTCATTCGAAACTATCCATTTACCTCCGAGCGTAAATTTATTTCTTGGGATATTTTTTCCTAAAATGAATGATTGTTCACCGTTTGAAGCTTTTCCATTTGGATGAAGGTATGCCATTCTTTCTGATCCGAGATATGTTTCAGGCGAAAGAGAATTATAGGCAATTTCATCTTCTTTGTTCTTAATCTCTGCTGTGATTTTGCTTCCAGCATCTTTTAAGAGTTCCTGTATTGCTTTTTCTGTAGCATCATATTCTCCTTCTCCGAAATGGAAATATCTTACGTTCCCATCTTTATCTATTAAATATTTTGCTGGCCAATATTGATTTGAATAGGCGCGCCATGTGGAAAAATTATTATCTTGAACAACTGGGTAAGCGATTTCATAATCTGAAATTGCATCTCTCAGATTATTTATATTTTTCTCAAACTCAAATTCTGGAGAATGGACTCCTATTATCACAAGTCCTTTGTTTTTATATTTTTCATTCCAGTCTTTTAGATATGGAAGAGTTCTAATGCAATTTATGCAAGTATATGTCCAAAAATCAATTAGTATTACTTTTCCACGAAGCTCTGAGATATGAAGAGGATTTGAGTTCACCCATTCACCTCCGGGAATTATTTCTGGAGCTGGTCCGTAATTTTCAAGAGCGCTTGATGATTTTTCTGATTTTTTAGACCCGCTATTAAAAATTTTTTTGAGTTGATTTTTAACTGAAGGGTTATCCTCTATCTTTGTCAGTCCAGTTCCATATGAGGGGAATTTATCTAGAATAAAAACTTGAAATTTTCTGTCAATATTAAAAAATATTCCAATTGCAGTAAGAATCATAAACACACCGAATACTTTTTGAATCTTAGTGGTGTTAGGCAGAAGCCATGGAATCTTTTGGAGAAGTCCGCGTCCGCCAATCATAATTGCAAACATAGGTATTGCAGTTCCTAAGGCATATGAAAGAGTTATAAAAAATGCAGCAAAATTTACCGTGCTGGTTGCAGCCAAAGTTATAACAGAAGCTATTATTGGTCCAACACATGGAGTCCAAACAAGCCCAAGACTTAATCCGATTAATATTCCGCCATGGAAACCTTCATGATTTCCATTGACGGAAAATTTTGTAGATAAACGCGAAAAAAGTCTTTCCATAAAAACTTGAAAATTTGGGAGTATTAAGCTTATTCCAAAAATTAAAATTATAATTACTGAAAGGCTCCTTAATGCATCAGCGGATATGCCGGTTGCTTTGACTATAGCTGAAAGAAAAAGAGTAAATAAAGTAAAGCTTAAGATAAATCCCAAAACGATTCCTAAAGGTTTTCTTTTCGAACCAAAGCTTCCTGATAAAACGATAGGAAGAATTGGGAGAATACACGGAGAAAGAATTGTTATTATTCCAGCTAAAAAAGCAAAAGCTATTAAAATTATCATATTAAATTAACCTCTGATTCTGGTTTTAGATTAAACCCAGAATCGCAAATTATTTAATATTTGTTAGAATTTCATCAATTTGTCCACCATTCCATTTGGTAATTTCGTTACCATTTTTATCAATTTGAACAAATGTATGCTGGTAGGTAATATTATATTTTTTTGCTAGATCTTTTTCTGCCTCTTCTGTATCTGGATCATTGTAATTAACTCGGATAACTATTAAGTCTTCAGGAAGTTTACTAACGTTTGATTTAATATTTTCATCAGTTGGCCTGCATGTTGGACACCAGCTTGCGTAGAAAAATAGAACTCTTCTTTTGTCACTAGCATTTTCTAAATTTGTTTTTGAGTACTCAATATATCTAGAGTCTGATGATTTATCCATCATGGCGTTATTTTCTGTAGGACTCTTATCATCCATCATTTTTTCCTCTGATGATTTTTTCTCCATCATTTCTTCGCTTGATATTTTATTCTGTGAAGAATTTATGAGCACTAATCCTATAATCCCTCCAACTGTTAACATAGAGATACCCATTGTAATTATTATTTTTTGATTCATTTAATCACCTCCTTTTAAAATTTCTTCTGGCTATATATCCTTCCAATAATTTTTGCGAGCAGCATAGCAATTAATATATAAACAAGCCATGGATCAAGAGTATGGTTTAATTCTTGAAAAGCAATTGCAATTCCTAAAAGCCCTACACCTGTTAAGAATGCCAAATGCCCAGCTAGTAATTTATGATAATTTTCTCGTTCATCTCCGGATCTTTCTTTCCATATGAACGAAGCGAAAATCCCTACAAAAAGTAACAAAGAAATTACTAGCATACTGACTAATGGCGGAGGCATTAAGATTCCAAACGGGTTGAGGCAAAATATGAGTATTAGTAGAAGAGTTAATGAAATTAATATTTCAGAAATAAAATAATTATTTTTCATACTTGAATATTTCTTCAACATTTTTCTTAAAATACTTTGCTATCTTTATTGCTAGTAGTACTGAAGGGGTATAATTCCCTTTTTCTATTGCAATAATAGTTTGCCTTGAGACATTTAGAGCGCTTCCCAGTTCTTCCTGTGTTATTTTTAATTTTATTCTTTCTTCAAAAACACGATTAGATATTTTCTCATCCATATACCTGCCCTAATTAAAATAGGGCATCTGTGTATAAATGTCAAGTAGACTTTACATTTATTAATTAAATAATTTCAGAAGCTAGAATAACTATCCATGATTGTGTTATCATTTGTTTGCCTGCCAACTGATGGCAAAAAATAAAAAAAACAAAAGTTTAGATTCATTAGTATTTAGAAAGCCGTTTCTTCCTGTATTAATTCCATTTTTCCTAAGACTATTAGTAGTGGTTACTCTAATTGGTTTTTTTGGTGGGGTTGTTAAAACTCTTTTAGGACTTCAGCTTTTGTTAGACCATTCCGTTGAGGAGGCTTTGAGGGAATTAATATTAAACGTGATTACGCTTTTAGCTGTTATAGAAGTAATTAGGACCGCAATGAGTTATTTAAGCGATGGAAGAGTTAAGGTGACTTTTATAGTGGACACTGTGTTGATTGTAATGCTTAACGAAATAATTTCTTTATGGTTTAAAGGGCCTACTCTCACAAGCGTTGGAATATTAGTAATTATAATAACGACTCTTATTTTTGTAAGACTTTTAGCGATCAGATTTTCCCCGGACGGAGATTAGTTATTAACCTAAAGAGCGAGTTATATCTACTTGTCTATACTTCCAATGTGTGTTTAAATTTGTAGAGTGAAAAATAGAATACATTACGGACTACTCTACTTATGTTTATTGTTAGTTCTCATACCAATATCAGTTTATATTCTTGCTTCATCTCAAGAAGAGGAATTTCAAAGTAAAAAAGTTTTAGCAGCAAATGATGCTAAGATAAGCCCTGCTCAGTCTCAGGTAAAAGAAAATAGACTTAAAGAAATTACAGATGAGTATTTTAGTTCAGAGGAGGGAGATTATTCTGCGGTAATTAAAAATTTAGAAACCGGAGAGGAGTACTATTATAATTCAGAGAAAAAATATGATAGCGCAAGTCTCTATAAACTATGGGTAATGGCAGTGGCATATCAGGAAATTAAAGATGGAAAACTTAAGCTAGATGATATACTAAGCGCTCCACTTGTTAATTTAAACGATACTCTTTCTACGATTACCCCAACCCCTACGCCTCCTGATTTTTCTCCAGCACCACCTACAGGAGAACCGGAAAAAATCAGTATGACGGTTGAAGAAGCTTTAAGAAAAATGATTACAGTTTCTGATAACTATGCAGCTATATTACTGTCATCAAAAGTTGGAAGTAAAAAAATAGCAAATTTTATTAAAGAATCCAAATTTACAAATTCTAACTACAAGCAACCTCCTCAGACGTCGGCAAAAGATATTAGTTTATTTTTTGACACCCTTTATAAGGGAGAGATTGTCGACCAGGAATACTCAAACCAAATGATTGATTTGTTAAAAAGACAAACTCTAAATGACAGGATTCCTAAATATTTAGAAAATGTTGAGGTAGCACATAAAACTGGGGAATTATTTGGATCAAAACATGATGGCGGAATTGTTTATTCCAAGAATGGGGATTATATATTAGTAGTATTATCTGAGACTAAAGATTATAAAAAGGCTGCAGAAATTATTGCTAAATATTCTGAGTTAATTTTTAGCTACTTCGAGAATTCCTAATTTAATTGTTTAAATTCAATTTTTGATATTTGCGAATTTTTAAGCTGTTCTTTAGAATTTCTAATTTCTTTTTTATAAAACTCATGAGAAATAATTTTTGAATAATCATTTACTTTTTCTATAAATTCAGATCCTTCTAGATGATCCATTTCATGCTGTATGACGCGAGCTAAAATTCCATCACATTTTAATGAAAACTTTTTCCCATTTTCGTCAGTTGCTTTAATTTCTACTTCGCTAGGGCGCTTAACAGGTCCAAATATATCCCCCACGCTTCCACAACCTTCATAGATAATATTTTCGTTTTTAGATTTATAAATAAACTTAGGATTTATAAATATTCTTAATTTATCTTTTTTACCAAGCCTTCTGGCTTTTGTGGTTCTTGGGTGAGTTACGAAAATCATCAGATTCTCATTTATTTGGTTTGCTGCGATTCCTATTAACCCGACTTTATACATGGTGTCTTTCATGTTCTTTATAATTTTTTTGGTCTCAAAGGAATTAATATCTTTAACTATTTTATTTTTTGTTTTGAGTCCAGGGTGACCCGCCTGTATTACTTTTCTTATTGCCATTTTTGGATTATAGCAAATTTATTAATCGCTTTTTCTACTTGACTTGGCAATCTATTTTCATATATAAGTTGTATATATTTATGGCAGCGATAAAAAATAAGTCTACAAAATCTGCCAATATCTCACGAAATAAATCTTCTGAAAAATTTGCGTTACTTAGTGTTTTTGATAAATCGGGAATTATTGAATTCGCAAAAGTTTTGGACTCTTTAAATTATAAAATTATCTCAACTGGTGGAACAGCAAAAACCTTAATGGACGCAGGGTTGAAAATTATCCCCATCCAAGAAATTACAGGAAACCCAGAAAGTTTTGATGGAAGAATGAAGACGATTAGTTTTCAAATCGAAAGTGGAATTCTTTATGATAGAAATAAATCACAACATATAAAAGAAGCAAAAAAATTAAAAATAAAATCAATTGATATAGTTGTGTGTAATCTTTATCCGTTTGAGAAAACTGTTTCTGATCCAAAAGTTACGTTTAAAACTGCAATAGAAAATATCGATGTTGGGGGACCTACTATGATTAGAGCTGCAGCTAAAAATAATAGAAATGTTTTGGTAATAACTGATCCCTCGGATTACGAAAAAATAGGGGATTTTTTAAAAAATAAAAAGATTGATGAAAAAATAAGAATAAGTCTTGCGTCAAAAGCTTTTAGACATTTATCTTTTTACGATTCACAAATTGCAGAATTTTTGGATTTTGAAAAAAAGTTTAACGCTGAAATAGCTATTCCCGGAAGAAAAGTAATTGATTTAAGATACGGAGATAATCCCCACCAGAAAGCTGCAGTATATATCGAACCGAACACTAATTCACCATTAGGAAAACTAGAAAAAATTACAGGGAGAGATTTATCTGCAACAAACTTTACTGATATCGCCTCGGGATTAGAATCAGTTAGAGATTTGGGGGGAAATGCAGCAGTAATTATAAAACATAATAGCCCATCAGGAATTGCAATAGCAGGGTCAACATCAGAGGCTCTTAAGAGAGCCGTAGCAGCGGATCCAGAATCGGCATTTGGCGGAGTAATTGTCCTAAATCAACCCATCGATTTAAAAACTGCAAAAACTTTTTCAGATTTTAAAGAAGAAAATGGAGTGTTGATAGATATAATTGCAGCACCTAGTGTTAAGGAAGAAGCAGTAGAATTTATTAAGCAAATTAGAAAATCTACAGGAATTTATGTATTTGGTAAAATTCCCAAGAAAAGATCAAACAATAAGCATTTAAGATTTTTTGATGGTGGATTTGTGATGCAGGATTGGGATGATGGATTGAATTTTAAGAACTGGAAAGTTGTAACAAAAGTAAAACCCTCCGCCTCACAGATGCGACAAATGAAAATAGCATGGCGTTTTATTGGAAGAATTAGATCAAACACTATTATAGTCGTTGACAAGAGTTTGCCAATGACAAGAGGAATTGGTTCTGGCCAAACTTCCAGGGTTAGAGCTACTAAAATTGCACTTGAACAAGCAGGAGAAAATGTAAGAGGCGCAATTCTTGCAAGCGATAGTTTTTTTCCATTTAATGACAGCGTAAAGCTTGCAGTCAAAGCAGGAATTTCGGCAATAGTTCAACAGGGCGGAAGCGTAAACGATCAGGCTTCAATTGACGAAGCAAATAAGGCAAATATTCCAATGGTCTTCACAGGACAAAGAAAATTCTGGCATTAATTTTTTAAGTATTTATCAATATTCTCAATATGCTCTTCATATGTAACGGAACAGTGTATATCTCTATTCTTGTCATGTAGATAAAAAATACAATCTGTTTCTTCTGGATTTAGTACAGCATCAATTGCCGCAATGCTGGGATTTGAAATTGGATGTGGAGGGAGACCCGAATATTTATATGTGTTAAACCTTGAATCTGTATTTCTTATATCAGAGCCAGTTACCACAGACCACCATTTTCCATCGCGTTTACCGATTGCATACTGAATGGTTGCGTCAATATCTAGTTTTTGATTTTCCTCAAGTCTATTCCACATAACTCCTGCAATTAACGGCATATCACTTGGTCCACCTGCTTCTCTTTCAATTAATGAGGCAATTTTTATAGCTGTGGTCCATTTAATATTTTTTTCTTCAAATGCGGTGAAATAGTCCGAAAATTTAGTGTTAAAATTATTTATCATGCGGGCTGCTATTAGCTGTCCATTTTCTTTAACAGGAATTAAATAAGTGTCAGGAAAATAAACTCCTTCTGTATATTCATCCTTTTGTGTGGTGTACTCTGTGTTCCATTTTTCTAATTCGCGTTCACTCCAATTAAATGTTTCTTTTAATCTTTCTCCGATTTGTTCTTTTCGCATTCCTGGAAGAACCGTTACCCATTTTAAATCAGGTCCTTCAGAAAGTGCTTCAGCAATTTCAAAAGCGTCCATGTTTTTTGATAAATAATATCCCCCTGGTTCAATTTTATTTCTGCCTTTTAAAGTCATTGCTATTTCAAAACCTGTCATTGATTTTACAAATCCTGCTTCCTCAAGTTTTAGTCCCGTTACTTCTTTCTTATTAGAATCTAATGTAAATATTTCGTTTTTTGTGCTTCTCCCAGGTGCTGCAAATGGGTTTAGGTAAATAATAACTGAAATTATAGAAATGAAAATTATAATTAATAAAAATAACTTTTTCATGGGGATTTATTATATCAGTTATTAGAAAGCTAGGATATAAAATATCCTCGTGAGAAAAATAACGTGAGGATGAAAAGGAGCACAAAGGAGATTGTGAAATAAGCAAATTTTGCTTTATTGCCAAGAAGACCGACGCATATATAAATAATAAAGGCAACTAATATATAGCGAGGAATTGCGCTAAATGTTCCGGATGAAGCTGGAATTAAAACAACTAAAAATGAAAAAAG
This sequence comes from uncultured Gammaproteobacteria bacterium, assembly GCA_964406285.1. Taxonomy (GTDB): domain Bacteria; phylum Patescibacteriota; class Microgenomatia; order Levybacterales; family UBA12049; genus 2-01-FULL-39-10-A. Next base: position 8,676 of record CAYORA010000021.1, read on the forward strand.
AATGTACGAAAATCTCACTTTCTTTTTTAATGCATAGATAATAATTAGTGAAACAAAAACAAAACTAGATACTTCTAGAAGTGCAATCCACCATTCGAATTGCATATAAGAATTTGTAGTTAATATTTTTATATATCTAAAAACTGTTTGTCCAAAAAAAATAAAACTATCAACGGAACGATTGTTTAGGAAATTTCCTTGAGCTTTTATGAAATATAGAAAGTTTCCTTCTTGAATCTGATTATATATTGAATAAATTATGAGTCCTGTAGGTGTCGCCCATATTCCACTTTTAATAAAATTTTTTATAGACCAGTCACGGCTTTTATAAAATTCATAAATAAGTACTGGAAATATGCAAATTCCAACAAAGCGAGTGAGAGTTAAAAGTGAGCCGATAAAACTTGCTAGAATCCAGTTTCTTTTTCTTGCAAAATAAAGTGAAGAAAAAAGAAGAAGTAAAAAGAGGCCTTCGCTATAGATTGCTCCAAAGAAAAATGATGTTGGAAAAAATAGAATGCTTAAGATGGTAATTTTTATTTGCTTTTCGGAAAAGTCTAGCGATAAAAGTTTGTAAAGCATTAAAAGGGATAGAAAAAATGAAAGATTAGAGATTAAAAGTCCTCCGAAAAAATAAGCATTATCAAAGTTTTCCTGTGCGCCAAATAATTTTGAAACAGGCTTTATTAGTGTCGGATAAAGAGGGAAGAATCCATAGTTATTTGTATATCCATTTGCAGCGATTGTTATATAGTGAAGTCCGTCAAAATTTGCCCAGGATGAGAGATGTAATCTGTCAGTTATTGTTTTGTCATTACGTCTTGCATCAGTGATACTTGTATATTCGTATCCTGATCTGTAGTCAAGTTTTTTTTCAGCAACAAAAACAGGAATGAAAAGCAGTAGTCTCCATATTATGAATGATAAAGCCAGGAATGCAAATGTTTTCCTTTGCATAAATTTAGTATAACAAAGCTTTAATAAATTGCTATGTTATAATTTTCCAACATGAATAATTTGATTTTCCCCGTTTGGAAACCTGTCGGATGGAGTCCGTTAAAAGCTGTAATAGAGTTTAAGAAAAAATTTCCTGAGTTAGGGAATAGAAAAATATCTTATGCTGGAAGACTGGATCCGATGGCAGAAGGAATATTAATTCTTCTTATTGATGAAGAGAATAAAAAAAGACGTGAATATGAAAATTTAGAAAAAACGTATGAATCAGAAATAATTTTAGGAATTTCTACAGATTCTTATGATGGTTTAGGAATAGTTGAAAAAACTGATCAAAAAGAGATTACAAAAAAAGAAGTAGAAAAAAAATTAGAAACATTTTTAGGAAAACAAAAACAAAAATATCCATCCTACTCGTCAAAAGCTGTTAAAGGAAAATCTTTATATTGGTGGGCTAGAAATAATAAGCTTAATGAAATAAAAATTCCAGAAAGAAGTATTGAGATTTACTCTATTAAACTTTTAGATTATGAAAATATTGAGATATCAGATTTAGTCAAAAATATTATAGAAAAAGTAAAACTAATTGATGGAGATTTTAGGCAAAAAGAAATCATTGAAAATTGGAAAAATTTTAAGAAAGAAAACAAAGATAACCAGTTTATAAAAATAAAAATTATAATATCGGCTTCATCAGGGACTTATGTTAGAAAAATTGCATCTGACTTGGGAGAAAAACTTGGATCTAAGGCATTTGCATTTTCTATAACTAGAATAAAAGTTGGAAAATTTAAAAGAGAAGATTGTGTTAATTATTTTTGATACGCTTTTCCGAGAAGTTTGTATGACCTAGAGTTCATTGCTATTATTGTAATAATAAGTCCAATTAAACCTGAGATAATAAATACCAATGCAATTCCTCGTCCTGCTCCTGTTCCAAACCAGCTACCGATTAAATCAACCCCGCGACCTGTGGTCATAAATGGAATAAATAATAATTGAGCGATGGGGCCAATTAGAAATGCTGTAAGAGGAGATCCAGCTTGTTCTATGCTTTGAGCAAACCCAAAAACTCTTCCCTGCCTCTCATCCGGGACCACCTTTTGAATAATTGTTTGCTCAGTAGCTTCTATAAAAGGAAAGAGGATCATCCAAAGTAATGCGCCAATCGTAAGAAGAACTATTGAAGGCTGAATTGTGAAGAATATGCATCCGATCCAAATAATTATATTTGCACGGAATAATGTTTTTAGTGGATTTTTCCCAAGACCAAACTTAGCTATTAATAATCCCCCAGCGATAAATCCAAAACTTAAGAATCCCCAAAGCGTTCCCCATGTTTGAACGTTTACTAATGAAAGTCCGTAAGCATCCATAAGTGCCATGAAAACTCCGCCCAGAAGATTATTAAAAGTTGTAAAAAGAATTAGAGGCAGAAGGCCGGGGATATTTCTAATTACTTTAAATGTGCCCTTGAGATCTATTTTTTTAGGCTTCAATTCTCCGACATGAACTATAGTTTTCTCAGGAATTTTTATTAACATTAAAATTCCAATTGCAGTTATAGTTAAGATTACTGCAATTGCCATAACCGAAGTCATACCTCCAAATGCTAAAGTGAATCCACTTCCAACTGAGGTGATCGCAAAGGAGATTCCCATCACGGTTCCAAATAGTCCATTTGCCTTATCTCTTATTTTTTCAGGAACAAGAACCGTAACAAGGGTTGGGATTGCGATTCCATAAATATTTCCAGACACAACACCTGCCATAAGAGTAAGTGCGAATATCCAAAGAACAGGACTGCCTACATACGTGAAAAGATTTTCTGGGGCAAGTGAGGAAATTAAAAAACCTAAAGAGAAAAGTATTAAGGTAACAAAGCTTGATAAAAGCATCACGTGTTTCTTCTTGTGATGATCTACTAGTGACCCAAACCAAAAAGCCGAGATTGCTGTCGCCACTAAATAGATTCCACCTACGAAGCCGGTAGAAATAACAGACTTTGTTTCAAGATAGGCAAAAAAAGTAAGAGCAAACCACACGAAATTATTTGTGGCGGTTACGATGAGCGCTACTACTAGAAGTTTATAAAAAGTTTTCATTTAGGATATTAAAAATTATAGCAGAACTAAATATTTTGTCCTTCTACCCAAGGAGCTACATTTCTTATTCTTTCGTTAAAAATGTCACCGCGTTTAAGAGTTGGGCGGGGAAAATATACTGGTATTAATGGAGTTAATGTGTGATATGGATAAACCTTTATAGCTAAAAGTTCTTTACCAGTATTTACTACGTATCTTTGTGATAAATCTTCTGGCCTTCTTAAAACAGCAGCAACAGTTCCCTCAATTTTTTTGCCAAGTAAAAAATCCGTAGCTCTTCTCACTGATTCGTGTCTATTCATTCGGAGATTATAGCAAATCGATTGTATTATAGTCATCGCTATGAAAAATAAAAAATTTTAGGGTAATAAAATACCAATATTTAAACAGCTCGATCTACTTCTTCAGGAGTAACGGGGCGAGCCATATGAATTAGGCTTACTATTCCCCAGGCAATTAGCGCATAAATTACAGCTGCAAAAATCGTAGACCATTCTATAACTGAATTTCCTGAAACAGTTGATCTAATAATTCCTGTAAACGGTAGAACTAATACATCAGAAATAGAATAAATTAGATTTACAAATCCTGAAAATGGATTAGCGCCAATCGCCTTAAATGTGACCCTAAATCCTAAAATCACTTCAATAACAGCTAGGATATACCAAATAATTTGCCAAGATCTAAAAATAGTTTTTTTTGTTTCATAAGATGCTTGTGGATGGGTAGCCTCTACTAAAGGTTCATGAACTATTTGAGTACGCTTTACAGTAGAGGAATTAGGGGAATCAATTACTTCTTCCTTTGCATCCACCACCTGAGTATGGATATCAGGATTGACAACAGTTTTAGTATTACGAATAATCGTTGGGTCCGCTTCATCCCCTTCTTCTATAATCGTGCGTTTTACAGCCATAATTATAATAGTCAATGTAGCTAAATTGCTTGTGAAAGCAATTAGATTTTTGTATGAATTATGAAAGAAGCTAGCGCTTGGAGTTTTCTTTAACTCGAAGTTCTACGACCTTTTTAATAAGATCAAAGGGGATTTTTTCATTATATTTAAATTGAAGTGTGCCCTTTCCCGTTCTATATTTTTTTAATTCATTTTCAAATGCGTTAATTCCGTCTGGTGAGGGGAAAAAGCCAATATGATTTTTAAATGCAGCGAAATGCACTAAATTTCCGTTTAAATAAAAAGTGGGCATTCCGTAGGAAATTTTTTCGGTTGCCAGTGGAGCTACTTCTTTTATAGTTTTTCTAATTTTTTCAAGAATTAATTGAGTTTCTTTCGGGAAAGTGGAAATATATTCGTCTATTGTTTTATATGAAGTCATTTTTTGTAAATAAATTTTTCCCAGAGTTTTTTAAAATACGAAAGTGTAAGTGTTGAAAGCAGGAATCCCATAGCCGGTACAATTGCGTTTATCCAAGGATCAATTTTTACGATAAATTTGAGATAAAACGCTATTGATAGATAAGTAAAAACGACTATTAAGAATTTTCTGAAAAGGCTTGTTTCCCAAGCTTTATCTTTCTCGACGCTTTGATTTCTTTTTTCTATTCTTGAAATTCTTTCTTCAATATTTAGTTCGCTCATTATTTAATCTTATCTAAGAAGTATTTTACCTGTTCATCGGGGATTCCTATTTTATCTAATCTTTTTCTTATTTCTGGATCTTTAATTCCAGCTTTTTTCCATGTTTTTGAGGAGGCCTCTATGAATTCTCTGATTTCATGTGGGAATACGACCCAGCCAGTAGTTTCAAACGCATAATAATCAGGAGTAATGCACGAATGAGGTTTATAGCAAAGGGATGCGATTTTTATATCTTTTCCTCCCATTACTTTTAGATATTCAGAAGCTTTCCTGACAGTTTCTCCGGTATCAATTACTTCATCAAAAAGTAAAACTTTTTGGTTATGAATGGAATCTGTTAGTGGTTGAACTAATTGGGGTTCACTCGCTTCATTTATTCCTTGATATGACTTAAATCTAACTGAGGAAATTTCATCAATTCCTAAATAATCCATTAGAGTTCTTGCCCATGTCCATCCACCTTTTGCTAGAGCGACTACTCTGTCAAATTTTTCTCCAGAATCTATTATTTCCTCTGCAAGTCTAAATGTATATTCTCCCATTTGTTCCCAGGTAGGAGAGATATAGGAAACACCATCGTAATTATTTTCCCTTAAAATTACATGTTTATTTTTCATTGCAAGATTATACCAGGAAACTATTTATTTAAAAGCACTATTGATAAATTAAGAATTGCTGCAAAACTTACCCAGGCGATATATGGATAAAGCAGATACGAAGCATTTTTATTTATTTTCTTAAATGATTGTATGGTTTGAAAAATGCTTATCCAAAGAAAAATAATTATGATGAAGGCGAATAGAGGATTTTTTAATCCAAAAAATATTATTGACCAAATTGTATTTAAGCTAAGCTGCAGCCAAAACCACCTTAAATCAGTTTTCTTTTTACCCCAAACTAAAAATAGAGAAATTCCCATTAAGAAATAAAGCGTCGTCCATACAGGTCCAAACACGAATGACGGTGGATTGAAAAAAGGTTTATCTAGGGTAGGATACCATGTGTTTACTGAATTAAATGTGAAGATTGAACCAATTATGCCTGCAGTCTGACATAACAGAATAAATCCAATTAATCTTAAAAAATCTTTCACTAAATATATAATCTCAAGTGTAAATTTTTAAGTCAAATGGAAATTATTCTTCTGCTTCGTTTCTCACTTCTTCTTTTTGCCTATCTGCTTCTTCCTGAATTTTCTCAGCTTCTTGTTCAGCGATCTCTTCTTTTTGACGCTTCGCTTCTTCGTCTATTTGATTCATTTGATCTTTTGGATCATCCATAATTATTCTTCCTCTACAACTTTTTTTCTTCCATCTCTTGTGTAGTAAACAGTTTTATAGCTTACAAATGAAATTAATCCGCTAATTATATATGCGATTATTGCGTAGACGACTAATGCGATAACTGCTGACATCTCTAAAACAAATCCACCGTTCAAGACTGGAGAAGGAAATATATTTTGAAATGGATAGATTAAGGAGGAGCTTGCATCATTTATCCATCTCACAAATGGAGTGGATGGATTCGCTCCTAAGAATCTTAAGATGATTCTTAATGCGATTATTACCTCAATTAATCCAAATACTAAATTTAAAAAGTTAAGTAAAATTCTTGATGCGCTCATATTAAAATATTTTTGAAACTATCCAAATTAAAATTAATATTCCAACTGGGATGCCTAATAACCAACCTAAAATATATTTCATATGCTTGATATGCTAGGAGTTTTTTATATGAGAAAAATAGTAAAAATGTAAGAAGTTAATAATAATATTTTACTATCCTACTGGTGTATAATTATATTTATGATAATCTTAAAGATATTTTTAGCAGGTTGGGTGGTTTTACTCGTCGCGATTTTCTTAAACTTTTTAGCAGTAAAATTAGATATTTCTACATGGTACCCATTTACTGAAAGTATAACTAAAAATGGATTTGTAAAAGCTTTAAGAGAAATATCTTTAATATCTAAATTATTTTTATTTATTATTTACCCATTCCTTCTGGGACTTGCAGGATTTGTGACTTTAAGGCTTCTGAAATAGTGTCACCTAAGCGTTTATAGAAGATTATTTAATGCAGTTTATTCGCCGGATTTTCTGATTGCTTCAAGATCAAGTTTTTTCATTGGCATAAATACTTTTGTTACAGCTTCGGCTTTTTGCGGGTCACGCATCATTTCATCCAAAATTCTAGGCACTACTTGCCATGTGACTCCAAATTTATCCGTGCACCATCCGCATTGTTCAGCTTCAGGAACTGCTGATAATTTATCCCAGAAATAATCTATTTCCTCTTGTGTTTCGCATTCAATAATATATGAAGTGGCGCCATTAAGCTTGAACTGCTCAACAGGCCCACCATTAAGAAACATGAAGCTTATTCCATCAATTTCACATTCAGCAGTTAAAACAGATCCTTCTGATATTCCTCCAACCTCTTCAACTCCCTTAGGTGCTTTTGTGATGTCTCCCATTTTTGCAGAATGCTCTCCAGGAGCAGAATTAAAAGTATCTATGTAGTAATTTGCAGCTTCTTCCCCGTTGTTATTCGCGAACCAGAGGCAATTAATTAGTTTACTCATTTTATTTATTTTAACACATTGAAAGACCTTAAATGTATTAGTTTTGTAAGTATCTAGTCTCTAAATACTTTTTTTCTAAGTTCATAAAATGTAATAACAGGAATAAAATAAGTTATTTCTGCAAGCAATGATCCAAGCAGAATTGCCAATTGATAATTATTAATAAAATATGGAACTACAGAAAGGAAGAATGGTCTTACTAAAAAAGTGTCTAAGTACTCTGCGGGACCAAATTCAATAATCATGTTTCTTATTTGTTTAATGAAATTTGTTAATGTAAAATTTTTTCTCTTAACATCTTTTAAATAAACATATCCATAAAAAGTTATATTATCAATCCAAGTAGCCCCAACTCCTGCCAAAATATTATTTCCAGTAATAGACTTGATGATAGATGCAGAAACTATAGATGATAATGTAGCTAGAAGTAATGGTATTGAATATCTGTAGAACCACTCTCTAATTTTTATTTTCATTAACAAAACTCAGCGCCTTAAAATCAGTATAGCAGAAGTGAGGCTAAAAATTGATGCTCCGAGGAGTAGAAAGATTTAGAATTTTATTCTAAGATTTATACTAACTATCCCAAGGACATTTATATTCTTGACCATGGAATCTCTCTTGGCACATAGGAAACTCTTTTCCTTGCCATTTAACTTTCCAAACACCATTATTATTTTTTTCAAACCAGAAATAAATTCCACCAATTTTATTCTTATTTCCAGCTACGCCTAAACCAGTCTTATCGCCAATAATTGATACTATGTTAATAGTGTCATATTCTGGAAAAATGGACCTTATATCATAAATAATTTTATCTTGATCCGTTTTACCATAAACATGAGAATAATCACTATTTGTTCTTTCGTCAGTATAATTCATTAAAATAAACTTAAGATTTTCTTTAGAATAAATCTCGGTCTGGGGGTCAAAAATAGCATCTCTTTCATGAGCTAAAATCGTATAACAATCTGAGCTACAACCCGCAAAATTACCCTCATCAATACGTGCCACCTTGCCTCCATATATTTCAAAATCTATAGGTTTTGGTTCAAAAGGTGGTCCACCTCCCAAGCTATCAAGTAAATGATATGTCTCAGTGCCATTACTAATTTCATGATAACCTATGCCTTCTGTTCTATGAGGAAGTGATTTAATACTAAATCCTTTAGGTAGGATTAAACTAAACTTATATTTATAGTCTTGATAAAAAGTAGTTCCATTTTCCAATTTTTTTATTGCAGGTTCTTTGGGACTTTGAGTTAGTGAAGGATATGAAGTATCTGTTTTATTTATTTTAATTTCTTTGCTTGTATTTTGAGCAGGAGTACTCTTTAATGCGCTATCTTTATTAAGGTAATATATTCCTCCAATTCCACTAGTTAGAATTATTATTAATAAACCTATAATTAAGAAAAGTATTTTATGAGATTTTTTAGGTTTATTTTCAGGATTCACATTAGGGGGAGTAATTGGAGTAGTTGGTTGATTAACGGGTGGTGTCTCTTGATTAGGTTCCATGAATTAATCATTGCAAGAGTTCTTACAAATGTCAAAGAGGTTCTAGTCTAATTCAGAGTAGGAATATTTTGATGTAGATAATTGAGTCTATTTTATTTGGCTCCGTGACTAGGACTCGAACCTAGAACCTTTTCGTTAACAGCGAATTGCTCTA
>CAYORA010000022.1:0-14416 GCA_964406285.1 uncultured Gammaproteobacteria bacterium
ATACTTTTGACTGTGTAATTCAAACCCGTCTTGGACGAATGGGCCATGTTTTTGTGTCGCCAAAAGAGGGAAATGTGAAGAATCGTTTCCGTTTTGATATTACTAAGTCTAAATTTGCCTCTGATTTAAAACCAATTGATCCTAATTGCGATTGTTATGCTTGCGTGACTTACCCCCGAGCATATATTAACCATTTGTTTAGATCTCGCGAACTCTTAGCCTACACTTTAGCCTCATATCACAACGTTTATTTCACTGTAAATTTAACAAATAAAATTAGAGAGTCAATTATTACTGGAAAGTTTGAATCTCTCAAAAATGCCTGGATTGACAAGTAGTTGTATAATTTTCGGATGGTAGAAAAGCAAGCAACTAATTTTGAATTTTATGCTGTGATTGATAGAGTAAATACCTTAATCGGGAGAACGAGTCCGCATCCTGGAGTTGTTGTGGTAGAAGGGGCTAAGGTGTTCTATGCGAACAGGAGTTATACTTCTGCAATAAGTAAAAAAGAAACAAGAGCTGGAGTTACTGCTTATAGAGCAAATCATGAGCCTGATTTTTCTGTGGATTCTGAGCCTGTACTTTCTGAGACACATTTATTGGAAGCTAACGATGAGGGAACTATTGTTATTTTGGAAACTGCAACTTTACAATCTCAAGTAGATGAATTTTCGAGAGTAGAATTTACTCTAAAAAGAGATGGCCTGGTTTTTACCCCCGAAGCAATTCCTGTAGAGGAGCAGAAGAGAATGGTCTTATTATTTGGTCTATAATTTTCAAAAAAAGCCTGGATTTAATGCTATAATCCTCTCATGGACAAGAAAAAAGTTTATTCTGGAATTCGAGCTACAGGCCGGCTTCATCTCGGCAATTATTTTGGTGCCGTAAAGGGCATGCTTGAACTTCAGGATCAATATGATTGCGTTTTTTCAGTAGTTGATCTCCATGCAATAACTACTCCGTATGATCCAAAAGTCTTACAACAAAATGTTAAAGATGTAGTCTTGGATTACCTCGCAGCGGGATTAAATCCTGAAAAATGTCTTATTGAAATTCAGAGCAGGGTGCCAGAGCACACGGAGCTTGCTTATCTGTTAGGCACGATTTATCCTGTAAGTCGCCTTGAAGATCTTCCAACTTATAAAGATAAAAAAGCCCAATATCCAAAATATGTAAACATGGGGCTTTTATATTATCCGGTTTTAATGGCAGCTGATATTCTTCTTTATAAAGCAAATCTAGTACCTGTCGGAATAGATCAAGAACCTCATTTAGAGGTGGCTCGCGAGATTGCACGTAAGTTTAATTCTACGTATGGAGAAATTTTTCCAGAGCCCGAAAGATTTGCGACAAAAGGGGAATATGTACCTTCACTAACAGGAGAAGGGAAGATGAGTAAGACAGTTGAGGGATCTTCAATTCTCTTAACTGATGATTTAGAGACCATAAAAAAGAAACTAGCGGCTGTTCCTACGGATTCCGGTACAACTGGTGGAGAGGTGCCAAAAACAGGTGGAGTGGCGAACTTATTTGTTTTGCTAAAGCTATTCGGGAAAGAAGATTTGTATACAAAGTTTGCTCAAGACTTTAATAATGGAATCATAAGGTATTCTGACATGAAATCTGATTTAGCTAATGCTATTTTTGAAGGTCTTTTGCCTATTCAGAAAAAAAGAGCCGAAATAGAATCTTCATTCGATTTAGATAGTATGTTAAATAAACACACAGAGATTTGCAGGGAAGTAGCATTTCAAACATTACTTGAAGCAAAGCAAAAGATGGGCCTCGTTTAGCTTTAAATTAACTGCCGGGTGTGATATAATTTTTGATCAATGGCAGCAGGCAGAAAAACAAAGAAAACGCTTTTCCCCAAGCTTAATAAAAAAGTAAAGAACTGGAAAAACCTTCTTATCTACGGATCTGTTTTTATTTTCCTAGGACTTCTATTTATAGGTGTAAATCAGCCTACTGGAAAGGTTGATTCAGTTCCTTTATCTCAAGCAATACAGGAGGTTAAAAGAGGTAGCGTAAAAGAGATCGAGGTTCATGATAATAAGCTGGTTTTAAAGCTAGATAATAAAAACGTTGAAGCATTCAAAGAACCAGGTTCAAATGTTTACACTCTTTTTAAGGATGCAGGAGTAGATTTAAGTAAAACTAAAGTTAGTATTAATGATAAAACTACTTTAAACAATTGGATTAGTATTTTTGCCTCACTTCTCCCAATTCTTCTGATGGTAGGATTTTTCTATTTTATATTTAGGCAGGCTAGAGGAGCTCAGGATAGTGTGTTTTCGTTTGGTCAATCTAAAGCCAAGCTTTATAGTAAAGATACACCAAAGATTTCATTCGCAGACGTAGCGGGAGTCGATGAAGCTAAAAAAGAGCTTGAGGAAATAGTAGATTTCTTAAAAAACCCTGGAAAATATAAAAGTATTGGAGCGCGCACCCCAAAAGGAGTTTTAATGATTGGACCAGCTGGAACTGGAAAAACTCTTTTAGCTCGCGCTACAGCAGGAGAGGCAAATGTACCATTCTTCTCAATTGCAGGATCAGAATTCATGGAAATGCTAGTAGGAGTTGGGGCATCACGCGTGCGTGATTTGTTTGGAACCGCTAAGAAAGCACAGCCTGCAATTATTTTTATCGATGAAATTGATGCGATTGGTAGACAACGAAGCTCAGGGTTCATGGGCGGACATGATGAACGCGAACAGACATTAAACCAAATACTTGTTGAGATGGATGGATTTTCCCCAAATGAACAATTAGTGGTGATGGCTGCAACAAATAGACCTGATATTTTAGATCCTGCTTTAGTTCGTCCTGGAAGATTTGATCGACGCGTTGCACTTGAGTTACCTGATGTAGAAGGAAGAAAAAACATCTTAGGAATTCATGCTAAAAATAAGCCATTTGATGCAAAAGTCAATTGGGATAAAGCTGCAAAAAGAACCGTTGGTTTTTCAGGAGCAGATCTAGAGAATATGTTAAATGAGGCTGCAATTAGAGCAGCCAGAAACAATAAGAAAAAGATAGATATGTCGGACTTGGAGGAAGCTGCTACTAAAGTTAAGTTAGGGCCTGAAAAGAAAAGACTCCAAACAGACATGGATAGAAAAATGACAGCATATCATGAGGCAGGACATGCGTTGGTTGGTTGGGAGATGCCACACATTGATCCGATTCACAGGATTTCAATTGTTAGCCGCGGTATGAGTCTGGGGCATACGATGACAGAACCAATTGATAGAGTGCATGAGACAAAGTCACATCTTATTGAAGAAATCGCGATGATGCTTGGTGGTCAGGCTGCGGAAAGACTTGTGTTTAATGATATTACAACTGGAGCTTCAAACGATATTGAAAGAGCGACAAAAATTGCGCGCGCAATGGTTATGAGATTTGGAATGAGTAGTCTTGGTCCTGTTACGTTAGAAGTTCAAAAAGAAACCCCGTATGATACAGATAGTCTTTCTCCTGAAATGCAGGCGAAAGTAGACATTGAAGTTAAAAGAATTATCGATGGGGGACTTGAAGAGGCTACAAGAGTACTTAAAAAACTCAGAAAGAAACTAGATATATTAGCAGAAGAGCTTCTTAAGGTTGAAACTCTTGAGTCCGAGCAATTTGAGAAATTAATTGGTCCTAAGAAAATGTTGCCAGGACACAAGCCTGCAATTCTTCCAGTTGAAGCTTAATCTCCTCTTGACAATTGAGTAAAAAAGTATAACAATTGCCTCAGTGAAGCAATTCGACAAAATCGGCCTTATTAAACAGTCCTGGGAAATCGTTAAAAAGAACGCTAAGTTTGTAGCGATCTTAATGGTTGCATTTGTTGTTTATCAGATAGTTCAGGGAGCTGTTCAGGGTTTTTTTGGAGAAGGTCTATTAGCATCATTGGTTTCTTTAGGTTTTACGGTTTTAACTCTCTTCTTTCAAATTGGATTCATCAAAATAATATTGAAGCTTATAGATGGGCATAAAGCTGAAATTACTGAGCTTTGGGCATATCCACAATATCTTCTTAGAATGATTGGGGCTACTATCGTTTATACGATAATTGTCGTAATCGGATTTATTCTTTTAATAATTCCGGGAATATATTTAGCGCTTAGACTTCAATTCTACAGTTATTATATCGTTGATAAGAACGCAGGAGCTATGGATTCACTTCGAATGAGCTGGAAGGCAACTGATAAAAATGTAATTAATATATTTCTTTTCATGCTTTTGATCTTAGGAATAAACATTCTTGGGGCCCTAGCTTTATTAGTTGGGCTCTTAATCACAATACCAGTGTCAATTATCGCAGTTAGCCTTCTTTACAGAAAACTCTCTGCTTAACTCCATCTCTAAAATTGATATAATCCTCTCATGAGTAAGCTAGTTCTTGTCGATGGAAATGCCATAGTTCACCGGGCATACCATGCTCTTCCTCCTCTTCATAAAACTGAAGATGGCCAATTAACAAACGCAGTTTACGGCTTTTTCTCAATGGTTTTAAAAATCACGGCAGATCTCGTTCCAGACCATTTAATTGTTTGTTTTGATCGCGCAGCTCCCACTTTTAGAAAACAAATGTTCTCAGGTTATCAAGCGACCAGACCAAAGATGGATGATGGGCTCTCCGGTCAGTTTAAGATTATTAGAGATGTTCTTGAGAAAGTAAAAGTAAGCGTTTTTGATTTGGATGGATATGAAGCAGATGATTTGATTGGTACATTAGCGAGGCAAGCTGTAGATAAAAATAAAGATAATCAGGTGATTATTGTTACAGGTGACAGAGATTTACTTCAGTTAGTTAATGATCAGGTTTTAATTCTGGCGCCAATTATTGGAGTTACTAAAATGATTTTGTTTGATTCTGATAAAGTAAAAGAAAAATATGGAGTGAGTCCTTCAAATTTTGTCGATTATAAAGCTTTAATAGGGGACAATTCAGATAATTATCCAGGTGTAAATGGAATTGGCCCAAAAACTGCAATCGATTTAGTAAATAGATTTGGGACACTTGAAAAAATGTATCAAAACTTAGGAGAAATAAATCCTAAAACTGCGGAAAAACTTGCAACGGACGCTGAGCAAGCAGCTCTTGCGAAAAAACTCGCAACGATTGAAGTAAATGCACCGATTCATTTAAAATTTGATGAATGCAAAGTAGAAAATTTGGATCGAAAAGTATTACTTGATGCGTTTGAAAAGTTAGACTTTAATAGTCTTATCGCAAGATTTAAATTAGATCATCCCACTTCGCCTAAGGCTTCGAGGGACAAGAAAACCAAGCGTGAAGAGGAGATGAAGGATCAGCTGGGATTACTATGAAAGTAGCAATTGTTCATGATTACATAAAAGAATATGGCGGGGCAGAGAGGGTTTTAGAGAGTCTCCACAATATCTTTCCAAATGCTCCAATTTATACTTCAGTTTATCTCCCTAAGTATTTGGGTCCTCATAAAGAGCGTTTCGAAAAGTTTGATATTCGTACTTCCTGGGCTCAAAATTTGCCATTTAAAGCTAAGCTCATAAGTCCGCTTAGGATTATTGCGCCTTTAATTTTTGATTCTATGGATTTATCAGAGTTTGACGTGATTATTGTATCCGCGACTGGCGCATATACTCCAAACTTTATAAATAAAAAGAATGCAAAGCTCATTTGCTATTGCCATACACCGCCTCGTTATTTATATGGATATGAAACCGCGAGAAATTGGAGAAAGAACATCTTTTCTAGGATAATTGGAAATATTTCAATTCATTTTCTCCGAATTATTGATCATAGATCTAGTCAAAATGTCGATCAATTTATAGCTAATTCTAATAACACTAAAGCTAGAATTGAAAAGTTTTATAGAAAAGACTCTAAAGTTATTTATCCGCCAGTTGAGGTTTCATCAGGAGCTATTGAAAAGGGCGATTATTACTTAACAGGGGGAAGAATTGCTAGAGCAAAACATCCAGATTTAATTATGAGAGCTTTTCTAAAAAATGGATTACCGTTAAAAGTTTTTGGAAAAAGTTTCGGAGGATATGAAAGAGAAATAGGGGAATTATTAAAAGAGAAAAATTCAAATGTGGAGTATTTAGGAGAGATAACTGACGCAGAAAAAGATAAGCTTATGAAAAATGCAAAGGGTTTTGTTTTTGCTTCAATTGACGAGGATTTTGGAATAATTCCAGTAGAATCGATGATGAATGGGACGCCGGTTATCGCTCATAAATCAGGTGGAGTATTAGAAACAATTGTTGAAGGAAAAACAGGAGTGTTCTTTGATGATTTGACAATTGAGAGCATAAATAATGCTATAAAAAGATTTGAAAAAATAAAGTTTGATACAAATGACTTGCAAAAACACGCAGACAAATTTAGCAAAAAAAGGTTTGAAAAAGAGATAAAGGAGTTTGTGCGCAACCATGCCTGAGCTGCCAGAAGTTGAGACAGTTAAATTAGGACTCCAGAAGTATTTAAAAGGCCATAAATTTTTAGACGTTAACATATTATCTAAAGGAATTTTTGAAGGAGATCCTAAGGAAATAATTGGAGCAAAAGTAATTGAAATTCGCAGGTTTGGAAAAGGTTTGGTCATCGATTTAGACAATAAGAAAAGTTTGGCCATACATATAAAGTTAACAGGACAAATAATTTATAGAGACCCTAAGACTTCTAAGGTTCCCGTTAGTCCTCAGAAGGTAAAAACTCTTCCAAATAATGCCACAAGAATTATTTTTAAATTAGATCGCGACGCAGTTTTATATTTCAATGATTTGCGTAAGTTTGCTTGGGTGAGAGTAGTCGATACTGATAAGGTTATGGAAATGTCTTTCTTTAAAAATATGGGGCCCGAGCCATTTAAAGATTTAACTTATGAGAAGTTTGAAAAGATAATTAGTAATTCAAAAATTGTCGTAAAACCTTTAATTATGGATCAAACAAGAATTGGGGGGATTGGAAATATTTACGCCAATGATGCGCTTTTCTTGGCGAAAATTGACCCTAGAAGGCGTGCTAATAGTTTAAGTTTGCAAGAAATAAAAGCGCTATATGAGGCAGTTTTAAAAGTTATGGAAAAAAGTATGAGGTATGGCGGCGCAAGTGAATTAAACTTTGTAAATGTGATGGGGCAGGAGGGGGAATATCAACTGCATTCTTTGGTTTATGGCAAAAAAGGAAAAGAATGTCCAAATAGAAATGGAGAGATCAAGAAAATATTTTTAGGAGGTAGGGGTACCTTCTTTTGTCCCGCCTGCCAAAGCTAAAGCTTAGACGATTGCGGGCAGGGAGAAATGTCAGAAATAAACTTCCCTTATTGACTGTTTTAGGGGATTGGAATAGAATTAGTGCAATTGAAATACCCTTTAGGGTCTTTTTTTAAGCTTATTTATGGGTTCAAACTATACAGATAAGGTCGTGATCTCGGTCGGAGGATCCCTAATTTACCCAGAAGGAGGAATTGATACTAAGTTCCTCGCAAAGTTAAATAAGTTCGTAAGAGAACAATTGGCGGCAAATCCTAACCGCCAATTTTTTTTGATAACGGGTGGAGGAACTATTGCACGCCACTATAGAGATGCAGGAGCAGAAGTAATCGGACATGAACTAACACGCGACGATTTAGATTGGCTCGGAATCCACGCTACTAAAATGAACGCCCATTTAGTTAGAACTATTTTTAGAGATATTGCGCATCCGTTTGTATTAAAACACTATGAAATTATCAGAAAGGTAGAGGAAAGAGTGGTCGTCGCCTCCGGATGGAAACCTGGATGGTCCACAGACTTTTGTTCAGTAATGATTTGTGAAGACTACGGAATAAAAACCCTCATTAACCTCTCTAACATAGACCAAGTTTATGACGATGACCCAAGAAAAAATCCAAACGCAAAGCCACTTGAGAAAATTTCATGGGAAAATTTTAGAAAAATGGTAGGAGATGAGTGGATTCCAGGAATGAACTCCCCATTTGATCCAATTGCATCTAAAAAGGCACATGAATTAGGTGTAAAAGTTGTAGTTCTAAATGGAAATAATATGGAAAATCTTGAAAATTATTTCAATGGTAAAGACTTCTTGGGCACTGTGATAGAATAGGCACGTGCTAGCTCATCTTTCACTTCAAAATTTCCGCAACTATAAGAAATCTAGCTTTGATTTTAAGGGTGAATCCTTAATTATTATTGGTCCAAATACTACAGGAAAATCTAATCTGATCGAATCCATTTTTCTTTTGTCTGCAGGAAAAAGTTTTAGAGCTGAAAAAGATTTTCAAATGGTAAAGATGGGGCATGAAATGGGAAAAATAAAAGCCCACCTGCAAACGTCTGAGCGTAGCAATGGCGGGCAGGCCCGAGTTTCGGATATTGATCTAGAAGTTGTGGTAACAATAGGAGAAGTTGCCGGAGTTAGAACTCAATACAAGAGATTTTTTGTAAATGGAGTTGCTAAAAGAAGGCAGGATTTTGTAGGAAATTTTCCATCTGTTCTTTTTTCACCACAAGATCTTGAGATTGTTGTTGGTTCTCCAGGCTTGCGTCGTTCTTTTCTTGATAATGTTTTAGACCAAACAGATAGAGATTATAGAATTGCACTTTTAGGCTATTCTAAAGCATTAAAACAGAGAAATGCGCTTTTGGAATTAGTCAAAGATGGTTTACAAAGACGCGATAGTGAATTTGAATATTGGGATAACTTAGTTATTAGAAATGGGAGTGTTTTAACTCGTAAGAGAGAAGAGTTTATTAAATATTTAAATGATGCTAAAAAAGATATTTTTGAGTTTAGAATCGAATACGATAAGAGTTTAATTTCCCGCGAAAGACTTGATCAATATAAGGATGCAGAAAAATCAGCTGGAGTTACTTTAGTTGGTCCACATAGAGATGATTTTAAAATATTATTTGATTATGGTGTAGGGGAGCTCGTGGAGTTAAAATCTTTTGGTTCGCGGGGTCAGCAGAGATTAGGAGTTTTACAACTAAAACTTTTAGAGCTCACTTACGTACATGACCATATTGACACCAAGCCAATTTTACTTCTTGACGATGTTTTTTCAGAGCTAGATGAAGGACACATTAATTTGATCCTAGGGATAATAGATAATCAGCAGACAATTATAACAACCACACATGAGGAGTTTATTCCTGCGAAAATCCAGCGTACAATGGAGATAATAGAATTAAATGGAAAAACAAGTTGAATTTAAAGTTGAAGAAGATACCCTTCGTGGTTCGTTATTTACGCCAGAAGGAAATGGTCCATTTCCAGGCGTGGTTTTTTATCATGGGAGAGGGTCAAGCAGGGAAAGATATTTAGAAATAAGCAAAAGGCTTTCTAATGAAGGAATTATGGCCCTCGCTTTTGATTTCAGAGGGTGTGGGGAGAGTGATGGAAAATTCCCTGATCAAACTCAGAAAATGGGAATTGATGACGCAAGAGCAGGTTTGGAATTCTTACTAAAACAGAACGTTGATAAAAATAGGATTGGAATTATGGGAACAAGTTTTGGGGGGTTCGTTGCTGCAATTTTAATGAATGAATTTAGTATAAACTCGCTTATTTTAAGAGTGCCTGCTGTTTACCCAAATCAAGTATTAGATTCTCACGTAAAATTAATTTCAGATCTTTCAAAAATTGAAAAAGAAAAATGGCTTACCTCATTCGCGTATGAAGGAATTTCGAAATTTAAAGGTAGCTTATTAGTAATTCAATCTGAGAAAGATGAAGTGGTTAAAGATTGGATTGTTAAGAATTATTACGATAAAGCAATTAGTTCTGAAATTAAAAAACTTGTAGTTCAAAAGGAAGCTGGCCATGATCTTAGGAAAACCCCCAGTGCTTTAAAGGAGTTTTATGATTTAACATTCGATTGGTTTCTAAAAACACTTTAATGCAACAACTTGACCTTTCAATTTTAAAAGATATTTATGTTCCAGAAAGCGACTCTCACAAAGGCCAAAATGGGAAAGTTCTAGTGATCGGTGGATCTCATCTGTTTCATTCTTCAGCTTTTTGGGCTCTTGAAATAGCCTCAAAAATTGTAGATATGGTCTATTTCTCCTCAACTCCGGTAAATAACGAAATTGTTAAAAAGCTTAAGTCGAAGTTTGTAAATGGAATAATTGTGCCGCGCGAAAAGCTGGAAGATTATATCGCTGAGGCTGACTCTATTTTAATCGGTCCAGGTCTTCCTCGTCCAGATGGAATGGAGTTAGGGGATGATGACACAAAAGTTCTTACTGAAAAATGGCTTATGAAATTTCCGAACAAAAAATGGGTAGTTGATGGGGGAAGTCTTCAGGTAATTGACCCTACTATAATTCCAAATACTGCCATAATTACACCAAATAAAAAAGAATTTAAGATGTTGTTTGGTAAGGATTTAACTCAAGAAAATGTCATTTTAGTAGCCCATCAGTACGATTTCACAATTCTTGCTAAAGGGGAAAAAGATTTCGTGGTAAACAAAGATTCGCAGATAGAAGTAATTGGAGGAAATGCAGGTTTAACTAAAGGTGGAACAGGAGACGTGTTAGCAGGGCTCGTAGCTTCATTCTATGCTAAAAATGATGCTTTTTTAAGTGCCTGTGCAGCTAGCTTTGTAAATAAAAAAGCAGGAGAATCTTTATTTGAAAAAGTTGGACTTTATTACAATGCTAGTGATCTAGTAGAGGAGGTGCCCCATGTTTTGGAAAAGCTCATTTGACAAATATAAAAAAAGGCCTATAATATTCAATTCAAATCATATGATAACTATTCTTGGAAGGGGCGCATGGGGAAGTGCACTTGCATCAGTTTTAAAAGCAAACAATAGAGAGTTTGTTATTTGGGATCGAAAATCAGAAATCGAACCCAATGGAATTGTCATTTTAGCGATCCCTACCCAGGCGATTAGGGAAGTTTTAACAAAAAATATAGAAAGCCTTAAGAATTCTACTATTATTAACACTTCTAAGGGAATTGAGAAGGGTACACACAAGCTACCTTTCCAGATCGCCCAAGAAATTTTAGGTCAGGATGTTAAATATCTTTCTCTCTTTGGTCCTTCTTTTGCCGTAGAGGTAGAAGAAAAACTTCCAACACTTGTTAATCTAGCTTCGCTTGATGGCGATCTAGAAACAGCAAATAAAGTTAAAGAATTATTTGAAACAGATTATTTTAAGCTTAGGATAACAGGTTCAGCTGAGGCAATAGAGCTTTCGGGTGCATTAAAAAATATTTACGCTATATTATGTGGAATATCTGATGGACTTGGTTTTTTAGTTAATACTCGTTCACAGCTCATAGGACACGCTTATAAAGAGACAATTAAATTATGTGAAGGATTTGGCTATAAAGTAGATCCAGAAGCGATAGAGTGTATTATGGGGGATTTAGTGCTCACATGTTCAAGTCTCGAAAGTAGAAATTTTAGATTTGGAAAATATTTAGTAAAACTTAAAGTAAATGATGCACTAATGCAAGTAGGGAGCACAGTGGAGGGTAGAAACAATATTCTTTCAGTGCCATTTTTATCTAGAAAATCTAAAATTAACCTTCCATTTGCAAAGTTTGTTTATGAAACTGTAATTAACGATTCGCCAAGTTCTGTGGAGGAAAGATTCAAGAAGGTTATAAGTAGAGCTTAATTTTTTGCCTCAAGTTTTTTAATAATCCTACTTAATTGATAAGTTACAAATACGGCTAAAACAGTTACGATTACTGCATATATAGCCATTGATGCAAGCGCTCCACCAATTGATAGATATTTTTTAACATAGGTATTTACTAGTTCTTGAATGAATGCGTTCCAGGCAAGAGCTGCAACTAATCCAAAAGCGGCAGTTGAGAGAGTTAACATTTGCTTAACAAGTTCAATGTGGAATTTTTTATCTTCCTTTTTCTCGTCTTCTGTTTTTTCTTTTCGGGAATTACTCGGCATATGGTATGATTATAGCATATTTAGCTTCAAAACATGTTTGAACCAAAATTTAATATCACGAACACTATCCTTAAAAGTATTGGAATAATTGAAGCTTGTAGGGAGGTAATTGATCACGCACCGCTTCTTCCATATTACGAGAGAGAGTTTCAGAAAGATGCTTTGGTTCGAGCTGTTCACTATGGAACTCATATAGAAGGAAATGAATTAAATTTAGATCAAGCAGAAAAAGTTATGGAAGGTAAAGAAGTTCTCGCACGCGATCGAGATATCCAGGAGGTTTTAAACTATAGAAAAGTAATGGAGTATATTGGGCACTTGAGTTCAAAAGAAGATGTAAGGATAGATGAGGATTTAATTAAAGAACTTCATAGAATTACAACAGAGCGAATTTTAACTCCAGAAAAAGTGGGGGATTTTAGAAAAACACAGGTAGTCGTTAAAAACAGCGTTAGCGGAGAGGTAACCTTCAGGCCTCCACCTTCGACCGCTATTTATCATCTTTTGTCTGAACTTCTGCAGTTCATAAATGATAAGGACAGCCTAGATATTCATCCTGTTTTGAGGTCAGGAATTGTTCATTATGAACTTGTGAGGATTCATCCTTTTGTAGACGGAAATGGTAGGGTTGCGCGTGCATTATCGACTTTAATATTGTTTTTAGAGGGTTATGATATAAGACGCTTTTTTTCTCTAGAAGAATATTTTGATAGCGATTCTTTTGACTACTATAAAGCACTTCAAAGCGTAGAAAAAAATCAGGGAGATTTAAGTGTTTGGCTTGAATACTTTACAAAAGGACTTTCAATTGAGCTATCAAAAATAAAGGATAAGGTCGAGAATATTAGTATTGACGCACACCTAAAAGAAAAGCTTGGAGGAAAACCTGTTATGCTTACAGAGCGCCAAATTAAGATCATTGAATATATTCAAAAGATTGGGTATCTTCAGAACAAAGCTTTTGGCAATCTTTTCCCAATGGTCTCAGAAGACACTATTCTAAATGAGTTAAAGGGTTTAGTAAGTCAGGGAATAGTTAAGAAAACAGGAAGTACTAAGGGCGCAAAATACGTAATGAGCTAATTTACACCCTTCTTGTATTTGAAGGTGGAGGTGGAGCTTCTCGAGGAGTAACTGCAGGTGGGGGCTCTGGAGTGCGAACGTTTATCGACGAGGGCGCTTGATTTCCTCTTAGTCCATCTAAGAATGACCTCAGTTTATTTTCTCCAAGATGCCAGCGTGGTGGTTTTGGAGCTGATGTAGTTGAAGCTTGAGCTTCTCCAAGTGGCGCTGGTGTTGGTAATCCTTCACCTGATCCATCTAATGACATAGCTATAGACTACCTAGAATTTTAAATGTTGTCAAATTACTTTCAGTTTGAGCTTTAAAGTTTTATAATGCAGGAATGAAGTTCTCAGAATTTGCAGAATATTTAGAAAAACTAGAAGCCACATCTTCGCGTTTGAGCTTAATCCAAATACTATCAGAACTATTTAGTAAAACTCCAGAAAATGAAATTGATGAAATTGTTTATCTGATTCAAGGAAGAATTGCTCCTTTTTACGCTCCGATTGAAATCGGAATGGCAGAAAAAAATGTAGCAGCATCCATAGGAATCGCATATGGATCAGATAAAGAAAAAGTTTTAATTTTGTTTAATAAATTAGGAGATATGGGAAAAGCTGCGCAGGAAATTTCAAATTCTAAATCTTCAAATATTACTGTAACAGAAGTTTTTGAAATCTTAACTCAAATAGCTAATATTAGCGGGGAGGGAACAGTTGAGAAAAGACAAACTTTACTTTCCGGTTTGCTCACTAAAGTCGATGCGGTATCAGCTAAGCATTTAGTTAGAATACCATTGGGAAATACTAGACTTGGAATCGGAGATCCTACAGTTTTAGATGCACTTGCAACAGCAAAGTTAGGGGATAAATCTAAAAGAAAAGCTCTTGAAGGCGCATATAACAGAACATCTGATTTAGGACTTATTGCAAGAACTCTTTGGGAAAAGGGTTTACCAGCTGTCGAAAAACTTGAAGTTCGAGTAGGTTCTCCAATAAGATCTGAGCTTTGTGAACGTCTTCCAACTCCTGCAAAAGTAATTGAAAAAATGGGGGAAGTGGATGTTCAGTATAAATATGATGGATTTAGGGTGCAGATTCATAAAGACGGAGAAAAGGTGCGCATGTTTAGCCGAAATCTTGAAGAGATGACTCACATGTTCCCAGAGTTAATTGAAGCGACTCTTAAGCAAGTTAAAGCGAAAAATGTGATTTTAGATACAGAAGCACTAGCTTATAATCCGGAATCTGAAGAGTTTTTGCCATTTCAGGAAACAACTAAAAGAAGAAGAAAACATGGAATTGAAGAAGCGCAAAAAGCACTTCCTTTAAAAGCTTTTGTATTTGATATTCTTTACAAAGACGGAGAACAATTACTCGATAAACCGCTTACAGAAAGAATAAAGATCTTAGAAAAATTACTTCCAGAAGACG
>CAYORA010000022.1:14516-16562 GCA_964406285.1 uncultured Gammaproteobacteria bacterium
GATAAACCGCTTACAGAAAGAATAAAGATCTTAGAAAAATTACTTCCAGAAGACGATGTTTTGATCCGCACGAAAAATCACACTGTTAAAGATCCAAAGATTCTACAGGGATTACTTGATGACGCAATCAGTAAAGGTTTAGAGGGTTTGGTTATCAAGAAATTACAAAGTCCATATGAAGCAGGGGGTAGAAATTTTAACTGGGTAAAGCTTAAAAAGCATTCTGCTGGAGAACTCACAGATACTATTGATTGCGTTTTGCTTGGTTATATAACTGGGCGGGGAAAAAGAACAGAATTTGGTGCAGGCGCTCTTTTAGTGGGAGTTTATGATAAGGAAAAAGATGAGTTTGTTTCTATTAGTCGAATCGGCACGGGTTTGTCTGACGATGAGTGGCGCGAGATTCATAAAAGAGCAGATAAGATTAAAGTTGATCATAAACCAGCGCGTGTTAATTCTACGATTGAGCCATCTGTTTGGATTACTCCAAAAATAGTTATAGAGGTTTTGGCAGATGAAATAACTCGCTCGCCACTGCATACTGCAGGAAAAACTGATTCAGAAAATGGATTCGCGCTGCGTTTTCCTCGTTTAGTTTCTTTCCGAGAAGGGGATAAAAAACCTGAGGACGCGACAAGTGTTAAGGAAATAAAAAGATTATTCGAAATTCAGTATAAAAAGAAATAATGGAAGTAATCTCAGATCTCCATTTGCACTCCAAATATTCTAGGGCGGTTTCTCAGAATATGACTCTTCCTATAATGAAGCTGTTTGCTCGCCAAAAAGGAATGAGGTTATTAACTACAGGAGACTGGACGCATCCATTATGGATGAGAGAAATAAAAAAAGATCTTGAGGAATCGGGAGATGGTGTATTTAGTTTAAAGAATTCCAAAGACGAATTAGACCCTAAATTCATTCTTTCTGTTGAAGTTTCCTCTATCTATTCTCAAAATGGAAAAGCACATAGAATTCATTGTTTGCTTTTCGTGCCAAGCATAGAAGCTGCGGAAAAGTTTAATTCTGCTTTACAGAAAAGGGGAGCAAATCTTCACTCTGACGGAAGGCCAATTGTTGGAATAAAACCTCCAGAGCTTTTAGAGATGCTAATGGAAATTGATGATGGAAGTTTTCTAATTCCTTGTCATGCTTGGACACCATGGTTTTCTTTATATGGATCGATGTCAGGATTTGACAGTATCGAAGAATGTTTCGGAAATTATTCCAAATATATTTATGGGATTGAGACAGGTCTTTCTTCAGATCCAGCAATGAATTGGAGAATTCCAGAACTTGAGAAGCGTTCAATTTTATCTTTTTCAGATTCTCATTCTCCAATAAAAATGGGGCGAGAAAGCACTGTATTTGAGCTCTCAGCTTTGACCTTTACCAATCTCAAAAAAGCAATTATGAGAAAAGGCGGGGAGAACAGAATTACTTACACGATTGAGTTTTATCCAGAGGAGGGAAAGTATCATTACACGGGACATCGAAACTGTAAA
This sequence comes from uncultured Gammaproteobacteria bacterium, assembly GCA_964406285.1. Classification (GTDB taxonomy): domain Bacteria; phylum Patescibacteriota; class Microgenomatia; order Levybacterales; family UBA12049; genus 2-01-FULL-39-10-A. The sequence goes on from CAYORA010000022.1 coordinate 16,019, forward strand.
GTTGTTTATTCTCCAAAAGACACAAAGGAAAAAGGCGTCGTTTGTCCTGTTTGCTCTCGCAATTTAACAGTTGGGGTTATGGAAAGAGTGGAGGACTTGGCGAAAAGTGAAGAGTCAGTAAAAGAACAATTTGGGAAAAGTGGAGTAAAGTGGATTTCAGATCCGAATAAGAATCATCCACCTTTCGCAAAATTAGTGCCACTTAATGAGATTATTGCCGAGGTCATTGGAAGTCCAGCGACAAGTCCAAAAGTGAAAACGATTTTCGATCAAATTACTGATAGGTTTAGCTCTGAGTTTGATGTTTTATTAAAAACCCCGATTACTGAAATTGAAAAAACAAACGGAGAGGAGTTAGCAAGAGCAATCGAAAAAGTAAGAAGTGGAAATATAACAATTGAGCCAGGATATGATGGAGAATACGGAGTAGTAAAAATTGAATCCGCAAAGATAAATATTGAGAAAAAAGCTGAGCAAGAAGTATTGCTTTAAATGGGGTTTGACAAAAAGTTGCCTAATTTTATAAGCTAAATATAGTGAAAAT
>CAYORA010000023.1:0-15978 GCA_964406285.1 uncultured Gammaproteobacteria bacterium
TGAGAAGGCTCCATGTAATATGAAGCTCTTCCCTGAGTCATTGAGCGAAGAATCGTAGCGTATCCTGATAATTCTGAGAGAGGAACCATAGCATTAATTATGGTCGCTTTTCCGCGATCTTCACTTCCTGAAATTTGAGCTCTTTTCGAAGACAAATCTCCGATAACATCACCTAAGAATTCTGATGGAGTTGTAACTTCAACTTTCATAATTGGCTCAAGAAGTGTTAGTTTTGCACTTTGTGCTGCTACCTGAAGAGCTTTAGAAGCTGCAATCTTGAATGCGATTTCTGAAGAGTCTACGTCGTGGAACGATCCATCATATACTTCTACGCTCATATCTACTACTGGATACCCCAAATAAATACCGTTTTCTTCAGACTCTATTACTCCTTTTTGGATAGCTTTTATAAATTCAGCCGGGATTGCTCCTCCTTTAATACTGTCTATAAATTCGTTTCCTTCTCCTCTAGGTTTTGGTTTGATTCTTAAGAAACAGTGACCGTATTGTCCGCGTCCTCCAGACTGACGAATATATTTTCCTTCTCCAGTAGCTTCAGCTTTAATTGTTTCTTTATAAGCTACCTGAGGAGCTCCAACATTTGCTTCTACTCCAAAATCAGATTTCATGGTATTAACTTTAACTTCAAGCTGTAATTCTCCAACTCCAGAAATAATAGTTTGACCAGTTTCGTGATTTGTTTTAACCTGGAATGTTGGATCTTCATCCATTAGGCGTTTTAGAGCCAGTCCGAGTTTTTCCTGATCTGATTTAGTTTTTGGCTCAATAGCAAGAGAAATAACTGGCTCTGGGAATGTAATTTTTTCTAAAACTATTGGATTTGCTTCATCACAAAGAGTATCTCCGGTTATAGTTTCCTTAAGCCCTACTACAGCTACGATTTCTCCAGCGTACGCCTCATCAATTTCTTCTCTTTGGTTAGAGTGCATGAGTAAAAGACGACCAACGCGTTCTGTATTATCTTTTGTAGAGTTATAAATATAACTTCCAGACTTAATTTTTCCAGAATAAACTCTGTAGAAAGTAAGTTTTCCTACATGTGGATCGTTTTGAATCTTAAAAGCCAAACCTGAAAGAGGAGCATCTTCAACTAATTGTCTTTTTTCTTCAGCATCTGTCTTAGGATTAATTCCAGTTACTTCTTTAAGATCAACTGGACTTGGAAGATATTCAACAACAGCGTCAAGAAGTGGCTGTACACCTTTATTTCTAAGAGATGTTCCAGCATAAATTGGAACTAATTTGTAAGCAATAACAGCTGCACGAAGTGCTTTTCGAAGTTCTTCAACTGTAGGTTCAGTTCCACCAAGATATTTATCTAGAAGTGCGTCGTCAGTTTCTGCAATCTTTTCAATTAATTTATGCCTATATTCCTCTACCTGATCCTTCATTTCAGCTGGAATATCATCATTAACTTCGTATTTTGCTCCTAATTCATCTCCACCCCATCTGATTGCTTTTCTAGTTAAAAGGTCAACGTTTCCTACGTAAGTTTGTTCTGATCCAATTGGAAGAACCATGATTGCAGTATTTGCTCCAAGTCTATCTTCGATAGATTTAACTGTCGCTAAGAAATCTGCTCCTAACTTATCCATTTTATTAATGAAGCAAAGACGTGGAACTTTATATTTATCAGCCTGTCTCCAAACAGTTTCTGACTGAGATTGAACTCCTTCTTCTGCATCAAGAACTGTAATACCTCCATCAAGAACACGAAGCGAACGTTCTACTTCAGCTGTAAAATCTACGTGACCTGGAGTATCGATAATATTAAATCTGTGCTCAATTCCTTTATAAGTTCCTTCAGTTGGAGTCCAGAAAGCAGTAGTAGCAGCAGAAACGATTGTAATTCCGCGCTCTCTTTCTTCCTTCATCCAGTCCATTACTGTATTTCCCTCGTCAATATCTCCGATCTTGTGAGTTTTTCCAGTGTAGTAAAGAATGCGCTCTGTAGTGGTGGTTTTTCCCGCATCAATGTGCGCGATAATTCCGATGTTTCGGATTTTTTCTAAATCAAAATGTCTGTTTGCTGAATCTGCCATAAATTTTAAAAAACTCCCTCAAAAGGAAGCTAAATGAGTATACCACAAAATTTAACTATAATCTAGAGAATTGTTCCGAATTTTTTATTTTTCTTTGTATTTTTTATAAATGAATTCAAGCGTCTTTCGTATTCTTCCATTCTTTTTTGCTTTTTAGCGTCCTCTATGTAGTAAATCCTAAGTCTTTTATAAAGATCGTCAAAGGCTTGGTAATTCTTCCAAACTTCTGGATCTTTCTTAAGCGCTTCTTCTGTTTCCGGAGACAAAACAGCCGGACGAACTTCAAGATCCACTCCTTCAAGAACTCTCATGCCTGCTGGGGTCATAAGTTTTGCCTTGATTAAACGACGGACTCTTTCTTTATTTAACTCAGACCAATTTGACTTTGGTCGTCTTGGTGTAAAGCGCTGGATTGTTGAATCCTCATCATTTTTCCTAACTACCCCATCAATCCAGCCGAAACACAGAGCTTCCTCTACCGCTTCAGCATAGGGAACCGAGGGTTTTCCGGATGATTTCTTATAAAAAACAAACCAAACTTCAGACTCTTTGTCATGATTCTTGGACAACCATTCCCTCCAAGTAGCCCGATCCTTCGCATAAAACGTAATCATGTTTCGATTATATTACAATCCCTATGAATCTAACTCTTTATATATCGATATATAAAGAGTTACTTGGAAGTTTCGACTTCCTCTTTAGAACCCTCAATAGTAAAACTCTATGTGGCACGCATTACTCTAAAAATTACTGCACCTGGTTTTTGGACAGATCCCCTGGTATCTATCTCAACTCTAATTGGCCATCCATTTGGATTATTAAGTCCTGACCCAGGATGAAGAAGTCTCGCTCCTATATGTCTTCCATGTGGGTATATTCTTTGTCTTTCCATTTCCTCAATATCTGCTGCCGCTTCATTTATCCTAGGCGCTATTGGCTTAGCAATTTCTACAGCTACACCCATACTTAATTCCACCTCGGGTAATTCACCAAACCAAATATCTACTGGGGAGTTTCTAGGTACTGATTCATATTCTTTTCCCAAAACATCTCTATAATCTGCGCCAGCTTGGGAAAGCGCTTCGACATTCAAGAGTGCTGAGTCGTTAGGAATATGCCATCTACGATCATTTCGAATCTCTACTGCAATTGCTGTAATATCTATAGCTTTTTTTGTGTAACGATTTCTGCGGACAAACTTCCATCGACCTTCAATTTTAATATCAGTTCCCATTAACTGGGCTAATTCTTCACCCTCTATTCTAGGACCCTGGGAATAAAGCCCGAAAATAGGAGTACCAGCCGGTATAGATAACGCCCTTGCGTGATTTTTAACTTTAACTCTAGGAGGCTTTACCCTTCTGTCTTCTTCATATCGAGCGATAGGCTCTACTGCATTTTGAAGTACTTCTAAACCCCACTGCGCAAATCTGCTTCTAGTGGCAACTGAAAGATTTTCTATGCTTCCACTCCTTGGTAAGCTTCCGTGAAGCGGCCAAACAGGGACTGAGGCAACACCGTTAACTTCTACATCTTCTGCGGTAACTAAATCTCTTCCATACCAAAATCTAGTTGGATTTTCCTGTGCCATAGTCTGGGGATTATATTCTAAAGAGGTCTAAACTTCAACTATAGGTTATATCCTGAAGTGAGAGAATGCTTTGTTTGCGTCAGCCATTCTATGTACATTATCTCTTTTCTTAATAGCATCCCCCTGGTTTTGTGATGCATCTATTATTTCAGCTGCTAATTTTTCTGCAAATGAATGGTAATCTTTATTTGATTTAGATCTTGCAGCTTCAACTATCCAACGAAGCGCCAAAGCTGTTCTTCTATCTCCTCTTACTTCAATAGGGATTTGATAGCTTGCTCCTCCAACACGGCGAGCTTTAATTTCTGTTTTTGGTCCGATATTTTGAACTGCTTTTTCAAAAAGAGATAACGGCTCTTCCTTTTTAGCAAGAATTTCCATCATGTCATAAACAATTCCCTGCGCAATTGATTTCTTACCGTCTTTCATGATGTAATTAGCAAGTTTTGCAACTAAAAGATTGTTATAAACTGCGTCTCCTTCTATAGCTCTTTTTTTAGATACTTTTGCGTGTCTCATATATTACTTATGCTGCTGGCGCTTCTGCAGCTGGTGCAGCTGCTCTTGGTGCCGCTGCGCCCTTAGATCCTTTCTTTGCTCCATATTTACTTCTTGAGCTTTGTCTTCCTTGCACCCCAGCTAAGTCAAGTTTTCCACGAACGATGTGATATTTCACTCCAGCTAAATCCTTAACACGTCCTCCACGAACTAAAACGATTCCGTGCTCTGCTAAAGAATGTCCCTCTCCCATGATATAAGCTGTAACTTCAGTTCTGTTAGAAAGCTTAACTCTAGCTACTTTTCGAAGAGCTGAATTAGGTTTTCTAGGAGTCATAGTTTTAACTAAAGTTACAACTCCTCTTTTTTGAGGTGAATTAACTTCAGTATAAACTCTGTCCTTAGCATTATAAAGTTTCCTAAGTCCAGTAACTCTGACTTTTTTCATTCTTCTCTGTCTTCCGTGTTTTGTAAGTTGTGATAGTGTTGGCATATTTTGGTTTTTAATTATACAGCATCAGGCGTAGGAGCTTCAACTGGGGCAACAACTTCTACTTCCGATTCTTCTGTAGCTTCATCAACTGTAATTCCATCTACTGGAATAAGGCGTCCGATAATAACATTTTCTTTAAGTCCGATTAGCTTATCTTCTGCTCCTTCAAGAGATGCTTCAGTTAATACTTTTGTTGTTTCCTGGAATGAAGCTGCTGACAACCATGAGTCTGAGAATAATGATGATTTAGTTACTCCAAGAATTGTTTGTCTTGCTGTTGCTGGTTCTCCACCTTGAGTTAAGATTTCAGCATTAATTTCTTCAAATCGAGTTCTAGTTATGAAATCTCCAGGAATCAGTGATGAATCTCCTACTGTTTCTACAACTACCTTATCACTCATTTTTCTAAGGATTACTTCAAAGTGTTTATCGTTAATCGCGATTCCCTGAGATTCATAAACTTTTTGAGCTTCTGTTATTACATATCTTTGTGCCTCAATAAGTCCTGTAATCTTAAGAACCTCTTTAGGGTCCAAGTAACCTTGTGCAAATTGGGTTCCAACACTTACTTCCTGTCCATCTTTAACTGCGAGATTTGAAGCTAATGGAATGAAATATTCTCTTTCTTCTACAGGTTTTCTGTGAGACGAGACTTTTAGAAGATATCCATCATCGCTTGTTTCAATCTTAAGTTTTCCTGAAACTTCAGAAATTGGGCTTAGCGCTTTTGGAGTTCTCATTTCAAAAAGCTCTTCTACACGAGGCAATCCATGGGTCACGTCCTGCATAACTGCTCCAGCAACGTATCTAGTTCTCATGGTAAGCTGTGTTCCTGGTTCTCCAATAGATTGAGCTGCAACAACTCCAACTGGAACTCCAAGAGCTACTTTTCTTCTCACAGAATAATCCCATCCATAACAGTTAGCGCACATTCCATATTTAAGTTCGCAAGTTATAGCTGATCTTACAACTGCCGACTCAATATCTTCTGTTGCGATTTCTGCAACTTTTTCTTCTGTTATTTCCTGACCAGCTTTTACGATTGTTTTCTTAGATTTTGGAGAAACAATATTTTCAGCTGCAATTCTTCCAAGAATTCTATCGTGGAATGATGCTGTTCTATCAGGATCTGTTGATGAAATCTTAATTCCTGCTTTTGTTCCACAATCTTCAGTCTTAATAATCATGTCATGACTTACGTCTACTAATCTTCTAGTTAAGTATCCTGCGTTTGCAGTCTTTAGAGCTGAGTCTGTTAATCCCTTTCTAGATCCTCTAGCTGAAGCTACATATTCGAAAATAGAAAGTCCTTCTCTGAAGTTAGATTTAATAGGAAGTTCGATAATTTTTCCAAGTGGATCCATAATAAGTCCTCTCATAGCTGAAAGCTGTTTTAACTGTTCTTTTCCTGCTCTAGCTCCTTCAGAATCAATAATTGTTCTAATAACGTTTCCTGTTGTTAGAAGACTCCATGTCATATCAGCGATTTTTTCTGTAGTTGAAAGCCAGACATTATTTGAAAGTCTCTTTCTTTCTTCATTCGTGATCAAACCTTTTTGATATTCAAGATCAATTTCTGCAATCTTTCCTTCAGCTTCATCAATAATCTTTTCTTTACCTTCTACTAATGCTGTGTCAAAAACAGATACTGAAATTCCAGAAACAGTTGATCCATAGAATCCAAGTGTCTTAATGTTATCGATCAATTCTTCAACTTCCAAAGCATTTGAAACTTTCATGGCTCTTGTAATTAATTTCTTAATGCCAGAAGCTTTAACAGGTTCATTCATAAATCCAAGAGATTCTGGTAAATGCTCGTTAAACATTAAGCGTCCAATTGTAGTTTCGATAATTTCTCCGTTGTGTTTTACCTTTATTGGCTGTCTTAATTTAAGTCTTCCATAAGAATGAGCAAGTAAAGCGTCATTTGTATCTGAAAATATTTCTTCATCTTCTGGATTTACTTCTTTTCTCAAGCTTTCATCAATAGAGGTTAGATAGAAAACTCCAACAGCCATTTCTTTGTTTGGAAGCGTGATAGGTGCTCCGTCAGCTGGCTTTAAGAGATTTTCTCTAGGCATCATAAGCTCGATAGCTTCTTTTTGCGCGTTATCTGATAAAGGAATGTGAACCGCCATCTGGTCTCCGTCAAAATCAGCGTTAAATCCTGAACAAACACAAGGATGTAGTTGAATTGCAGCTCCTTCAATAAGAACTGGATAGAAAGCTTGAATTCCAAGCTTGTGTAACGTAGGAGCACGGTTAAGTAGAACTGGATGATTCTTTGTAATCTCTTCCAAGATATCGAAAACTTCAGGTGGGCGTTTCTCAATAAATCTCTTTGCAGATTTAATATTTGGAGCAAATCCTCTAACGATAACTTCTCTAAGAACGAACGGCTTAAACATCTCAAGCGCCATTTCCTTTGGAATTCCGCACTCAGAAAGCTTCAAATTAGGTCCAACAACGATAACTGAACGTCCAGAATAATCTACTCTTTTTCCAAGTAAATTCTGTCTAAATCTTCCCTGTTTTCCTCTTAACATGTCTGAAAGAGATCTAAGTGGAGACTGAACCACCTGTGTTCCTCTTTGAGATGCATCAATTAGTGAATCAACTGATTCCTGAAGCATTCTTTTTTCGTTGCGCAAAATTATTTCAGGGGCTCCAAGAGAAATAAGGTGCTTCAAGCGATTATTTCTATTAATTACACGTCTATATAAATCGTTCAAATCTGAAGTTGCAAATCTTCCTCCTGACAACTGAACCATTGGTCTAAGATCTGGTGGAATAACAGGAAGAACTGTGTAAACCATGTCTTTTGGAGAAACTCCTGCTTTTCTAATAACTTCTAGTAATCTCAAACGCTTTACGAGCTTAAGATATTTTTGTCCTTTTGCTTTTTCTACTTCTTTTCTTAAATCAACGATCAAATTATCGATATTTAATTTTTCAATTAACTCTAATAATCCTTCTGCTCCGGTTTTGAATGTGAAGAAAACGGGAATATCATATTCTAGAACCTTAAAGTATTCATCTTCTGAAAGAACTGATCCTGGTTTTAGACTCTTTACTAAAGCAGTAAGCGCATCTGCGATTTCGTCAATCTTCTTACTTTCTGCTGAAACTCTTTCATTTATTCTTAAAATTCTTTGTTTCTTTGAAAGTTCGATTTCCTGTTCCATCAACTCTTTTTGAGTCGCATTTGATTTACTTGCATTCTTTAATTTTTCCTTAGCCTCTACTTCGATTGCTTTTTCTTCTACTTCTGCATCCTTTTTAAGCTTTTCTTTTCTAGCTTCGATGTTATTTGCAAAACCTTCAAGTGCCTTTTTCTTTTTATCATCTTCAATTCCAGTTACTAAATACGAAGCATAATAAATTACAGATTCTAGATCTTTCTGAGACATATCTAAAATCAAACTTAGAGGTGAACTTGATCCCTTAAAGTACCAAACATGCGCAACTGGGCTTGCTAATCCAATATGACCCATTCTTTCGCGTCTAACTCTTGAAAGTGTAACTTCAACTCCGCACTTGTCGCAAATTATCCCTCTGTATCTAATTCTCTTGTATTTTCCACAATAACATTCCCAGTCTTTCGTTGGTCCGAAGATTCTTTCATCAAATAATCCGTCTTTTTCTGGTCTAAGAGTTCTATAGTTAATTGTTTCCGGTTTTGTTACTTCTCCATAACTCCAGCCCATAACATCTTCTTTTCCAGCTACTAAAACCTTTAAGGATTGGAAATCCAAAATACTTATATCTTTCATTTTTTTATTCTTATCCATTTAAATCTCCCTCTGCTACTTCTTCTAAATCCTGTGCGCTAGGTTCAACTTCGCCTGACGCTGTCGCTTCGTCAACTCCTGGCTCTTCTGTTACAACATCTTCTGCGCCTAACTCCTTTTCCATTTCTTTAGCTTCTTCCTCTACTTTTTCGTCCATTTTAGCATCTTTCATTGGCTCAGTCATTGTAGGCTCTTGAGCAATTTGTGCTCCCATTGGTACGACATTCAAACCTAATGCCTGTAGTTCTTTAATAAGAACCTTAAATGATTCTGGAACTTTTGGTGTTGGGATTGCAGTTCCTTTAACGATAGCTTCAAAAGCTTTAGCCCTACCAACAACGTCATCAGATTTAATTGTTAACATTTCCTGGAGAGTATAACGAGCTCTATGAGATTCTAATGCCCAAACTTCCATTTCCCCTAGACGTTGACCTCCCATTTGAGCCTTTCCTCCAAGAGGCTGCTGTGTAACTAATGAGTATGGACCTGTGCTTCTTGCATGAGTCTTATCCTCAACCATGTGAATAAGCTTCATAATGTAACTAACTCCCACAACTACTGCACCATCATAAGGTTCTCCAGAACGTGCATCATAAAGTTTTGCTTTTCCATTTTCTGGAAGCCCTGAAGTTTTAAGCTCAGAAATAATATTATTTTCGTCTACTTTTTCAAAAACAGGAAGCCCAACTTTCTTTCCTTGCTTTAATGCTGCCCAACCAAGATGAGCTTCAAGAAGCTGCCCTAAATTCATACGAGCAAGTACTGAAACTGGAGAAATAATAATATCGACCGGAGTTCCATCTTCTAGGTATGGCATATCTACAACTGGAACAATCTTAGAAATTACTCCTTTGTTTCCGTGTCTTCCTGCTAATTTATCTCCAACTACAACGTGCCTAAACTGAGCAACTTCAACGATGATTTTCCTAAGACATCCAGGCTCTAATTCGTCTCCCTTTTTGCGATCTAAAACTTGAATAGAAATAACTGTTCCTCTTTCTCCGTTTGGCATACGAAGACTGGTATCTCTAACTTCTCTTGCTTGTTCTCCGAATATTGCTCTAAGTAATCTTTCTTCTGCAGTAAGTTCTGTTTCACCTTTTGGTGCAATTTTTCCGACCAGTATATCTCCAGGTCCAACTTCTGACGAAAGAACTACAACTCCGTCTTCATCAAGATTTGCTAAATCTTCTTCACTAACATTTGGAATATCTCTTGTAGTTTCTTCCGGTCCTAATTTTGTTTCTACAACTGCAGCCTCATATTTTTCAATGTGGATTGAAGAAAGAACGTCTTCTTTTACTAACCTATCTGAAATAACGATAGCGTCTTCGTATCCAAGTCCATCATATGATGCATAAGCGATTAAAAGATTTTGACCTAGAGCTAACTCTCCGTTTTGTGAAGAAGGCCCATCAACTAAAAGATCTCCTTTTTTAACCTTTTGACCAGATGTAACCATTGCTCTTTGTGTATAAGCTGTAGCCTGTGAAGTTCTTTGGAAAGATTCAATTTTATATGTGATTTCCCCTGATCCTTTTCCTTTGAAAACTACCTTATCTCCATCCGCATAAACGATTTCCCCATCTTCTGGAGCACGAGCAACTCTTCCCATAACTTGTGAAACCATTTTTTCCATTCCAGTTCCAACAATTGGACTTTGTGGAGTTACTAATGGCACTGCTTGAGACTGCATATGGGTTCCCATGAGCGCTCTGTTAGCTTCGTCATGAGCTACGAAAGGAATAAGTGACGCTGCTGTTCCTACAACCTGGCGTGGAACAACATCGATAAATTCAACTTTTTCTTTTTCTACTTCGATAAATTCTCCCTTATATCTAACTGGAACTCTTTCAGATGTAATTGTTTGGTCTTCATTAAGTACGTCAGAGTGAGTGATGTATTTTTCTCTTTCATCATCTGCTGCCATGTAAACGATTTCATTTGTAGCAGTTGTAACTGTTTTATTTCCTTTTTTAGTGTGCTCTACTTTTCTATATGGAGTTTCTAAGAATCCATACTGATTTACTCTTGAGTATAAAGCCAAATATGTAACTAATCCAATGTTTGGACCTTCAGGACTACGGATCGGACATATTCTTCCATATTGGGAAGAGTTAATATCACGAATCGAGAAAGCTGCTCTTTCTCTTGAAATTCCTCCTGTTCCCATCACAGTTAGACGGTTAAGATTATCGATTTCAGAAAGTGGATTTGTTTGGTCTAGGATTGTTGAAAGTTGTGAAGTACGGAAGAATTCGTTTATTGAGGCCATAATTGGTCTAGCGTTAATAAGTCCTGCGATTGTCACTGGGACTTCTGGTGTAATAAGCGACATTCTTTCTTTAATTGAGCGTTCCAAACGCAAAACTCCAACTCTAAATGCAGTAGAAGCAACTAATTCTCCAACGCGTCTTACACGTCTATTTGCGAGTGAATCAATATCGTCTACTCCGTCTTGTCCTTTTGAAAGAGCGATTAAGAATGAGATAGTTGCGATAATGTCATCAATTGTAAGAATTTTTTCTTCTGTTGGATTAAATCCCGGAACATTCTTAAGCTTCTTATTCATCTTATAGCGTCCGACATCTCCAAGATCGTATCTTCTGTTGTTGAAGAACATTCCAAAGAAGTTTTCCTTAACTTTGTCTAGAACTACTGGTTCTCCTGGATGCATTTTCTTAAAGATTTCGATAAGAGCAGCATTTTGGGAATCTGTTTCGTCTTTAGTAAGAGTGTTATTTATAAAATTTGTTTTTCCATCAGCTTCAGAATCTTTGAATTTTTCTCTTATTAAATCGTTATCACTAACTCCGATTGCTCTAAGAAAAGTTGAAGCTAAGAACTTTCTGCGTCTATCAATTTTAACTGTAATAGTTTCATAACGAGTTGTTGTAAATTCTAACCATGATCCATGAACTGGTCTGATTTCTGCAGTATATAAAGTTTGTCCAGTAACTACGTCTTGTGTTGAAGTAAAGAAAACTCCAGGTGAGCGAACTAGCTGGTTTACAATTGCGCGCTCAATTCCATTAATAATAAATGTTCCACGCTCTGTCATTCTTGGTATGTCTCCTAAAAATACTTCTTGGTCGATTTCTGCTTCAGTTTTTTTATTAGTGAGGGTTGCTTTTACGTAAAGAGGGGCATCGTAGGTAAGTCCTTTAATGAGACAAAGTGCTGGCTCATTAGTAGGCTTTCCAATTCTATAATCCTTAAGTGTGAGTGTCCAGTTTTTTCCTGTGAAGTCATCAATTGGAGATATCTCCTGTAAAACTTCCCCAATTCCAACTTCCTCAAACCATTTATATGATTCATGTTGTACTGTGAGAAGATCTAGCTCAGGGAGAACTGGAAAATTCTTTCCCCAGTCTTCACGAAGCTTAAAATTATTCTTGTTGTCTTTAGAATCGGATTTAGGCATTAAAAAATTCAATCAGCGGGCAGCTCCTTAAATCGACAAAAAATGCACACAGGTGCATGAACCTTTCCGGCTTTTCGTCTTAAAGTAATACGTTTATATCATACGAATCAAGGCTATGTCAACAGTCAAATTTAAGACCTATATTAGTTTTATTTCACTTTTAGTGGAATAAAACCCAATCGCGTATTATCTTGGGATAAATAGTGAACCATTTCGTGAACTAATGCTTTTGATAACCATGATAAATATAGATGAGAATCTTTAAGATGTCTTAATCCAAAATATAATGCGTCTAATGCGTAAGGAGCCCTTCTAAACAATCCATGCACTCCAGCAAGTAAAGCCTCTGCACCTAAAGACCCATTTAAGACTAAATCATTTGCTAATATATTGACTATTCCAGGCTGATACGATCTAACAAATCCAGCAACAGACTTGCTTAACCTTAGTCTTGAATCGTCAACTTTTTCTAAAGGTGTAGCTTTGGAACCAATTACTATTGCTGCTTCGTCAAAATCTTTCCAGCCAAACATCTGCATTCTAGATTGAACGTAAGAATTGTCTCCTGTCATATGTGATATCGCCAAGGCATCATGAAAATCATATATCACTTCTTCTCCAATTAATTCCTGAATTTCCATAAAAGATCTCCCATAAGCAATTAAGTCTAGATTTCCAGCTAAAAACCTTGACCTTTGCTGCGAGTGATGAAGTGATGTCCGCGCTTGGACTTCGATAATTTCAGTTGCAACTTCCGTTAGCACTTCTGCTCCATTTTCCCATGCCCCTCTGGAAGACTCATCCTCAAATCTTTCTGGATATGCTACCTGAGTAGAGATCCCAACTGTTTTATCAAGTGATCTTTCATCGGCGATTAAACTAATTGCGATAATTGGAACTGGATGAGTATCTCTTAATCTTTCCCTAATATCAGGAACCTGCTCAGTCATATACCAGGGTAAATTATTCACAGTAGCATCATAAACCATCGCTGAGACAGACTGAGGCAGTTCAACGGATTGTCCTAATCTTCTCAAAAATCCAACATCTTGACCCGCCAATCTCCAATTCCGTTGAACATCTTTAATTGTCTGAAATGTTTCTCGACCATTTACTCCTGGTCTAGCCTCAGTAACCATAAGGCGTGAATTATATAGGATATTTTTAATAATTTCCAGAAATTATTTAAAAATGCGTTATAATAGCACCGTGAGTATAGATGGAAAAGAAGTAAAAACAGAACAACCAGCAAATATTTTTAAAATTTGGCCTGAACATTTAAAGCCTCAGCAAACTCTCGGTATCCCAATGTCCATGCTGGATAAACTACACACTGAATCTCCAGAATATCCAATCATGGACTTTAGCATTGATGCGTTACTTCTGGGCATCTTAGCTGACAGAGGAAAAGTAAGTCAGATTATTGGAGGATCATCTATGGCTTTAGCTATCAGGGATCTTCATGAGGCTCCACCAATATCGAGATTAAGTCCTGAGCTAGCAATTACACAAAATGTGCGCGATATAATTTCCAAAGGGATACCTACCGTACAAGGTGCACCTCCAACTCCTGCGCAATACCAAGAATGGTATTTAAAAGCTCTTGATTTATACGAGCGATTTCAAGAAAGAGATGAATTACGTATCCAAGCAGGAGAGGAAAGTTTATTTGAAGTAAATTCAAATGGGATCAGAAGCGCATGGAATGCAGCTGGTTTTCCTATTATTACTAGAGACTTAAGAGGTATGTACTGCGCGATTGATATTCCTGCAACTATTTAATCTTTCAAACTACTTCAGTTCCTTATCAGATAAGCCGAAATGGTGACCAATTTCATGAATCACTACTCTTCTTACTTTTTCCCGGACTTGATCTGCGTCTCGGGAAACCATAAGAATCGGATATTTGAAAATCGTAATTTTATCTGGGAGTACGCCTGTATAATTTCTCCTTTGAGTAAGAGGAATACCTTCATAAAGACCGAAAAGCAAAGAGCGACGATTCAATCTAAGTTTTGCAACCTGCATCGGGCTTGGCCAGTTTTCAAAAGTAACACCTACATTTTCAAGCTTTTCTGCAAATTCTTTGGGAAGTGAATCCAACGCCTCTCCTACTAGTTTTTCAAACTCTTGGTCATCCATGGACTTAGGATTATACACGAGAATTGACAAATATTTTTAATCTGATATTCTTTATTCTGCATTAAGAGATCCCGCGGAGTTTCAAACGAAGTGGGACGGCAACCGAGTCTAGCTAGAAACAAGCAGAACGCGGTGCCATTCCTGAATGGAAATGCGCCTTTGAATATGTCAAACGGAAAAAATATTTTTACTTCTGAATCTGTAAGCAACGGCCACCCGGATAAAATCTGTGACTCTATTTCTGACTCCATCTTAGACTCTGTTCTTACTAAAGATAAATTTGGAAAAGTCGCAGTTGAATGTCTTGCAGCAAATAACAAATTAATAATTGCTGGCGAAGTCTCTACTACCGCTAAAATAAACTTTGAAGAAATCGCTAGAAAAAGAATAAAAGATTTGGGTTATACAAATCCGGACTTTAACTTCTCCAGTAAATCAGATATTGAAGTTTACGTTCATGAACAGTCCCCTGAAATTGCCCACGGTGTTAAGAAAAAAGGAGCAGGCGACCAAGGAATGATGTTTGGATTTGCCTGTCGGGAAACGGAAAACCTCATGCCTCTTCCAATCTCAATCGCTCACAGACTTGCCCAAACACTGGACGAAACCAAACAAAAACTTAAATATCTAAGACCTGACGGAAAAACTCAAGCAACAGTAGAGTATAAAAATGGGATTCCGCACGAAATCAAACAAGTAGTCATTGCAGTTCCGCATGATGAAAAAATCAAATTGGAACAGGTTAAAGAGGATATTTTCAAATTTATTGTCAAACCAATACTCGAAGAGTTCGGATTCAAAATTTCAATAAAAGAATTAATTCTTAACGGAACTGGCATCTGGCATATGCCAGGACCAGGATCAGATGCAGGGCTCACCGGAAGAAAAATAATAGTGGATACTTATGGAGGCTACGCCAGAGTGGGCGGAGGTGCTTTCTCAGGAAAAGATCCAACTAAAGTAGATAGATCAGGAGCTTACGCTGCGAGATTTTTAGCAAAAAATATTGTGGCAAATAATTTGGCAGACAAAGCAGAAGTTAGACTCGCGTATTTTATTGGCGCTAAAAAACCGGTCATGCAAGAAGTAGAAACCTTTGGCACAGAAAAAACAACAAATAAAGTTATAAAAGATTTCATGGATAAAATTCTCGATACATCTGTCGAGGGAATTATCGAAGGTCTTAATCTGCGAAAACCGATTTACCTAAAAACATCTTCCTATGGTCATTTCGGCCGAGAAAAATTCCCTTGGGAGAAAATAATAAAAATCTAGATTTGACAAATCTTAAACTCAAACTATAATAACCTCTTATGCCAGGAATTCACGAAGTAATGAGATCAGGCGGACCAACACCTCAAGGAGCAGATGGAATTAGTCCAAACACTATGAGAGAACTAGTGGTGAAGCTTGTACCACAGGGTGAACATGCTCCGAGAGTGATTGACCACACCCCACATCTTACAGCTTTAGCACCAATTAGAAAAAATTTGATTGAAGAAAGACCACTTCCAAGACGCCATGGCCAGCATGACCTAGTAGAGCGTTAAATCTTTCGGGAATCATATGCCCAGTGTAGAATTGCCTGGCGCTGACGCGGCCTGCAAGATAAATCTCCTTTTCCACAATTTCTTTTAACTTGAGCTATATGACGCTTAATTGCTTTCCATCTTTTGATCTGCCTGTCGTCATCCACAGATCGCCTACCCATATAATATCGACAATACCACTGAAACCAACCTCTTGGATCCTGCTCCCTAATCCATCCTTTTTTAATCCAAACCTTTAGAGGCTGGGAAGCATTAACTTTAAAATAATTTAGATTTTTATCTGGGCCTTTTGGATCTAATTTTGCGTATTCAAACCAGTCTTTTGGAAATTCCTGAGCGCAATCTGTCATATAACGCCCGCCAAAAACTCCCAACCTTAACATTTCTTTGGGTGTAAGTTCTGGCTTAAATTCCGGATCGAAGTTT